>CALYAB010000007.1 GCA_944393395.1 uncultured Clostridia bacterium
AATAGATTAAAAAGATTATTAGAATTAGGTGCACCAGAGATTATTGTAAGAAATGAAAAAAGAATGTTACAAGAATCTGTAGACGCCTTAATTGATAATGGAAGAAGAGGAAGACCAGTAACAGGTGCTGGAAATAGACCATTAAAATCTTTATCAGATTTATTAAAAGGAAAACAAGGACGTTTCCGTCAAAACTTACTTGGAAAACGTGTTGACTATTCAGGACGTTCAGTTATTGTTGTAGGACCTGAACTAAAGATTTATCAATGTGGACTTCCAAAAGAAATGGCTGTAGAATTATTTAAACCATTTGTAATGAAAGAATTAGTAGGAAGAGGAATTGCTCAAAATATTAAAAATGCAAAAAGAATGGTAGAAAGACTAAGACCAGAAGTATGGGAAATATTAGAAGATGTTATAAAAGATCATCCTGTAATGTTAAACCGTGCACCAACTCTACATAGATTAGGTATTCAAGCATTTGAACCAGTATTAGTAGAAGGTAGAGCAATAAAACTTCACCCATTAGTTTGTGAGGCATTTAATGCAGACTTTGATGGTGACCAAATGGCTGTACATTTACCATTATCACCAGAAGCACAAGCAGAATCTAGATATTTAATGCTTTCAACAAACAACTTATTGAAACCACAAGATGGTAGACCAGTATCAGTACCTAGACTAGACATGATTTTAGGAAGTTACTATTTAACAATGGTGTTGGATGGAGAAAAAGGTGAAGGAACATATTATAAAGACCCTGAAGAAGCATTAATGGCTTTTGAAAACCATGATGTAGGAATACATGCAAAAATTTATGTTAGAATTTCAAAAGAAATTGATGGAGAAATCAAAACAAAGAAAGTAGAAACAAGTGTTGGAAGAATTATCTTTAATCAAGGAATTCCTCAAGACTTAGGGTTTATTGATAGAGAAGAAGATCCATTCCAATATGAAATTAGTTTCCCTGTTATGAAAAAATCAATGGGAAATATTATAGAAAGAGTAATTAGAACACATGGATTAACAGAATCAGCAGAAGTAATTGACTATATAAAAGCATTAGGATTTAAATATTCTACATTAGCTGGTATAACATTCTCAATGAGTGATGTACAAGTGCCAGAAGCTAAAAAGGAATTATTAAAAGAAGCAGATAGTAAAATTGAAAATATTAGAAAACAATATGCAAGAGGTTTAATTACTAATGACGAACGTTATTCAGAAGTTATCAAAGTATGGGAAAAGACAACTAATAGTGTTAGTGATGCAATGGAAGAAAACTTTGATGAATTAAACCCAATATATATGATGGTTAAATCTGGAGCCAGAGGTAATATGAGCCAGTTAAGACAAATAGCAGGTATGCGTGGACTTATGGCTAGTACAACAGGTAAAGCTGTTGAAATACCAATTAAATCATCATTTGCAGAAGGATTAGATGCCTTAGAATACTTTATTTCAGCACATGGTGCGAGAAAAGGACTTTCAGATACAGCTTTAAGAACAGCAGACTCAGGTTACTTGACAAGAAGATTAGTTGATGTATCACAAGATATCATTGTAAGAGAACATGATTGTGGTACTGATGAAGGAATATTAATTTATGATATTAAAGATGGACAACAAGTAATCGAAAAAATGCAAGAAAGATTATTAGGAAGATTTGTAATTGAAGATGTATATAATCCAGAGACAAATGAATTAATTGTTGATACAAATACAATGATAACAGAAAAAATTGCTGATGAGATTGTAGCTGCTGGAATTGACAAATTAAAAGTTCGTTCAGTTCTTGGTTGCCGTTCAAAACATGGTGTATGCCAAAAATGCTATGGTATGGGATTAGCAAGAAGAGATTTAGTATCAATAGGTGAAGCTATAGGTATAATTGCGGCACAATCAATAGGAGAGCCAGGTACACAGCTTACAATGAGAACAATTCACTCTGGTGGTGTAGCAGGTGTAGCAGATATCACACAAGGTCTTCCAAGGGTTGAAGAATTATTTGAAGCTAGAAAGCCAAAAGGACTTGCAATTATTACAGAAATTGAAGGTAAAGTAAAAATAAAAGAAACAAAGAAAAAGAAAGAAGTTATTGTTAAAGGAAAAGATACTTCAAAATCGTATACAATTCCATTTGGTTCAAAAATGAGGGTAAAAGATGGAGATATGGTAGAAGTAGGTCAACCATTAATAGAAGGTTCAATCAATCCAGCTGAGATTTTAACACTAAAGGGACCAGAAGGAGTATACGAATATTTAATTACAGAAGTACAAAAAGTATACAGAAATCAAGGTGTTGATATTAATGACAAACATATTGAAGTTATTGGTAGACAAATGCTTAAAAAAGTTAGAGTTGAAGATAACGCTGATACAGATATGTTCCCAGGTTCATTAATTGACATGTATGAATTTGAAGATAAAAATAATGAAGCAATAGCTGAAGGAAAGAGACCAGCAACAGGAAAAAGAGTATTACTTGGTATTACAAAAGCTGCTCTTGCAACAGATAGTTTCTTATCTGCAGCGTCATTCCAAGAAACAACAAGAGTTCTTACAGATGCAGCAGTTAAAGGTAAAGTAGATGATTTAGTAGGATTAAAAGAAAATGTTATTATAGGAAAATTAATCCCAGCAGGAACAGGTATGCAAAAATATCAAAATATTCATATCAATACAGAAAAAGAACTAGAACAAGTTGCTGATACAGAAGATTTAGGGGCAAAAGCTGAATAATAATAATTTATTTTAGAGGGAAAATCTTAATATTAGGATTTTCTCTTTATTTTTTGAATAATTTAATTGATAGTAACAAAATAAAGAAAAATATTCAAAAACATATTGATATTTAGAATAGATTTGTTAAAATATATTATAATAATATAAAGATAAGGAGAATTCTAATGAAAAAAGAAAAATTAAGTAATCAAAAGGGATCAATAACATTATTTGTTTTATTAGCAATGTTATTTTTCTTAATAGTTGTAGTTAATATGTTTATGAGAAGTTCTAATAGTAATCAAGCACAAATTTCTGAATATGATAAACTAAAACAGGAATATGATGAATCTATAGAAAATATAGACAATATTTATACTGAAACAGAAAAAAAGGAAAAAATAAAAGAATATACAGAAGATGGAGTACCAATCCCAAAAGGTTTTTATTATGTTGGGGGAACAAAAGAAGAGGGAGTAGTTATCTCTGATAATAAAGCAGATGAAAATAAAGGAACAAGCCATAATACAGCTACACGGATTACAAGGAAATCAATTTGTATGGGTACCTGTAGTTGCTGAAGAATTTGAGAGATATGATGGATATTCTGGGGGGGCTTTTGATGAAGGTTTTATAGTAAATTGTGCAGAGCCATGTGAAAATGGATATGAAAATGAAGAAAGTGAATATAATGCAATGAGAGCTAGTGTGTTAGAGTATAATGGATTTTATGTAGGAAGATATGAGGCAGGAACAACTAGTGAGAGAACAAAAAGTTCAGGAATAACAGATGATGTAGTAGTTAAGCAAGGAAAAAATGTATATAATTATATAGGATGGTCAAATAGTGATGATATGAAAGTAGAAACAGGAGGAGCATTCCAAAAAGCGAAAGAATTTGCAGGGAAAAATAACTATACATCAGTAACAAGTACATTAATATATGGAATAGAATGGGATGCAATAATGCAGTGGATAGATCCAGAGTATAAAAATGGAAATTGTAATACTCAAACATCATTTGTAGCAAATTCAACGGGAAAAGGGAATTATGTAGTAGAATACGATTTTGGATCTGCTACTTTAGCTAAAACAGGTTCAAGTTCAGAGTATGCAGTAAAAAATATATATGATCTGGGGGGAAATTCAGCTGAATGGGTTATGGAATCCCATAATGAAATAAATCGAATATATAGAGGGCGGTGATTACTATACTATGGGAGATTATCATCCAGCTTCGGATCGTAGCTATATTAATCCATCATATATTGAAGAAAGTCTGGGCTTTCGTATTACTTTACATTTTTAAAAAATAAAACAAGTTACTTATAGAATAAAATATTAAAACTACCATCCAAAATACAATTATTGTTAAAGGATGGTAGGAATTTTTATATATTAGGAAAATCATGCTGACTTTTTAATATATAAAAATATGTTCGTTTGAGTTTTAACAAGAGTAGTATATAATATGTAGAATACGCGAAAACTTGACAAAATGGCTATTTCTCGGTAAAATATAATAGAGAAATATAAGGAGAAAATTATTTATGCAAAATACTAATAGAAAGATTTCAGATAAGCTATTATCAAAAACCAAAATATATTTAGCAATAATTTTTATATTATTAGTAATTATTTGTATAGAAAGTGCAATTATGATAATACCTTCTATACTAATTTTTGGTGCGGTAGTTGGATATTCATACTATGCTACAAATAGAAGAAAAAGTGAAATATCAGAAACACTACAAGATTTAACATTATCAGTAGACACAGCAGCAAAAAGTAGTTTAATAAACTCACCATTCCCATTAATAATATTAGAGTCAAATGGTAATATAATATGGAGAAGTTCTAAATTTATATCTGAATTTAGTGGATTTGATATTAATAAATATTTGAATAACTTAATAGAAGATATAAAACTTGATATAAAAGAAACTGAAAAAGACGAAACTAAAGAAAAACAAATTTCAAGACATGTGGAAATAAATAAAAAAAATTATAAAGTTTTAGGCAAATTTGTTCATTCAAAACAATATGATAGAAAACATGATGATAAATACATGATAATGTTATATTTTATAGATGAAACAGAAATGATTAAACTAAAAAAAGAATATCAAGATTCCAAATCATGTATAACAATAATGATGATAGACAATTATGAAGAAACAATGCAACAACTTGAAAGTGAAGAAAAACCACAAGTAATTGCAGAAATTGATAAATGTATATATGAATGGACAGATAAAACAAATGGAGTTTTAATAAAATCTGATAGAGATAGATATATATACTTATTTGAACAAAGATATTTTGAAAAAGTTAAAGAAGATAAATTTAGTGTTTTAGATAAAGTAAAAGATATAAAAACAAAGGAAAATGTACAAATAACATTAAGTATAGCCGTTTCAAATGAAGGATTAACTGACAAAGAAAAATATAAATCAGCACAAGCAGCAATGGATGTAGTTTTAGGCAGAGGCGGAGATCAAGCTGTAATAAGAGAAAATGAGATATATAAATTTTATGGTGGAAGGGCTCAAGAAGTAGAAAGACGAACAAAAGTAAAAGCAAGAGTTGTAGCACATGCATTAGAAAATTTAATAAAAGATGCAAGTAAAGTTATGATAATGGGGCATACTAATCCTGATATAGACTCTATGGGATCTAGTATGGGAATATATAGATTAGTAAAAAGTTTAGGTAAAAAAGCATATATCATAGACAGTAACGAAACAAATACTTTACAAAACTTTAAAGAATCTTTATCAAAAGAACCAGAATATGAAGATATATTAATTTCAAAAGAGGTAGCAGAAGAAAATGTAGATAAAGAAACTTTAGTAGTAATAGTAGATACTCATAAAAATACTTATGTGGAAGCTCCTGAATTACTAAAAAGAACAGATAAAAAAGTAATTATAGATCATCATAGAAGAAGTGCAGATTATATAGAAAATGCAACATTAACATTCCAAGAAGTATATGCATCATCAGCAGCAGAATTGGTAACTGAATTACTTCAATATGCAGAAACAAAGGTTGATTTAAAAACTATTGAAGCAGAAAGTTTATATGCAGGAATTATGATGGATACAAAAAACTTTACATTTAAGACAGGAGTAAGAACATTTGAAGCAGCAGCATATCTGCGTAGATGTGGTGTAAATATAATCAGAGTAAAAAAATGGTTCCAAAGCAATTTAGAAACATTTAACAAAATAGCAGCAATAGTAAAGAAAGCGGAAATAGTTAATGATACAATAGCAATAGCTGTTTATGATAAAAAGGACAAAGATGCAAGTTTAATATGTGCAAAAGCAGCAGATGAATTATTAACAATTAGTGATATAACAGCATCATTTGTTATGGGAAAAGCAGGAAATAAAATTTGCATAAGTGGAAGGTCTATAGGAGATATAAATGTGCAAATTATTCTAGAAAAGCTAGGTGGCGGAGGTCATATTACTTTGGCCGGAGCACAAGTAGAAGGAATGACTATGGAAGAGACAAGACAAGAATTAATAAATAGAATAAATGAATATTTTTCTGAATTAGAAAATTAGTGATAGTTTAAAGGGGCGGAGATGACTTTTATCTCCGTCCTTAAAATAATAACTTTTGATTTTCAATAGATAGCTAAGAATTGCAAGCAATAAATAGCATACTACAGGAAAATTGAATAGTAATTCTTCGACTTAATACGGAAAGTTAAGATTTCCGTAGAAAAATTAAAATAATATTAAAAATATGTAAAAGAAATGTAAAATAAAAATAATAGAAAGTAGAAAGAAACAAAGTATAAGTTTCCGTAGATTATGACAAAACAAGGTAAAAATTGACGGCATGCAACATATTTACTTATATACTTTAAGTATATAAAATAAATATATATAAATATAAAAACAAAGGGGAATCTATGGAAATGAAGAAAAAAGAATTCAGAGTACAAAAAAAGCAAGTTATTACTGTAAGTATATTAATATTGCTAATAATATTAATATCAATTATTGAATTGATGCAAAGCATTAATAAAAATAAAACACAAATAAGTCCAGAGCTTGCAAGAGCAATGACATATGGAGAATTAACAACAAAAGATGAAGAAACTCAAAGTGAATATGTAAGATTCAGTAGCTATTTTGCAAGAGATTTAGATAGTGATGGATATGCAGAAAAAGTAAAAGGAACATGTAAAGAGGTAGAAGGAGAAGACACGCTTTACATGAGTTTAAACGTGCTTGGAAATGGATATTTAAAAGATGGCAAGATAGAAATTGAATCTAATAATATATATTTTAAAACAGCTTTAGTGGAGGATGAAATAATCAGTGGAAACTATATAAGTGAAAATACAAAAGAGATTAACTTAAAAGAAGTAACAGCAGGAACACAAAAATTAATATTTGGACAAGTAAGGACTGGAGATTATAGGTACACAACAACTAAAAAAGATGCACTAGGGAAAGATACAAATAAATTAAGTGGGATAAATAAAATTAAATTAACAGGAGTACATGTAACAAATGAAGGTGTAGAAACAAAAATAGAAAAAGAAATAGAGATACCAGTAGATTGGTATAGTACAACAAAAGCAGAAATACCATATACATATGGAGCAAATAAAGAAAAAAATAAATATCAAAACTATAATACAGAAAGTATAGTAGACGAAGTAAACCAAGAAGTAAATTTAGAATTCAAAATAACATCACAAGAAAGCAACAATAAACTATTATTGAAAAAATCAACAATAGAAGGGACAATACCAGAATTAAATGGATATAAAGCGACAAATGTGGAAATAACAGGAGAAAATGTGCAATACACATATGATCAAGAAACAGGAAATTTCACAGCATACAGAAAAGCACAAATAGGAGAGGATGGAGTAGTTACAAAAGAAGCATATACATCAAGCTATAATACAGCAAGATATAGTGAATATAAATTAAAAGTAACATATCCTTTAGCAGCATATAAAAATTCAAGTGAAAATGGAACAATAGTATTAAATATACCAGTAAAAGCAACATTTGAAGGATATAACAATCCAAACGAAGAGTTTAATAACCCATATGTAAGTAATGTGGCAGAAGATGTAATAAGTATAACTTACGAAAGAGGTGGAGGAGACGTGATTTCCTATGATATACAAGTAGGAACATGGGTATCAAATCCATATAATGTATATGTTATATCAAAAGAAAATGCAGTGGGCTATTATAATCAAATGGAAGAAGCTACAAAGGATACATATGAAGTAAGATGGTATGTAGCAAGAGGAAATTCAGGAGAAATATCAAATGTACAATTAAGAGAACAAGATAATAATTATACAGATAAATTCTTAAAAACAGATGGAACATATGAAGATATGTTAAAATACAGTAAAAATATAGGAATATATTTTACAACCCCTGGAGCAATGTTTGGAGAAGACGGATGGATACGAGTATATAATGATGAAACAGATCAATTAATACATGAATTTACAAAAGACGATTGGGAAAGTTATACAAAAGAAAATCCATACTATTATGATCAACCAGTTGCACATATAAGGATAGAAACAAGTTCAGCAGATAGAGTAAGTAGCTTTACAGCAACAAATATAAAAGAACTAGATAATGAACTATTAACAACAGACAAAACAAGAGAAGAATTTGATAAGTTAAGTAAAATAAATTCATACTTAAGTGGGTATGCAAAATTAAGTGAAAATGAAGAATATCAAAAAATAAAAGACGATATAGGAATTGCAAATTATGATGAACCAATATCAATGGCACAAATAAATAATGTAACACCAATAACATTATCTACACAAGAAACAACAAATGTAAAAATAACAATAGGAACAGTAAACTTAGGTTATAATGTTATATTATGGAAAAATGGAACATTTTTATTAAAATTTCCAGAAGAAGTGCTATTAGCAGAAATAAACAATGTAACGATAAACAATGGAAATGTAGAAATTTTAGGATATGATATCTATGAACAAGATGGAAATTATTACCTAAAGATATTAACAGAAAATGAAAATCCAGAAAACTATACAATAACAGTGGATGCAGATATAACACCAGATCCAAGAAAACTATCAGCAACAAGGAACATAGAATTATATGCATATAATGAAGAATGTAATAACTATAAAGAAGGCTTAAGAGCAGAAGATATATATGATATAAATGCAAATGGAAACACAACAGACCTAGTAGATTATAGTAAAAAATCAATTTCATTTGTAGGACCAACATCATTATTAACAACAGAAACAGGTTCAGACTATAATGAGGAAGGAGATGAAGTAAAAACAACAATTGCACCACAAGTAGCAATCATAGATAAGGCACAGAATAATAGGACTGCAAAAATAAGTGTGCAAATATTAAATAATTATTCTGGAAATATAAGTGGAGTAGTTGTAGTAGGAAAAACACCATTTGAAGGAAATAAATCACAGATATTAGAAAAAGATTTAGGTTCTACATTTACAGCAAGTATGACAGGGCCAATACAATTACCAGAAAAATTACAAGGAATAGCAACAGTATATTATTCAGAAAATGAAACAGTTAATAATAATATAAGTGATGCAAGTAACAACTGGAAAACAGAAAGTGAAGTTACAGATTTTTCTAAAATTAGGACCTATGCAATAGATTTAGGAGATTATGTAATAGCAAAAGGAGAAGAATATATATGTACATATGAAATAGAAGTGCCACAAGAGGTAAACTATAATGATGTGACATATTCAACACATGCAGTATATTTTTATTTAGAAACAGATGAAGGAAAATTACGTGACCAAACAGAAACAAATAAATTAGGATTTATGATAGCCAAAAAATATAATTTAGAGTTAACTAAGACTCAAAAAGGAAATGATTATTTAGTCGAAGGGGCAACATATAAGGTAACAGAAGACGGTACAAATAATAGCAAAATAGCAATAACAAATGCAGAAGGTCTTTTGATAATAAAAGATTTATATGCAGAAAGAATATATGAAATACAAGAAATAAAATCTCCACAAGGATATGAATTAAATGAAGATGTAATAAAGTTTAGAACAAAAATTGATGAGAATGGAAACATTCAAGCAGAAAAAATAGATGGAGAAAGTAAAACAGATTTTATTGTAAATGGCAAGATTATATCTATAGCAGTAGAGGATGTACCATTAAGTACATTAAATATTTTAAAACAAGACACAAATGAGACGGCTATAGAAGATATAAGATTTGAGATAACTGGAAAAGGCTATCAAAATAGAGCAATGATAACAAATAGTAAAGGAATAGCAACAATAAGAGAGTTATACCCAAATGAAGAATATACAATAAAAGAAGTGAAGGCAGATGGATATTATATAGCAGATGGAGAGTTAAAATTTGTAATAGAGCAAGCAGAAGAAAATTATAATTTACGAGTAATAGAAGACACATTAAATGTATTAGAGTTAACGAGTGGAAAGACAGAGAATAATTTACCAAGCTTTCAAATAAAATTGCAGAATGAAAAAATACCAACATATAATCTTGAAATATTAAAAACAGATAAAGATACAGATGAACCACTTTCAAATGCACAATTTACATTAAAATCATTAGATAGCAATGATGAAAAATACTATACAACAAATGAAAGTGGAATAATAGACGTAGAGGACTTATATCAATATGTAGATGGAAAGAATATCTTAGGAGAATATGAATTAACAGAAGTAGTAGCACCAGAAGGATATATAACAGATACGAATATATATAGATTTAGATGTGAAGAAATAGATGAAAATTTACAATTAGAATTCTTAACAGAAAATACATTTGAATATACAGTAGAAAATGGAACAATAAAGGTAAACTTTAAAAATGCACCAATATTTACACTTTACAAAAAAGATGGAGAAACACAAGATCCATTACCAAATACAAAATTTGCAATATATAAAATAGATGAAGAAAGAAATGAATATCCAGCATATGATGTAAAAGGAAATTTAGTTGGTGAACAAACAGAAATTAATGGACAAACATATCAAGTAATAACAACAGATGAGAATGGAGAAATATCTTTGAATTTGCCACAAGGTGCATATAAAGTAGTAGAGATAGAAGCTTTAGAAGAGTATGAATTGTTAGAAAACATAGAAGATAGAACATATTACTTTGGTATAGATGAGACAGTTCAAGGAACTAAGGATTGGGCAGGAGATGTATTAAATTATAGTACAGGTTTTTATAATATTGCAACTACAGATAATAATGAAATAGTTGCTGTAAGTACAGTGTATGAAGATAAAGGATATGTATTAATTAAAAGGACAGATACGGAAGGTAATACTATTTGGAAGAAAAATATAATTGGGACAGAGTCTATTAGTGTCCAAAATATAAAATATAAAGATGATGATAATATAATAGTTGTCATATCTACTACTTCACAAGAATTATATATGAATAATGAGAATGATAGCAGACAACTAATTATGAATACAGGAATAGATGATTCAAATCAAAGGAGTCCAATAATTCTGAAATTAGATGGAAAAGGTAATTTTATAGATGGAGTAGTTTTAAAGGGATATTTATATGATGTTATAGATATAAGTGATATAAATGAAAGTGGAAATTTTGTGGTTAGTATGGAATTTGATTCTGAACATGTGGAAGTATCAGGAGATTATACTAGTAGTGGAGAGTCAATAATTATTGATGGAGATGGAACTAATAACAGTAGGGATGTAGCAATATTTTATTTTGATGATAAACTTAATGTGGTTTGGGGATATGGATTTCAAATATCGGCTAATAACTGGACTGGAGGAATTAGTGTAGATGAAGAAGGAAAAGTTATATTTGCTGGTACATTTTGGAATAATTATACAATTCCTGCTGAAGATACAACAGCAGGAGAAGAAATTTTACTTAAAAGTAATGGTGCATATGATTTGATGTTGATTAAATTTAATAATCAAGGAAAAATTGAATATACGAGTACTTTAGGAGGAACTTCGAGAGATTATGCTTTTAAAATTTCTAAAATAGATGGAAATGGTTATATAATTTCAGGTTATTCAGCAGGAAATATAACAATTCCATCAGAAAATACTATAAAAAATGAAGAGATTACTTTAAATTCTACGAAAGATGGTATATATAGAGCATTTTTAATAAAATATACAGAAGATAATATGGTAGAATGGGCCTGGGATTTGGAAGGAATATATAAAATAAACAATATTATAAAATATAGTGACGGTTATGTAGTAACCGGAAGCAACAGTAATTATGGAGAGCAGATAATTGTACCAAGTGAAATTACAGCTGATGGTACAGAAATAAGAGTTGGTCCAACTTTTTATGCTATTTTTATGTTAAACGAAGAAGGTAAAGTAATTAGAGCTATAGAAGTAAATAGAACGATTAATGATGAATCTATAGAATATATTAATGAAGAATTTTATATGGGGACAGGGAGTTTATATAAATTTTATCAAAAAGTAATATTACCAGAGGTCCCAGATGTCCAAAAAATAACAGTAGATAACTATAAAAAACAATATAATATATGGACATATGTAAATGGTGAAGGAGGACACATAAGTGGAGAATATGAAAATCCATATGAAAAGGTAACTATACATAAAGATAGTATAAAAGACATAATAGTTACACCTAATGAAGGATATGCAGTAAATAAGATTATAATAAATGGAGAAGAAATATCATATACAACGAGGGAAGATGGAACAGTGATATTGGATAAATTTACAGATATGATAGAAGATAAAGAAGTTGAAGTAACTTTTATTCCAAAAGAGTATGTATTTACTATAAATAAAGCTAATGAAAAAGGAGAGAAACTTCAGGGAGCAGAATTTGAAGTTACTTCTCGAATAATAGATGATCCATCAATAGGAGAAAATGCTATAGGAGAATTGATGCAAGTTGATGAGAGTTATCAATTTAAAAAAGATGGAGAAAAATATATTCCAGAAAACTTAAATGTAAGTAATTCATATGCATGGAGTTTAATTCCATTAAATCTAAGCAATGGAAATGATTTTTATAAAATTACCATAAATGCAGAATTATCTGTTGATATGGAGGATTATCCAGAGATAGTTGTCTATCCAGAAAATGGAGATTATAGTGAAAGTGAATCTTTTAATATATCTCATAATACGAATGGTGCAAAAGATTATTCTGTGATAGTAAAAGGTGGACAAAATTATATTTTAGATTTATATTATTCAAATGATGGTGATACAACAGATGACTATTTTGCAATAAATTCTATTAAAGTTGAGCAATATGAATATAATCAAACAATAACAACAGATGCAAATGGAGAAATAAAGCTAACGTTTCCGGCAGGTGACTATGTAATAAAAGAAACAAAAGCACCAGAAGGATATTTGTTAAATGAAGAAGAAATACCATTTACAATAGGAGGAGAAAGTAATTCATTAAATATTGTAAATAAAGAAGGTGCAAAAGTAAAAGTTCACCATTATAAAGACGGAACAGAAGAAAAATTGTCAGAAGATGAAACCTTAACAGGAGAAATAGGAGCTAACTACACAACATCTCCAAAAACAGATATAGAAGGTTATGAAGTAGTAGTAGAAAAATTACCAAGTAATGCAAGTGGAGAATATACCGAAGATGTACAAGAAGTAAACTATTATTACAAACAAATACCTGCAAAATTAATTGTTAATCATTACTTAGAAGGAACAGAAGAAATAGTTCCAGGATCAGAAAATGAGCAAATAAATGAAGAAAGAGAAAAAGGAACAGAATATACAACAACTCCAGCGCAAAATATCGATCCAAAATATGAATTGGTAGAAATGCCAAGCAATAGCACGGGAACATTAACAGAAAATGAAACAGTTGTAACATATTACTATAGAGTAAAAGACTCTGCAGGAGTGATAGTACATCATATAGATACAGACACAAAAGAGCAAATAGCACCAGATGTAGTAATCCCATCTAATGGAATAGGCAAATATGGAGATAGTTATACAACAGAAGTAAGTAGTGAAATACCAATAAATTATAAATATGCAACCAGAACAGACAACTGGGAAGGAACAATGATAGATAAATTAACAGAAGTAACATATGAATATAAAATGGTAGACCCAACAATAACAAACAAAATAGAAAAAACAGCAACTCAAGAAATAACAAAAATAGATGATGTTGTAACATATAATATTACATATAGTGCAAATGTAGAAGATTATATCGGAAAAGCACAAATAACAATAGTAGATGTATTGCCATATGCAATAGATACATCAAAATCAATACTAAATGGAGGTACATATAATCCAGATACAAACACAATAACATGGCAAGAAGTAGTGAATGGAATAGATACATATGCAAATCCAGAAAGTGGAAATATAGAAATTAACAAAACTATAAAAGTTGTGTATATGAATTTAGATACAACAAAAGAAACAATAGAAAATAATGTATCTGGAAAAGTAAAATTACTAACATCAGAAAAAACAAGTGAAGAAGTAACAGACACAGCGACAACAGATACTAAGATTATGACAAACGTAATAGTAAAATATCTAGAAAAAGATGATACACCAAATGATAATAGTGATAACAAAGTAGTAGCACCAGAAGAAACAATAGAAGGGTATATAGGAAAAGAATATACAACTCAACAGAAAGATATAGCAGGATATACTTTTATAGAATCAACAGACAATACAGAAGGAACCATGACAAAAGATCCAATAGAAGTCATTTACTATTATGCACAAAACACTAAAGTGGTGGTAAAATATTTAGAGAAAGACGATACACCAGGAGATAACACAGACAATAAAGTGCTAGCACCAGCAGAAATAATAGAAGGCTACGAAGGAAAAGAATATAAAACAGAACAAAAAGAAATTACAAACTATACATTTGTGGAATCAACAAATAATACAGAAGGAACGATGACAAAAGACATAATAGAAGTAATATACTATTACTTACAAAATACAAAGGCAACAGTACAGCACATAGATAGAGAAACTGGAGAAATCCTAAAAGAAGAAACAGAGGATGGAAAAGTAGGAGATCTATTTGAAACACATGCAGAAGATTTTGAAGGATATATATTAGTAGAAAGTCCAGAGGAACCGAATATAATAATGGATGAAACAGGAGAGCAAGTAGTAAGATACTATTATGCACATGTATCAGCAGGAGTGATAGAAAAACATATAGACGATATTACAGGAGAATTATTATATAGTGAAGAACATCAAGGAAATGAAGGAGATAGCTACAATATACCATCAAAAACATTTGAAGGATATGACTTAGTAACAGAAGATAAAGAAGGAAATAGTAGATTGCCAGACAATGCAGAAGGAACTATGAAGAGAGATGAAGTAATAGAAGTAAAATACTACTATATCAAAAAAGCAAAAGTGGTAATAAAATACTTAGAAGAGGATGATACACCAGAAGATACAACAGATAACAAGGTATTAGCAGAAGAAGAAACAATTGAAGGACATGAAAACGATAGCTATGAAACAGAATCAAAAGACATTAAAGACTATAATCTAGTAGGAATACCAGAAAATGCAAAAGGAACAATGACAATAACTAAGAATCAAGATGGAACATATAATACAGAAATAGAAGTAATATACTATTATAAAAAACAAGCAGGAGGAGTAATAGAAAACCATATAGATATAACAACAAATGAAAAACTAGCAACAGAAGAACATACAGGAAATGTAGGAGATGAATATGATATACCATCAAGAGAATTCGAGGGATATGACCTAGTAATAGATAAACTACCAACAAATGCAAAAGGAGAAATGACAGAAGAACCAATAGAAGTAAACTATTACTACATAAAACAAGCAAAAGTAGAAGTAGAGTATATAGATAAACAAACAGGAGAAAAACTAGATGAAGATGAGTTAAAAGGACATATAGGAGATAGCTATGAAACAGAAGAAAAGAATTTTGGCAATTATGAATTGATAGAAATACCAGATAATACAATGGGAGAAATGACAGAAGATACAATAGTAGTAAAATATTATTATAGAAGAAAAGCAGAAGTGGAAGTACAATATGTAGAAAAAAATACAAATCATCAACTAGCAGAAAGTGATAATATAGAGGGATATGTAGGAGACGAATATAAAACACAGTCAAAAGATATAACATACTATAAACTAGTAGGACAAACAGAAAACACAGAAGGAACGATGGAAAGAGACAAAATAACAGTAATATACTACTATGAAAAACAAGTATTCAACCTAAGTGTAGATAAGTGGGTATCAAATGTAAGTGTAAATGGAATAAATCAAGGAGGAAGAAACATAAATAGCAAGGATGAAATTTACAAAGTAGATATACATAGAAGCAAAACAGAGACGGCAAACATAAAAATCACATACAAGATAAGAGTAACAAACAAAGGAGAGATAGAAGGAACAGCAGGAGAAATAGTAGAAATTATTCCAGAAGGATATAGCTATTATCAAGAAGACAACAAAGTACAATGGGAAGAAAGAAATGGAACATTAATAACAGATGCCCTAAAAAATGAAACAATAAAAATAGGAGAATACAAAGAAATAGAAATAGTACTAAGATGGGATAAAGGAGAAGACAACTTTGGACAAAAAGATAATTTTGTAATCATAGGAAAAATGAACAATCCAGCAGGATATGAAGATATTAGTAAAGAAGATAATAAATCAAAATCAAGCATGATAATAACAGTGGCAACAGGATTAGACAGAAATGACAGAATTGCTATTATAGGAATTGTACAGATTGTATTAGCAATTACAATAGGATTATTATTTAGTTATAAAAAGAAAGAAAAGAAATAATATTACTTCATTCTAAAAAAGTAGTCAATTAGATAAATAGATAATTGACTGCTTTTTATATATTAGGAAATTCATACTGACTTCCTAATATATAAAAATACGTTGCACACAATTTTACGTTAGTAAAATTGGTGCCGAACAATAGACACGGACTTTAAAATGTTATGAACAGAGAAAATGTTTAAGAAAGTCTGCTATTGTTAATATATATCACATTATCTAGTAATAGCTGTGAATTGTAACTAACAAATAGTTATCAATAAATGATACAGAAAAATTGCTTGCTTTTTAGGGTTTTCTATAGTAAAATTGGAACTAGTAAGAAAAATAAGATATCTAAAAGAGAAATATTCCTAAAAAGATATTAAAAAAGGAGGAATTAATATGAAAGTAATATTAAAAGCAGACATAAAAGGGGTAGGAAAAAAAGATGAAATAATTAATGCATCAGATGGCTATGCAAGAAATTTTTTATTCCCTAA
This sequence comes from uncultured Clostridia bacterium, assembly GCA_944393395.1. GTDB lineage: Bacteria > Bacillota > Clostridia > TANB77 > CAG-508 > CAG-269. The sequence goes on from CALYAB010000007.1 coordinate 17,128, forward strand.
AAATTTAGCAGTAGAAGCAAATAAAGGAAATATGAGTAACTTAAAAGCAAAACAAGATTCAGCTAAATATCAGAAAGACAAAGAAAAAGAAGCCGCATTAAAAACAGCAGATAAATTATCAAAAATTTTATTAAAAATTAAAGTAAAAGCTGGAGAAAATGGAAAAATATTTGGAGGAGTATCAAGTAAAGAAATAGCACAAGAATTGTTAAATCAATATAAAATAGAAGTTAATAAAAAGAAAATAGACTTAAAAGAAACAATAAAAACACTTGGAGTTCACAATGTTGAGATAAAATTATTTGAAGGTGTAATAGGAAAACTAAGAATAGATGTTATTTCAGAATAAGAGGGATGAATAATGGAGTTAGGAAAAGTACCACCACATGACATAGAAGCAGAACAAGCAGTTTTAGGAAGTATGTTAACAGACAAAGACGCTGTAATTTCTGCAATAGAGGTTTTAAAAGAAGAAGATTTTTATAGAGCTGATAATAGAGCAATATATGAGGCAGTGATTAATTTATATAATAGAGCAGAACCTATAGATATTATTACTGTAAAAGCAGAACTAGAATCTTTAGGAAAATTTGAAAAGGTTGGAGGATTAGAATATTTAGTAAGTCTACCAGACAAAGTTCCAACAACTGCAAATGCTATGAAATATATAAAAATAGTAGAAGAAAAATCTACTTTAAGAAATCTTATAAAAACAGCCAATGAGATAATAGAATTAGGATATGACCCAACAGAAGATGTAGAAGATATAATGGAGGGTGCGGAGAAAAAAATATTTAATATAATGCAGAACAATGATAAAAAAAGTTATTCTCCGATAAAAGATGTATTAGTTGAAAGTTTTACACAATTAGAAGAACTATATAATAGAAAGCAGCATATAACAGGCGTTCCTTCAGGATTTGTTGAGTTGGATTATAAAACTGCTGGTTTTCATGGTTCAGACTTAGTATTAATAGCAGCAAGACCAGCAATGGGAAAATCTGCATTTGCCTTGAATATAGCGACAAATGCTGCTGTACGTTCAAATGTTCCTGTCGCAATATTTAGCTTAGAAATGTCCAAAGAACAAATGGTAAACAGAATTTTGTGTAGTGAAGCTATGGTAGATAGTAATAAGGTAAGAACAGGAAAACTTGAAGAAGATGATTGGACAAAGTTGGCAGGAAGTATAGGACCATTGTCAGATGCGGAAATATATATAGATGATACACCAGGAATTTCTGTAATGGAGATAAGAGCAAAATGTAGAAAACTAAAATTGGAAAAAAATATAGGAATGGTAGTTATAGATTATTTACAATTAATACAAGGAAGTAATAAAAGAAATGGAAGCCGTGAGCAAGAAATTTCAGAAATAAGTAGGTCATTAAAAATATTAGCAAAAGAATTAAACATACCAGTAATTGCATTGTCACAATTATCTAGGGCTGTAGAACAAAGACCAGATCACAGACCAATGTTATCAGACTTAAGGGAATCTGGAGCAATAGAGCAAGATGCTGATATAGTAATGTTTTTATATAGAGATGATTATTACAATAAAGATAGTGAAAAGAAAGATATAGCAGAAGTAATAATAGCAAAACACAGAGGAGGTTCATTAGGGACAGTAGAATTATTGTGGTTAGGAAGTTATACAAAATTTGTAAATTTAGAAAAAAGATTTGATTAAAGGTGGAAAAAGATATGGCTATCAGAGAAAAGAAAAATTTATTATCTGATGTATTAAAAACAATAAAAAAGTATAATCTAATAGAAACTAATGATAAACTAGTATTAGGAGTATCTGGGGGACCAGATTCTCTTTCTATGTTAGACATTTTATATAAAATAAAAGAAACGAAAAAAATAAATTTTAATTTTGTTGTAGCTCACTTGAATCATCAGATAAGAAAAGAAGCAAAAGAAGATGAGGAATTTGTAAAAAAGTATTGTGAAAAAAATAATATAGAATTTTTTTCGAAAAGTATAGATGTTTGTAAATTAGCCAATAATAATAAAATAAGTACAGAAGAAGCAGGAAGAAATGCAAGATATCAATTTTTTGAAGAACTTGCAAAAAAAGTTAATGCAAATAAGATAGCAATAGCTCACAATAAAAATGACAAAATAGAAACAATAATAATGAATGAATTAAGAGGTTGTGGGATTACAGGATTAAGAGGAATAGAGCCAGTACGAGACAAGTATATAAGACCACTTATAGAAAGTGAGAGAAAGGAAATAGAAAAATATTGTAAAGAAAATAATTTGAATCCTAGAATAGATAAAACAAATTTTGAAAATATCTATACTAGAAATAAAATTAGAAATATAGTAATTCCATATATAGAAAAAGAGTTTAATCCAAATTTTATAAAAACTATGGATAGATTATCAGACCTTGTAAAAGAACAAGAAGAATATATACAAAAGCAAGTTGAGAAAACATATGAAGAAATATTGATAGAAGAGGATAAAAATAATTTTATAATATTAGATTTAAAAAAATTTAATAAACAGGAAAAAGTAATAAAATCTAATATAATCATATATACTGTAACAAGACTTTTTGATACAGCAAAAGGTATTGAGAAAGTACATATAGAAGATATTATAAAACTTTGTAATAACAATATAGGAAATAAATTTCTAACACCAAATAAAAATCTAAAAGTTTTTGTAAAAAATGCAAAAGTAACTTTTTCTAGGCAAATATAAGTAGCCGTAATGCTTTAAAAGATTATTAATTTTTGTAATAAAAAAGAAATAAAAAAACTATTGAAAAAGAAAAAACAATGTGATAAAGTGCTAAAAAACAAAATATATAATTGTGTGTTAAAATCAACAACAAAGTGTAAAGAGGAGGAATTATTTTGAAAAATGGAATAAAGACATTAGCAATGTGGTTAATAATAGGGGTAATTTTTATAGTTGTATTATCATCAATAGTTGAAAATAGTAATTCAAAATTAAAATATTCAGAATTAATTACAAATATCAATAGTAATAATGTTAAATCTATTGTAATTAATGCTGATGGTAAAACAGCAGAAGTTGAACTAAAAGATGATAATGTTAGAAAAGAAACTAGCATACCTGATATGGGTAGTTTCATGACTTATATAGAAGAATTTATAAATAACGGTAATTTTACGATAGAAGAAGAAGCAGAATCTATATTTATGACATTACTTCCATTAGTTACACCATTTGCAATATTAATAATATTTATGCTTTTCTGGTTTTTAACAATAGGTGGAACAAATAGTGGAAGCCCAGGAAGTAAAACAATGACATTTGGAAAAAGTAAAGCTAGAATGATGACACCAGCAGAAAAGAACAGAATAACATTTGATGATGTAGCAGGTGTAGATGAAGAAAAAGAAGAACTAGAAGAAGTAGTGCAATTTTTGAAAAACCCAAAGAAATTTACTGATATGGGAGCAAGGATACCAAAAGGAGTTCTATTGGTAGGTCAACCAGGAACAGGAAAAACACTTTTAGCAAAAGCAGTAGCAGGAGAAGCAGGAGTACCATTCTTTATTATAAGTGGTTCAGACTTTGTTGAAATGTTTGTTGGTGTTGGTGCTTCAAGAGTAAGAGACTTATTTGATCAAGCTAAGAAAAATGCACCATGTATCATATTTATAGATGAAATTGATGCTGTTGGACGTCAAAGAGGAGCTGGACTTGGTGGAGGACATGATGAAAGAGAACAAACATTAAATCAATTACTAGTTGAAATGGATGGATTTGCAGAAAATGAAGGTGTAATAGTTCTAGCAGCAACAAATAGACCAGATGTATTAGACAAAGCATTACTAAGAGCAGGTAGATTTGATAGACAAATAGTAGTAGGATTACCAGATGTAAAAGCAAGAGAACAAATATTAGAAGTACACGCAAGAAAGAAAAGATTATCTGATGATGTAGATTTAAAAATTATAGCTAAAAATACATCAGGATTTGCAGGAGCAGACTTAGAAAATGTACTAAATGAGGCAGCTCTTTTAGCAGCAAGAAGAAATATGAATGAAATTGGAATGCAAGAAATTGAAGATGCTATGGTAAAAGTAACTATGGGACCAGAAAAGAAAACAAGAGTAAGAAGTGATAAGGAAAATAGATTAGTTGCTTATCATGAAGCTGGTCATGCAGTTGTTAGTCATTATTTAGAAACACAAGATCCAGTACATCAAATATCAATAGTACCTAGAGGTATGGCTGGTGGTTATACAATGTATAGACCAACAGAAGATAAAAACTTTATGTCAAAAACAGAAATGGAAGAAAATATAGTTTCACTTTTAGGTGGAAGGGTAGCTGAAAGCTTGATATTAAATGATATATCTACAGGTGCAAGTAATGATATAGAAAGAGCAACAAAAATTGCAAGAAGCATGGTAACAAAATATGGAATGAGCGAAAAGATAGGTGCTCTAATGTTAGGATCTAGTCAAGAAGAGGTATTTTTAGGAAGAGATTTTGGACACACAAAAGAATATTCTGAAGAAACTGCAGCAGTTATAGATGAGGAAACAAAAAGAATAGTGGATACAGGATATAATAGGGCTAAACAAATATTATCTGATAATGTAGATAAGTTGCATAAAGTGGCTGGAATATTACTTGAAAAAGAAAAAATTGAAGCTGATGAATTTGAAGCTATATTTGGAGCAGAAGCTTAAGAATTAACAGAAAATAGTAAATGTATATTGCTATTTTCTGTTTTTTGCGATAAAATTAATGTGCAAAAGATAAAAAAGAAATAGAGGAAGTATAATGAAAAATTATTATGAAATATTAGAAGTTAATCCAAAAGCATCAAAAGAAATTATTGAAAAAGCATATAGAACATTAGTAAAAAGGTATCACCCTGACTTATATTCATCTGTTCAAAAAAGGGAAGCAGAAGCAAAATTAAAAGAGATTAATGAGGCATATAATATATTATCTGATGATTTTCTAAGAGGACAATATGATTTAGAACTAAAAAAAGAAGAGATGAAATATGAAGAGTTGAGAAATAAGCAAGTAAATGATGAAAGTTATAATATTAATAATAGTACTACTATAAATAATCGAAGAAGTAGAAAAAATGAAAAGTCAGAGCCAATTAACAAAAAAATTGAGAACAAGAAGAAAAATAATGTGGGAACTGTATTTGGAATTGTAGAATTAGTAAAAGAATTATGGTCTAATATACCTAAAGGTGGAGAAAGAAGAAAGTTAAATAAAACAGATTTTTTAGCAATTGGATTAACAATAGTAGTTATTTTAATACTAGGTGTCATATTATGGTTTATACCATTTACAAATGGTTGGATGAGACAGTTATTATTTGAAAATCCATTGTTTAATCTTATAGGTGGGTTATTCTCTTGATTTTTTATATATTAGAAAGTCATGCTGACTTTCTAATATATAAAAATACGATGCACACAAATTTATTACATAAATTTATTCTATCTGCTAATGGTTAAAATAAGTATAATATATGGAGAACTTAAAACTTAATTTGTTAAAATAATATGAGAGAGCTGTAATAAACTCTCTCATATTATTTGACTAAATTTATATAATTATAATTCTATACCTGAGTTAATAGAATTATCACTTTTTTTCTTTAAAGATTCCTGTTCTAGTCTAAATATATTTTTTCTTAACATTGAAGCAATTGGTGAGCTTTGCAACCTTGGATTATTACCATAAAATTTGCTATAAATTTGTCTAGCAGTTGTAAAATCCTGAGCAGCTAATAAATTTTCTATTACTAGTTTGGATGAATTCACTGAAGTAATTCCACATAATTTTTCAAGTATGTTAATTGTTGCTTCAGGGTTTTGAAGCTTATATATTTTTGAATTATTTCGTAGTAAGCTTTGAATTTGAATTAAAATTTGTCCTCTTTCTTGTTTTTCTGTTAAAGAAAATTTATTATTAGGCTTACCTTTCATTCTATTTTTAGCTTCTTGGTCAATAATTTCATTTGCTTTTTCTAAATCTAAAGTTCCATTTGCGATTTCCTTAACAATAAGTTCTATATCTGGTGATATATTACTCATTAATCTGGTAGAAGCATTTTTTAGATGTAGTCTGTATATTTTTCGTTCTATTTTATTTTTCATTGAATCTAGACGTATGTCGTTTGAAGAATCTGTTCTTTTGGGTAATTTTTTCAATAAACTTTTTAATCTATCTACATCATCAGTTTGTGATTGAGCAATGTCAATTGCATTAATCAAATTGCCTATCATTATTTTTCTTTCTTTATTCATGAGAATATCAATTTTGTCTGACTTATGTAATCCAAGACCTTTTAGAGTTTTTGATTGCATTAAATAATATAATTTTTCTTTTTGATTTATGTTTAATTCGTATTTTTTTATATCTTCTAATTTACGTATAATTATTGTGGCAGTGGTTCTTCTCTTTCTTAGTGGGGCGTCTTCTATTTGTTTTACCAACTTTTCTATTTCTTGTATTATTAAATCTGCTTGAGAAGGAATAGTATCTGAATAGTTTTTAGATTTATTAGTGCTAGTAACAGGATTAGATGAATTTGTAATAGTTTTTTTATTAGAGTGATTTGAAGTTTTTTTCTTTCTCCAAATTACTAAATCATTAGTTTTAGTAGGGATACTATTATCTACAGATTTATTAGCTTTTTCTATTTCAGATTTATATTTTTCTAACTCTGCAAGAGGTATATTTAGTTCAGCAGAAATTAATCTTAAATCAAATCCTTTTTTTATTATCATTTTTATTTCTTCTATTTCATTATCTTTTAACATTTATTATCACCTTTTTATTTTCTACATCCCTGAATAATTTTGGAATACCTATATTATAAATTAAACAGATTTGCTTTATAATATCACAGAATCATTGAAATTTCAATAGATTTAATTAAGTAAAGCCACCAGATACATCTAGTGGCTTACAGAAAGCTAATATACATTTAAGAAATACAGCGTTTTAAATCTTTAAGAAATTGAATGGTAGTCAGTGTTGTATCCTGATTTCCTCCATTTTCTTTATAATAATCATTGATAAAAGTAGAGTAAGTCATAAGAGCGAGTTTCTTTTTACCATCAGGAATTTCTGTTTTTTCAAGAAGATTATACGAACTTTCTATTTTTTCAGAATTAATAGTGGCTTGAGTGATTTGATCAATCCATTCTTGTTCTTGCTGACTTAATTTTTTTACGCCCATAAATTCGAGAATATAACTAGCTTTTTCTTGTATAGACCGCTTGAAATCGATATTTGATAGAAACTTATTAAGAGCTTCAATATCTTTCATACAATCTATTTGCCTTGATGCATCATTGCCTTTATGTTGCTCTGGAGCATCAGATGTCTTAGCTTCTTCTCCTGTTTCTTCATTTTTTGTGAAAGGATAATTTTTGAAATCCTTAATTGCATTAAGAAACGGTAATGGTTTCAGATATTGATTTTTTGATGGATTTCTAAGTTTATTACAGAAGGTTACTTTATCATATTGTTTATATTTCCATCCTTTCTCAGAAAAACTTTCATATATTTTTTCCCATGATAATTTTTCTAGTTCAGTTGAAACTGAAACTAACTGTTTAAAGAAAGAAATTTTGGACCCAAATTCTAGCCAATTGGCTACCAGATCTAGAAACTCATCAAAAGAACTAGCTTTGTTGGCGAGTTCGCTAAATTTTGAAGGCGCAATGTTAGTAGAATTTCCAGATTTTTCTTGTTGACCTTTACTGATTGGAGCTTCTTTCTTTTGACTATCTGAAGCATTAGAAGAGGCTTCTTCGGATTTTCCACCGTTAGCAATTCCATTTTCTGAAACATCAGAAGAAGTTCCTGTTTGGTTATTGTCAGGAAGTCCATCGTCTGAAACATCAGAGGAAGTATCTAGTTGGTTACCGTCAGAAAGCCCATCGTCTGAAGTATCAGAAGAAGTATCTGCTTGGTTACTGTCAGGAAGTCCATCGTCTGAAACATCAGAGGAATTTTCAGAATAATGTAATTTTAATTTTTCAAAGTTTTTTAAAGCTTTTAAAAATTCAATAGGTGGTTTTTCTTCAAATACCACTTCAAATTTCACTTCTTTATCCTCTATGTCTAGTTTGCTTTGAGGATTAAAGTTGTGAGCAAATGCTAAATCTAACTTTGTGACACTATTCCGTTTTTTAAAGACTATTGTTCCGTAAATTTTTCTCATAATGTACTCCTTTCATGATGAGTTAATAAGTTGTAAAAATGTATATTAGTTTTAATAAGTTTTTTGCGTTTAAAATTATTAAACCGCAAAAAATACCTTAATATGACCATATGATAACATAAATTTACATAACTTGCAATGAATTAATAAAAGTTTATAAAATATTAGTTACTACAACATTTTTAAATCTCAAAAATTCTATTGACAACTAAAATACTATAAGGTATAATATAAATCGTTAATTAGGGTTATCCCAAATACTACAGTTTTTGTATGACCGGAAGGAGGGGAATTTAAATGTTAGAAATAAAAGTTAATGATGGAAATATAGAAGATGCTTTAAGAAGGTTTAAAAGACAATGTGCTAGAAACGGAGTTTTACAAGAAGTTCGTAAAAGAGAGCACTATGAAAAACCTAGTGTAAGAAGAAAGAAAAAATCAGAGGCAGCAAGAAAAAGAAAATTTTAATACATAGAAACTGGGGCGTTAGGATTGACTAAGCGTTCCTTTTTTGTATATAAAAACAAATGCTATTGTTTAAATTAAATATATTTGGTTAAAATGAATAATTTTACGAATTTATAAAATAATAAATATAGATTATAAAAAAATCGAGAAAGGAAAATCTTATGGAATATATAGAAAAAACTATAAAAAAAGGTATAAAAGTTCATTCTTTAAAAACAAATAAATTTAAAACAAATTTAATTGCTATATTTTTAACAAGCGAATTATCAAGAAAAACAGTTACATCAAATGCTTTAATTTCAGCGGTTTTAAGAAGAGGTAGTAAAAATATGCCTACGCAAGAAGAAATAAGTAAAGAATTAGAAGAATTGTATGGAGCAACTTTTGATTGTGGTATAGATAAAACAGGAGACAATCAAGTACTAAAATTTTATATTGAATCTATAAACGATAAATTTTTACCACAGAAAGATGAAAATATGTTGAAAACTTCTATTGAAAAGATACTTGACATAGTATTTAATCCACTTATAAAAGATGAAGCTTTTGATAAAGAATATGTTGCTCAAGAAAAAGAAAATATAAAACATAGAATAGAAGGAAAAATTGATAATAAAGCAAGATATGCATTAGATAGATGTATAGAAGAAATGTATAAAGATAAACCATTTGGATTATACAAATTTGGATATGTAGAAGATTTAGAAAATATTAATGAAAAAAATTTATATCAACAATATAAAGATTTAATCAATGAATGTAAAATTGATATCTTTATATCAGGAGATATAGATGACAATATAGAAAGTATAATATTAGAAAATGAAAAAGTAAAAGAACTTAAAGAAAGAGAACCTAAATATAATAAAGAAAGCGAACAGGAAAGAGAAAAACATGGAGAAATCACAGAAAAAATGGATGTAAACCAAGGAAAACTAGTAATAGGACTAGATGTAAATACACAAAGTGAAGACGAAAAATATTATACATTAGTATATAACAATATTTTAGGAGGAAGCGCAAATTCAAAAATATTCCAAAATGTAAGAGAAAAAGCTAATTTAGCATATGTAGCAAGTTCTAATTATTTTAGATATAAAAATAATATTTTTATAAATTGTGGTATAGAAATTTCAAATTATCAAAAAGCAGTGGATTTAATAAAAATTCAACTAGAAGATATGAAAAAAGGAAACTTTACAGATGAAGAAATTGAAAATGCCAAAAAATCAATTGTTGCCATAATAAGAACAATTGATGATGAACAAGATACAGGAATAACATATTATTTTGGTCAAGAATTATCTAATAATAAAACTTCAATAGAAAATTATATAAAGAAAATAGAAGGTGTAAAAAGAGAAAATATATTAGATGTAGCTAATAAAATAGACATAAACACAATATATTTTCTTAGAGATTGATATGTGATAGGAGAGAAATAAATGCAAATAATAGAAAATTTAAAGGTAAATGAAAAATTATTTTTAGAAAAGCTAGAAAATGGAATGGCTGTAATGATAATACCCAAAAAAGATATGAAGAAAAAATATATGATATGGGGAACTAACTATGGATCAAATGATAATATTTTTGTAGTTCCAGGAGAAGAAAAAGAAACAGAAGTACCAAATGGTGTAGCGCATTTTTTAGAACATAAAATGTTTGAACAAGAAAATGGAACAAACAGCCTAGATACTTTAACATCTCTAGGTGTAGATGCCAATGCATATACAACAAATAATCATACAGCATATTTGTTTGAATGTACTGATAATTTTTATGAAGCTATGGATGAATTGATGGACTATGTTCAAAATCCATATTTTACTGATGAAAATGTTGAAAAAGAAAAAGGAATAATAGGACAAGAAATAAAAATGTATGATGACTATCCTGATTGGAGAGTTTATATGAATGCAATGCAAGCAATGTATCATAATAATCCTGTTAAAATCGACATTGCAGGGTCAATAGAGTCTATAAGTAAAATAGATAAAGAAATTTTATATAAATGTTATAACACATTTTATAATCCTTCAAATATGGCTATGGTAATATGTGGTGATTTTGAACCAGAAAAATTATTGGAAGAAATAAAAAAGAGATTAAAGAAAACTAAGTCAGAAGGAACTATAAAAAGGATAAGTCCAGATGAGCCAGAAAATATAGTAAAAGGAAAAATAGAACAAAAATTAGATGTGAGTCAACCAATGTACACAGTAGGAATAAAAGTAAAACCTATAAATAATAGTGTACAAGAAATGATAAAAAGAGACATATCAATACAAATACTTTTAGAAATCCTTGTAGGTAAAAGTTCAGAATTGTATAAAGAGTTGTATACACAAGGGATTATATATGGAGGCATTGGGGCTAGTTATGAATTTACTAAAGATTATTCTCATATATTGATTTCAGGCCAATCAAGTAATCCAGAAGAAGTATATGCCAAAATAAAAGATAGAATTAATTTATTAAAAAATAATGAAATAAATGAAAAAGACGTTAGTAGAATTAAGAAAAAAGTCTATGGAGAATATGTTAGAGAATATAATGATGTTACTGACATTTCTAGAATGTTTTTATCTGATTATTTTAAAGGTATAAATAGTTTTGAATATTTAGAAGAGATTGTAAATATAAATGTAGAATATTTAAAACAAGTGTTAAATGATGTATTTAAAGAAGACAAAATGGTGATTTCTATAGTTAAAAGTTAGAAAAAAGAGAATAAAAAAAATAAGGAAAAAATAGTATTATAATAGTAAAATAAATAATACTGTTTTTTTTGTATTTTAACTGTCGGAATTTGTAAAAAAATGTCATACGAAACTTGGCAAAAAGCATTGAAATTGCTTGACTCAGAGATTTTTATGTGTTAATTTATAAATATACAGAAGATAAACTAATAAAAAAGGAGAGATATGTATGTTAAATGATGAAATTTGTAAATTACGCGATAAATTAAATAAAAGTATAGAGGAAGGAAAAGATTATAAAATAATCTATAAGTTAAGTATAGAACTTGATGAACTTATAGCTTCTTACTATAATAAAGATGGTAAAAAAAAAGCGGTAATGATGATAAGTTAAAAAAATAATCCCTTAACAAGTACTTTGTGGGGGGTTATTTTTTTTGAGCAAGAGGAGCCAGAGACAGAGGGGCCAGGTCGGTTTTTGTATGTGGAGACAGAGGGGCCAGGTCTGGTTTTGTATTATTTGTAAATTAAAAATTCATATCATTATAATAATAACTTATAAATAATACAAAACCAGACCTGGCCCCTCTGTCTCCACATACAAAAACCGACCTGGCCCCTCTGTCTCTGGCTCTCTGTTTTCTCCAAAAAACTACTTGAAAAAAATCAAAAAATAGTATATAATTTTTAGCCAGATGAAAGGGAGAAAAAGAAATGGTAATAAGCAAAAATATAATAGAAAGTTTATGTCAAGATGCAGGTATATCTGGAACTAAAGAAGCAAATGAATATAAAAATCAAGAAAGAGTAAAAATAATAGATTTTGAATATAAAAATTCATTGAATTTTGAAATAAAGGGAAGTGTGTACGGTAAGCAAGAATATAATACATATATAATAGTAAAAGATGGAGAATTGCAAGATGTAACATGTACATGCCAAGATTATTATGAAAATTATGGCATTTGTAAACATACATTAGCAATGGTTTTAGAGTTCGCTGAGAATGATAAAGAATTTACATCAGAAAACAAAACAAATTTGACTCAAAAATCGCCTTCAAGTTATGATAAATATAGAGGATTCAAACAAATAGTTAATATTTTCTATAATGAAGAGTTAGAAGGGACAGAAGAGGAGAATGAAATAAAAGAGCAAGGAACTATAAAATTAGAACCTCAGATATTTTATGACAAGTTTACAGGAGATATGAAGGTAGAGTTTAAAGTAGGAAATAAAAAAATGTATAAAATAAAAAACTTGTCAGAATTTTATACTAGAATGTTAAATAAAGAGTTATATAGATATGGGAAAAGACTTCAATTTGTACATACAAGAGAAATATTTGAAAAAGACAGTTTACCTTTATTAGATTTTTTAATGAAATATGCAGAAATTATAAAATATGCTAATTCAAATTCTAATAGTAATTATAGATTTTATGGAAATGCATTGAGTGAAACGAGCATTATATTGAGCAATAGTGGTATAGATGATATATTTGAAATATTGAAAGGAAAAAAAGTAGATTTCCAAAAGGAATATAATCAAACACAGATAGAATTTACAGAAGATCAACCTAATATAGATTTTAACTTGATAAAGAAAGATGAGGATAATTATGAAATAATACCAAATATTGAAATATTTAAAGTTTCAATATTAAAAGGTAAAGAGTATAAATATTTATTAGATGAAAATAAATTATATAGATGTGATAAAAAATTTGAAAAAGCAAATTTAAAATTACTAGAAATTTTTAGACAAAATTATATGACTGAAGTTATGTTAGGAAAAGAAGAATTATCACAACTATTTTCTATTGTTATACCTAAAGTAAAAAATGCAATAAAACCACGAAATATTTCAGAAGAGGAAATAGAGAAATATAAACCTAAAGCTTTAATTACAAAAGTATATTTAGATTTTGATAATAATGACTATTTAATTGCAGATGTCAAGTTTTGCTATGATAATAAAGAAATTAATCCTCTAGATGAAAAACAAAAAATTAATATAGCAAGAAATGTAATAAAAGAAACAAAAGCATTAAATATATTTAGAAAAACAGGATTTATGCTTGATGTAAAAAATTTAAGATTTATATTACCAGATAACGATAAAATATATAAATTTTTAACTCAAGATATCAAATATTATATGCAAAACTTTGAAGTGCTAGTAACAGATAACTTTAAAAAGAAGCAGATAAGACAGCCTAAAATGGGAAACTTGGGAGTTAAGATTGAAAATAATTTATTATCAATAGATTTAAATAGTTTAGATATAGACATAAAAGAATTAGAAAAAATAATGCGAAAATACAATCTAAAGAAAAAATATTATAGATTAAAAGATGGAAGTTTTTTAGAATTAGAAAATAATGAAGAAATAGATTTTTTAGATAAATTGGTAACAGGAATGGATATAGAATATAAGGATTTAGAAGATGGAGAGTTAAATTTACCAATGTATAGAAGTCTATATCTAGAAGAATTGCTAAGAGGAACAAAAGGAAATCAAGTAATAAAAAACGATAAATATAAAAATATAGTTAATGATTTAAATAAAGATAATATATCAGATGATATAAAAGTGCCAGAAATATTGGAAAGTACCTTGAGATATTATCAAAAAACAGGATTTAAATGGTTAAAGACATTGGATAAATATAAATTTGGTGGAATATTGGCAGATGATATGGGATTAGGAAAAACTATACAAATGTTATCTGTTATATTAGATTATGTTCAAAATATTAAAAAAGAAGAAAGAAAAACAAGCATAGTAATATCACCTAGTTCTTTGGCTTTAAATTGGCAGAACGAAGCGGAAAAATTTGCTGGAGGACTACAAACATTAGTAATAAATGGAACATTAGCAGAAAGAAAGAGAAAAATTTCAGGAATTGAAAAATATGATTTAGTAATAACATCATATGATTTGTTAAAAAGAGACATAGAATTATATAAGGAAAAAGATTATAAATTCAGATATATAATAGCTGATGAGGCACAATATTTGAAAAATAGTAATACTAAAAATGCAAAATCTATAAAGAAAATTAATGCAGATACAAGATTTGCATTAACAGGAACACCAATAGAAAATTCTTTATCAGAATTATGGTCAATATTTGATTATATAATGCCAGGATATTTATTTTCTTATAAAAAATTTAAAGCACTTTATGAATCACCAATAGTAAAAGAAAATGATGAGAAAGCAATGAAAAAATTAAAAATGTTAATAGAACCATTTATTTTACGAAGAACTAAATCAGAAGTGTTAACAGAACTTCCTGAAAAGACAGTTACAATTTTAAATAATGAAATGGAAGAAGAACAAAAAAATATATATCTTTCATATTTAACACAAGCAAGAGAACAAGTAGCAGAAGAAATAGATATGAATGGTATAGAAAGAAGCCATATCAAAATATTATCTGTTTTAACAAGGTTAAGACAAATTTGTTGCCATCCAAGTTTATTCATAAAAGACTATAAACTAGGAAGTAGTAAATTAAATCAATGTATTGAAATAATAAAAGATGCAATAAAAGGAAATCATAAAATATTATTATTCTCTGGGTATACTTCAATGTTCCCAATAATAGAAAAAGAATTACAAAAACTAGGAATAAAATATTTTAAACTAACAGGAGCAACCAAAGTAGAAGAAAGAATAGATTTGGTGGATGAATTTAATGAAAATCCTGATATAAAAGTTTTTCTAATATCTTTAAAAGCTCGGAGGAACTGGTTTAAATTTAACAGGAGCAGATATGGTTATACATTATGATCCATGGTGGAATTTATCAACAGAAAATCAAGCAACAGATAGAGCTTATAGAATTGGACAAAAAAATAATGTACAAGTTTATAAATTAATAACTAAAAATTCTATTGAAGAAAAGATATATGATTTACAACGAAAAAAGGCTGAATTAATAGACAATATGTTAAGTACAAAAACATCATTTATAAATAAATTATCAAAAGAGGATATAATGAAATTGTTTGAAGAGTAGAAAGCATAAAAATATAAAAAAATATAATGTAGAAGAATTTAATGTTATGCAAGTTAAAGAGTATACAAGAAAGAAAAGAAGAGGAAAAAATAAGTCTAGAAAAATTTAGAAAAAGAAGAAAAGGACGGAATGGAAAAATGAAAGACTATATAACAATTATTGGAGGAGGATTAGCAGGGACTGAAGCAGCTTATCAGATAGCTAGAAGAGGAATAAAAGTAAAATTATATGAAATGAAACCTGTCAAATTTTCACCAGCACATAGTAATAAAAATTTAGCAGAAATAGTATGTAGTAATTCTTTTAAATCTAATTTAATAACAAATGCTTGTGGACTATTGAAAGAAGAATTAAGAAGACTAGACTCTTTGTTAATAAAAATAGCAGATGAGACTAGTGTACCGGCAGGACAAGCTTTGGCTGTAGATAGGGAGATATTTTCTGCAAAAGTCACAAATGAGATTAAGAAAAATTCATTAATAGAAATTATAAATGAAGAAGTGACTAGTATTGATGAGCTTGCAAAGGATGGAATAGTAATTATTGCAACAGGACCACTTACATCAGAGGCGTTAGCAAAGCAAATTCAAAAGATTACAGGCCAAGATAAATTATATTTTTATGATGCTGCAGCGCCAATTATAAGTAAAGAAAGTATAGATTTTTCTATTGCCTTTTATGGCGATAGATATAGTCAAGAGAAAAAGAAAGAAGAATCATTAGATGAATGGAAAAAAAGATTAGATAGTGAAAAAGAAGAACAAAGTTATATAAATCTTCCTTTAAACAAAGAAGAATATGAAAAATTTTGGAACAATTTAGTAAATGCTCAAGTAGTAAATTTGCATGAATTTGAAAAAAGAGAAATTTTTGAAGGTTGTATGCCAATAGAAATAATGGCAAAAAGAGGAATAGATACATTAAGATATGGCCCATTAAAGCCTGTAGGATTTGATGACCCAAGAACAGGAAAAAGACCATATGCAATTGTTCAACTAAGACAAGATGATAAACAAGCTACAATGTATAATATGGTTGGCTTTCAAACAAATTTAAAATATGGTGAACAAAAAAGAGTTTTTAGTATGATACCAGGTTTAGAAAATGCTGACTTTATAAAATATGGTGTGATGCATAGAAATACATATATTAATTCTACTGAATTATTAGATGAAACATATAACTTAAAATCTAATAACAATATTTACTTTGCAGGACAAATAACAGGAGTAGAAGGATATGTTGAATCTATTTCTTCTGGAATGGTAGCAGGTTTAAATGCAATTCTTAAATTTAAAGCTGTTCATGGCATAAAAGATGATAATTTTAAGAATATGCAAGATAGAAAAAATACAGTATTAGAAAGTGATGCAAATGGCAATGACATAAAAAAAGATAATGAAAATATGTATTCAAAGATTGCTTTTCCAGAATATACAGTAATCGGTGCTTTGGCTAAATATATTTCAACTCCGAATTCTAAGTTCCAGCCTATGAATGCAAATTTTGGTATATTGCCTCAATTACAAGGAAAGAAGATTAAGGATAAGAAAGAAAGGTATAAAAAGCTGGCAGAGAGGAGTTTGAGGAATTTAAAAAAAGATTTAACCAAAATAATTAACTGAAAATATCAAAGAGTAACTGAGAAAAGCTGAATTTTCGCGAAAAAGTTGAAAAATGGCAAAATTTATGTTATAATGTAAGAGTAGTTTATAACGAAGGAGAGATGTTATATGGATATTTTAAATGAAGATGTAAAAAAAGATTTAAAAGAAAAATTTACAGCGTTAGACATAAATGATGAAAAATTTGAAGAAAAAGCAAAAGCTATTGTTGAAGAAACTTTAACAAGTAACAAAGATAAGATTGGAAAAATTGTTGAAACTAAAACAGTAGATGAAGCTTTTGAAGAAGAAAAAGAAGGTTTTGAAGAGGCTAAACAGTTACTTGATGAAGGTGTTTTAGATGATATTGAAGATGAATCTATAAGGGAAGCCTTAAAGAATAAAGCTAAGGAAGGAATATTAGACGAGGCTACAGAAAGAGTTTCATTAAAAGAAGCAGGATTCTCTGAAGATCCAAATAAGCAAACAGCAGTAGAAGATATCATAGAAGAAATATTTAGACAATTAGAAGAAGTGGTAGAGGAAAAAAAGCAAAAAATACAAGAAGAAATCGACAAAAAAGAAAAGATGTTAGGTAAAGTAGAAAAAAGAGAAAAACTAAGAGCTTCTAGATTAAAGGTAGATAATTTACATCAAAAAACAAAAAATTTTAAAGGTAAAGAAGGACAGGAATTAAATGAAAATGTAGAATCAGCTTTGACAGATTTAGATAAACAAATAAATGTATTAGTGGCAGAAACAACTATTGATGGAAAAGAGTTACAAAGTGATGAGTTAAAGCAAGAAAGAGACAAACTATTAAAAGAAAAGAAAGATTTAGAAGATATGTTTAAATCTATGAAAGAAAATTATACAAAAGATCATGCTAAGGAAAGTAATAAAGTTTTAATAAAAGATGATATAAAAGATGAAATTGGTCAAATAATTGGTGACATCGACGACAAAGTAGGACCTAGTAAATTAGCAAAGAAGTGTGAAGAATTAAAAAAACTTTATGATGAAAGTGGAGATAAGTTAACAGAACAAGAATTACGAGAAGTATTTGAAAAAGTTCCTATAAAAGTAGATGAAGAAATAGAAGAACCTATAACTGCAGCTACTCTAGCTAGTGCAGGTGATATCAATGACATAAGAAGGAAATATGTTGAAAAAACTAATGAAGCTAGTGAAATAGATGAGGGAGACACTGATAAAATTGAAGCAAATAAAGATGAAGTAAAATTGATTAAAGAACAATTTGAAGATAAAAAGAAAATATTAAGAGCTGTATGCGGACCTGATTGGACAATATTACCACTAAGAACTGAAAGTCAATATCGTGACGAGTTACAAGAATTAGAAATAGATGCAGAGGACGAAAAAGGTATTTTATTTAAAAAAGGTAAAAAAGCAAAAGAAGCTAATAGAAAAACTAAAAATTTACGTTGGGTTTTAAAAGAACTTATGAGTGTGTTTAAAAATAAAGAAACAATAAGAAGTTCGTATAATAGAATAGTAGATAGATTATCAAATAATTATACTTTAGAAAATGAGACTCTTCCAAAAAAATTAGAAGAAGATAAGAAAGCAAAGAAAGATATAAGAGAAGATGTAAAAGTCGATGATAGTAAAATAGTAATACCAGAATTTTTAGTAAAATCAAGGAAAGAACGTGAAGAAAAGGCTATAACTACAGATGATTCTAATGAAACTCCAAAAAAGGAGAAAGGTATGGAACGAGATGATTAGAAAGTAGTGTGAATATAAAAAACAATTTATAGAACTTAGTTCACGGTTTTATAATAAATGTTGAGGTGATAAAAAATCTCAACATTTATTGTTGTATAACAAAAACTTGATTTTTCTGTGCAACGTTGTTTTTTCCTATTCAAGAAAAAAAGCTGAGGCAGAAAACTTTTAAAGTTTTCCACCCCAACTTAAAGCTAGTTCTACATGTTGCTTTTTGAGTTGAAGATGAAGCTAATTATCTTCATCTTCTTCCTCGAAGTGCCGTTTTCGTCTATGTCTCCTTTTGCTTTTAATATTTTTTACTAATTTATCTTTATTGTCAGATGTTGCTACATTGCTTAGAGCAGATAACAGCAATGCGAGACCTACAAAGATATAGTAAAAAATAACCTTTGACCTTGTAATTTCAATTGGAAAAAAGCAAAGTAGAAATCTTATTACTCCAATAACGACGATTATGAGTGGCAATCCCATGATAGGATACCGGTATTTTGGTTTTGCTAGCAAAACTGTTATAATAATATAAATAATATATCCTATTATAAACAAGGTCACCGTGTCACTATTTAGTTCGATTGGACTACATACGGCTATTGGTAATAATAATGCTATTATTGCCACGATAATAAATTTTACTGCAACATTTCTCATGATATAGATCCTCCTGTTATTTTGTTGTTTGGTATTTACCAGTTACATATTAATTATACCATATTTACATAAAAAAAGCAAATGAATGAGCAAGTTCATGGCTTAGATAAAAATAAAAAAAATTATTGACTTATTGTTCCAAAGGTGGTAAAATATATACCGTTATGGTAGATTGCTTGTAATATGCAATTCCGTAATGGTATATTTATTTTATATGAGACAAATGTTTCAAAAATATGGCAAAAAAATTCATATAAAATAGATAAAAAACGTAAAAAATTAAAATCAGGAGGTGAAATTTAAGTGCCAACAATTAATCAATTAGTAAGAAAAGGAAGACAAACAGGAGTAACAAAATCAAAATCTCCAGCATTACAACATGGATGGAACTCAAAAAATAAGAGATTAACAAACAACAGAGCTCCACAAAAAAGAGGAGTATGTACAGTTGTAAAAACAGTTACACCTAAAAAGCCAAACTCAGCATTAAGAAAAGTTGCCAGAGTTAGACTTTCAAATGGTTATGAAGTTACATCTTATATCCCAGGTATAGGACATAACCTACAAGAACACAGTGTTGTATTAATAAGAGGTGGTAGGGTAAAAGACCTTCCAGGTGTTAGATACCATATTATCAGAGGAACATTAGATACAGCAGGTGTAAAAGATAGAATGCAAGCGCGTTCTAAGTATGGAGCTAAGAAACCTAAAAAATAATTAAAATAAATAAAATCAGGAATCTTGCACATTTTTGTTTCTTATATAGCTTTCGATGTACAAACGTACACCTTCAGTCTATACAATTCAACAAAAATGCACAATATACCTAATTTGCTTTATTTTAAACAAAACAAATTGAAAAAGAACTAGTGCTTGTACTCTTGCTAAATTAAGGTACTTAAATTTAGATAGAATATATAGCACTATACGGAAAAGGAAACTTTTCAGAGTACCTAGAATACTTTTATAAGTGTTCATAAATTAATTAAGGAGGGAAGAATAGTGCCAAGAAAAGGATATGTAGCTAAAAGAGATGTTTTACCAGATCCAATATATAATAGTAAAGTTGTTACAAAATTAGTAAATAATATAATGTTAGATGGTAAAAAATCTGTAGCACAAAAAATAGTATATGATGCGTTTGACATCATAAAAGAAAAAGAAGGAAAAAATCCACTAGAGGTTTTCGAAGCAGCTTTAGAAAATGTTATGCCAGTTCTTGAAGTTAAGGCTAGAAGAGTTGGTGGAGCAACATATCAAGTTCCATTGGAAATTAGACCAGAGAGAAGACAAACTTTAGGTTTGAGATGGATTGTTTCTTATGCTAGAAATAGACATGAAAAAACAATGGCTCAAAAGTTAGCTGGTGAGTTAATCGATGCTGTTAATGGAAATGGTGGAGCATTTAAGAAGAAAGAAGATACTCATAGAATGGCAGAGGCTAATAAGGCTTTCGCACATTACAAATGGTAAAATTCTGATTGAAAACGGCAATCTGCACATTTTCGCTAAATAATACAAACCTCGATGTACAAAAAGTACACCTTCGGTTTGTCTTATTTATCAAAAATGCACATCTTACCATTTTGAATCAAAATTTAAGAGAAGTAAGATTGAAAACGGCAATCTAGCCATTTTACCATTTTGAGTAAAAATTCAAAAAGAACTAAGATTAAATTTTAGAAAATATAAAATTAGAATTTACTATAAACCATGAAATTTAATAAATTAGAATTTTACTAAAAAAACGGACAAGAATATTTTAATAATACTTTTTAGAAAAAAATGTTTTTGGGGAGTTTGACAATGCAAAAAACTAATTTAGTAAATTTTAAATATAGAGAGGGGGAAATACAAAAATGGCAGGAAGAGCATACCCACTTGAGAGAACAAGAAATATAGGAATAATGGCTCATATTGATGCTGGTAAAACAACAACAACAGAGAGAATATTATTCTATACAGGAAAAACTCATAAAATAGGAGAAGTTCATGAGGGTGCAGCAACAATGGACTGGATGGAACAAGAACAAGAAAGAGGTATTACAATTACATCTGCTGCTACAACATGTTTTTGGAACAATAATAGAATTAACATTATTGACACACCTGGACACGTTGACTTTACAGTAGAGGTACAAAGATCTTTAAGAGTACTTGATGGTTCAGTTACAGTTTTAGCTGCCAAAGGTGGTGTTCAACCACAAACAGAAACAGTTTGGAGACAAGCTGATAAATATCAAGTTCCAAGAATGGTATATGTAAATAAAATGGACGTTACAGGAGCTAACTTTGAATTATGTATAGATCAATTAAAAAATAGATTAAAAGCAAATGCTGTAGCAATCCAATTACCAATTGGAGCAGAAGACAATTTCAAAGGAATTGTTGATCTAATAAAAATGAGAGCTTTCATTCATAAAGATGATTTAGGAAGAGAAATCGAAGAATGTGATATACCAGAAGATATGCTAGAAGATGCAAAAAAACATCGTGATATTATGATAGAAGCTGTTGCAGACCAAGACGAAGAATTAATGATGAAATATTTAGAAGGTGAAGAATTAACAGAGGAAGAAATCAAAAAAGGATTAAGAAAAGGAACAATTGCAAACACAATAGTTCCAGTATGTTGTGGTTCTTCATACAAAAACAAAGGTGTTCAAGAATTATTAAATGCAATTGTTGACTATATGCCATCACCACTTGATATACCACATATCAAAGGTGTTGACTTAGATGGTAATGAGGTTGAAAGAAAAACTTCAGATACAGAACCTTTTGCAGCATTAGCATTTAAAATTGCAACAGATCCATTTGTTGGAAAATTATGTTTCTTTAGAGTTTATTCTGGTACATTAGAATCAGGTTCTACAGTATTAAACTCTAACAAAGATAAAAAAGAAAGAATCGGAAGAATCTTACAAATGCATTCAAATCACAGAGAAGATATAGACAAAGTATATGCTGGTGATATTGCAGCAGCTGTAGGATTGAAAGAAGTAACAACAGGGGATACATTATGTGATATAAATGCACCTGTTATATTAGAATCAATGGAATTCCCAGAACCAGTTATAGATATAGCTATAGAGCCTAAAGACAAAGTAGCTCAAGAAAAAATGGGAATAGCATTATCAAAACTTGCTGAAGAAGATCCAACATTTAGAACATATACAAACCATGAAACTGGACAAACTATCATTGCTGGTATGGGTGAGTTACACTTAGATATCATTGTTGATAGATTAAAGAGAGAATTTAAGGTTGAATGTAATGTTGGTAAACCACAAGTTGCTTATAAAGAAACAATAAGAAATAAAGTAAAAGTTCAAGGTAAATTTATTCGTCAATCTGGTGGTAAAGGACAATATGGTGATGTTTGGTTTGAAATGGAACCATTAGAGCCAGGTAAAGGAATTGAATTTGAAAGCAAAATCGTTGGAGGAGCAGTTCCTAAAGAATATATTAAACCAATAGAACAAGGTATGAGAGAAGCAGCAGAAAGTGGTATTTTAGCAGGATATCCAGTTATAGATTTTAAAGTTACTTTAGTTGATGGTTCATATCATGAAGTTGACTCTTCAGAAATGGCATTCAAGATTGCAGCATCTATGGCTTTCAAAGAAGGTTGTAAACAAGCTAAATCAGTTATATTAGAACCGATAATGAAAGTTGAAATAACAGTTCCAGAAGAATATATGGGAGATGTTATTGGAGATGTAAATTCAAGAAGAGGTAGAATGGAAGGTATGGATGGAAATGATGGAATGCAAGAAATCCACGCATTTATACCATTATCAGAAATGTTTGGATATGCAACAGATTTACGTTCTAAAACACAAGGTAGAGGAACTTATTCTATGGAACCTTCTCATTATGAGGAAGTACCTAAATCTGTGTTTGAGCAGATTGTTGCGTCTAGAGCTAAGAAAGACTAATTTGACCTAAAATCACTTAAATCATTCTAAAATCATCATCTTGCACATTTTCGATATTTCATTCAAACTTCAATGTACAATGAGTACATCTTCAGCTTGAATGAAATCTTAAAAATGCACAATATAACGATTTTATACTGATTTATGACATAAAAAATCAGCTTGAATAATATTTCAAAAATGTACAATATATCAATTTTATGCCAAATTGAGAAATGGTAGTATAAAATAAGTAATCTTTATAATATTTATGAAAAATGCTTGATTTTTTCAATAAAATGTTATAAAATGCTTATACTAAATGAAACTAACGTTATTAAATTTAAATTATATAAAACGGAAAGGAAAGAGATAGTTAAACTTTATAAAAAAGAGGGAGACTAAATCAATCCTTTACCAAATAAAAAGGAGGAATTAAAAAATGGCGAAAGAGAAATTTGAAAGAACAAAGCCACACGTTAACATTGGTACAATCGGACACGTTGACCATGGTAAAACAACAACAACAGCAGCTATTACAAAATATTTATCATTATTAGGAAAAGCTAAATATGAAGCTTATGATCAAATCGATGGAGCTCCAGAAGAAAAAGCAAGAGGAATCACAATCAACACAGCTCACGTAGAATATGAAACAGATAAAAGACATTATGCACACGTTGACTGCCCAGGACATGCTGATTATGTTAAAAACATGATTACTGGTGCTGCTCAAATGGATGGAGCAATATTAGTTGTTTCTGCAGCTGATGGTCCTATGCCTCAAACAAGAGAGCATATCTTACTTGCTAGACAAGTTGGAGTTAAATATATCGTTGTTTACTTAAATAAATGCGATATGGTTGATGATCCAGA
>CALYAB010000008.1 GCA_944393395.1 uncultured Clostridia bacterium
ACTCCATTTATTTCTTACTCCCATAATAACTACTTTTTTTCCTTCTAATAACATTTTAAAATCCTCCTTATTTTTTATAATTTGTTAAACTAGATATTATGATATATATCAAAAAGTTTTAGATTTTTTAGACTATGAATTGTAACATATGTATTTATATAATTAACACATTGTTCTAAATTTTTCATATCTTTTTTCTACTAATTGTTTCTTTGTTAATTTATTTAACTCTTTTATACTCTTTTTTATGTATGATTTTATATTTTTTGCAACAGTTTCAAAATCTTCTCCTGCTCCGCCTTCTGGTTCCTTTATTATTTTATCTATTACACCAAATGATTTTAAATCCTTAGCTGTAGCTTTCATGTCTTCTGCAGCTTCTTTTGCCTTACTTGAATCTTTATACAAAATACTTGCAAATCCTTCAGGAGACAATATTGAATATATAGCATTTTCTAACATTACAATTCTATCTCCTACCGCAATTGCTAATGCTCCTCCACTAGAACCTTCACCTATTACTATACATATTATTGGCACTTCTAATTTTGACATTTCATACATATTTTTGGCAATAGCTTCTCCTTGACCTCTTTCTTCTGCACCCATTCCTGGATATGCACCTGGTGTATCTATAAATGTAATAATTGGTCTATTAAATTTCTCAGCTTGTTTCATTAATCTTAAAGCTTTTCTATATCCTTCTGGATTTGGCATTCCAAAATTTCTTTCCATATTTTCTTTTGCCTTTTTTCCTTTTTGTTCTCCGATTACTGTAACCGGCATACCATCTAATGTAGCTATTCCTCCAACAATTGCTTTGTCATCAGCAAAATTTCTATCACCATGTAGTTCCATAAAATCTTCAAATATTTCATTTATATAATCTAAAGCTTTAGGTCTATCTGCTTGTCTTGCTAACATTACTCTATCCCATGCTGTTATCTTAGACATTTTTATTCCTCCTTTTTTATTGTTACTTATGTAATCGTATTAATTTTGCTAGTGTTGATTTCATATCCTTTCTTTCTACTATTTTATCTATAAATCCATGCTCTAATAAAAATTCTGAACTTTGAAATCCTTCTGGCAATTTTTGTTTTATTGTTTGTTCTATTACTCTTGGACCTGCAAATCCGATTAATGCATTTGGCTCTGCTAAAATAATATCTCCTAGACTTGCAAAACTTGCTGTTACACCTCCTGTTGTTGGGTCTGTTAATACTGATATATATAATTGTCCAGCTTTATCTAATTTTGTAAGTGCACTTGAAGTTTTTGCCATTTGCATTAGTGATATAATTCCTTCTTGCATTCTTGCTCCACCTGATACGCAAAATATTATTAATGGCAACTTCTTTTTAGTTGCTGTTTCTATGGCTAATGTGATTCTTTCTCCTACTGCTGATCCCATACTTCCCATTAAAAAGTTTCCATCCATTACTGCAAGAACTGCTTTTTCTCCTTCTATTTCACATATACCACACTTAACAGCCTCTTCTATCTTTGTTTTTTCTTTCAACATTTGGACTTTTTTCATATATCCTTTAAAATTTAATGGGTCTTTTGTTACTATATCTGCTCCGATTTCTTTAAATGTTCCTTCATCAGCTATTTGTTTAATTCTTCTTCTTGATGATAACCTAAAGTTTTTTCCACAATTTGGACATACGCTTAGATTTTTATGTAAGTCTTCTTTGTATATTATTTCCTTGCATTTGTCACATTTAACCCATTTTCCTATCATCATGTCTGAAGCTTTTTCATTTTTTACTCTTTTTTCCTCTTTTTCATTTACTTTTTTTACTTTGTCTATTACCAAGGTTTTTCCCTCCTTTTATATATTTGTTATTATATATTCCATAAAGACAAACTTTATAATTACATGTCAAACTCTTTTTTTATAAAAGATGTATCATAATTATTTGTTTTGAAATTTTCGTTTTCTAATATTTTTAATAAAAAGTCTATATTAGTTGTAATACCTTCTATTACAAATTCTGCCACTGCACTTTTCATTTTTGCAATTGATTCTTCTCTATCTTTTCCGTGAACTATCAATTTAGCAAGCATTGAATCATATGTAGGTGGAACTGTATATCCACTATATATAGCAGTGTCAACTCTTACTCCATTTCCTCCTGGTATATGCAATCCTGTTATTTTTCCTGGACTTGGCATAAAATTCTTATCTGGATTTTCTGCATTTATTCTCACTTCCATAGAATGTCCTTCAAATTTTATATCTTCTTGTTTATATTGAAGTGTCTCTCCACTTGCTATTTTTATTTGTTCTTTTATAATGTCTACACCTGTTACCATTTCTGTTACAGGATGTTCTACTTGTACTCTTGTATTCATCTCCATAAAATAAAAATCTCTATTTTTATCTACTAAAAATTCTATTGTTCCAGCATTTGTATACCCTATCTCTTTTACTGCTTTAACAGCAACTTTTCCCATTTCATTTCTTGTTTTTTCGTCTAATATTCCACTTGGAGTTTCTTCTAGTACTTTTTGATTTCTTCTTTGCACTGAACAATCTCTTTCACCTAAATGTATACAATTTCCATGTTCATCAGCTAATATCTGAATTTCAACATGTCTTGGATTTTCTACAAATTTTTCTAGGTATAAGCTATCATCATTAAAAGAAACTTTTGCTTCTTGTTTTACAATGTCATATTCTTTTTCTAATTCTTCTTTAGAATATGCTATTCTTATACCTCTTCCTCCACCTCCTGCTGATGCCTTCAACATTACTGGATATTTTATTTGCTCTGCTAAGTTAACAGCTTGTGTTTTTGAATATATTAACCCATCTGAACCAGGAACTACTGGAACTCCTGCTCTTTTCATTGTTTCTTTAGCCTTTGATTTATTTCCTAATAATTCAATTAATTTATAATCTGGACCTATGAATTTTATTCCCATGTCTTGACAAATCTTTGCAAAGCTTGCATTTTCTGATAAAAATCCAAATCCTGGATGTATACTATCTGCTCCTGTTAAACATGCTGCTTCTAATATTGCTTTTACATTTAAATAACTCTTGTTTGATGGAGCTGGCCCTATACATACAGCTTCATCTGCTAACCTTACATGTAAAGCATCTTTATCTGCCTCAGAATATATTGCAACTGTTCTTATTCCCATTTCTCTACATGCTCTTATAATCCTTACTGCAATTTCTCCTCTATTTGCTATCAGTACTTTTTTTAACATTATTTTTCTCCTCCTATAATCCAAAAAGACAGTTTACAATACTGTCTTTTATATCATCCATATTATATATTTATTTTTTATTTTTTTCAAGATAGGATAAGCGGTCAGTCTTAATCTAAAAATCTATTCAAATATTGGATAACCATTTTCTCCTAACTTCCATCTTTTCCATTCACTCTTATCAATGCCTTCTTCTTGAGTTTCTCTTCCAGAATTTAATTTTTGAACAATATCATTGCTATCCCACTCTTCTTCTCCATATCCAGTTATATTAAATTTACTATCATCTTTATTATATATTCCAGTTAATCCATTTTCTTTTTTATAATATACATTGTTAGAATTAATATTTATACTATCAGAATTTAATGTTCCAATAATTCCTCCTTTTGATGAATTACAGTTTATACCTCCAATATTATATATATTTCTAAAAACCACCTTACTACTATTACTACTAATTTTACCTATAATTCCACCAGTCCACATATATCCTGTTACTTCTTTTAACTGATAACAGTTATATATATTTGCTGTTCCTACTAAATCTCCTATTAAACCACCTACTCTATATATTCCATTTACCATACCAACATTGTATGTATTTACAATATCAACTTGCAAATTGTCTTGTATAACACCTATAATACCTCCTGTACCAGTAGTATTATTTAAATTTTCTAAACTTCCTTCATTAGTGCAATTTTTTATTTCTACATCATTATATTGGCATATCCCAACAATTCCTCCCATTCCATATGCACTACCTTTTATATTTACTTCACTATGGCAATTTTCTATCAATAATACACCTCTTGCCCATGCTACAATTCCTCCTGCTCTAATGCCTCCATCTGTTATAACCTGACCTCCAACAGTTAAATTAGCTATTTTTTTAGTATTAGTGCCTCCAAATACCGCCCCAAACAATCCTGCATTTGCTCCTTTATTTATATATATGTTTTTAATGCTGTGATTTTGTCCATCAAAATCTCCTCTAAATGCTATATTATATACATCTTTTCCTATAGGCATAAATCCTTTTCCATCCTCTGACAATTGACTCTTTAGTGAAATATTTCCATCACCGCCTAAATAGACATCAAATTCTGTAGTATTTGGATTCATATATGAAAAATTAGAATTAAAATTCAAATCTGTTTTTAATACTACATATTTGCCAGAAAGAGTGTCCCCGTTATTTACCATTTCTGATAATTTTACTAAATCTTCTATACACCATATTTCATATGGTTGCTCTTTACTTCCTTCTAATTTTTCTCCGTCTTTTCCTATTGTTATATCTCCTGGATTTTTATCTTCATAATATTCATTCATTTCTCCTACATTTCCATCTTTATCTACTATATAATATCTATTACTCTCTTTAAATAATACTTCAAACTCATCTCCTACTTCTACTGCTTCAGCCTTTCCATCTCCTGTTTCCTGATTTAATGCATTTTGTAACTCAGTTTCTTCTATGTTTCCATATTTGTTTTTCCCCATTGCTTCTACTGTTGCTTTTTCTAATATTTCTTTTTCATTTGCTATTTCTGTTTCTTCTTTTGCAGTCTTTGTGTTATTTATTATCCCATTATCTCCTGTTAGCACCCCTATTGTTATTCCTGCTAAGATTAATAATACTATTATTGTTATTGCTAAAGCTAATAATGTTATTCCCTTTTGTTCTTGCACTTCTTTCATTTCTAAATTTTTTCTTATACTTTTTATTTTCATATATAATATCATCCTTCCTCTTTTCTTTAGTTTTAATAATATGGATTACTTAAATTTTCTTTCAGTTCAATACTCTAAGAAAATAAAAAAACCAGAAAAAGCTTGGTTTTACTATAAAAACAAACTTTTCTGATTTTCATTTTTTATTTTTTATCTATTAAATTTTCTTTATTTTATATCTTTTATTTCTATTGACATTACTATGCTTTATTGATATTATATCTTTAGTTTTATTTCGTTAAGTATTGAACTCTATGATTTTTCATTTTCCATAAGTCTATATTATACATTTTCAGACCTGGCCCCATGTCTGCGCCATGTCTGCGCATGTTGTTACATATGAAATTTTCTTATTATTGCATCTTTAACATCCCTTGCTGAAAGTATTATTGTTAGTATAAAGTTTATTATAGAAATTCCTATTGCAATATAGCTTAAAATATAGTAGTTTATTAAATTTTCTTTTATAAAATATAACGGTATTAAACTATAGATACATATAATCAATTGATATATTGCATATCTTACATATTTTCTGTGGCTTACAATTGTTAGTACTAACATTGTGACATTTGCTATTATGATTATTATTGGAATTGATATTTCTAATGACCATCCTTTAAATCCCAAACTATAGTCTATATATGTTGTTAAAATTGAAATTGCTATAGCTTGTATCATAACATGCCCAGCAATATTTGTTCTTTTATTAATTGAGTATATTACTGTAATCCATGCATATATTATTCCAGAGTTTGTAAGTGCTGCCCAATGAATTTTAGGTGTTGTACTTTTATTTATAATTGTTAATATAATTGCTGCTAATAATGACACACCTAATAATATTTTTATTAATAAATTACTCTTCTTACTACTTAGTTTTTTAGGATATAGCATATAAAATTCCTTTCTCTTTTCGATTTTATTTTTTTACTTATTTTTTATTAATGTCTAAAACTTCATTACTTTCTATTTTTACATTTATATTTTTTTGTTTTAAAAATTCATAGAATTCCTCTTCTATACTACAATCATCCAAAATTGATGTAAATGTAAATACTATTTTATTTTCAAAAGAACATGCAGAGCATTTGATTTTTTCTACTGGCTCAGGTGCTATTAACATTAAGAAATTATCTATATATTTCTGATATTTACCTATTATACCTATTCTCCCTATATTTGAAAAAGTTGTTGTTGTGTATTTTCTAATTTCAATATAACTTAATCTAACAATTGGTTTCTTTAATACCAATGGTATTATTTTTATGAATGGATTTGTTCCTAATTTCACATTGCCTGACATTGTTTTTTGTATTTCTTCTAGTGTAAGTCTTTTAGCAAAGTCCTTTTTTACAAACTCTAATATTTTGTCAAACTCATTTAAGTTATCTTTTTTCATCTCAGCTTCTAATGTTATATATGAAAAAAAATTAGATATTGTATTAGATGGAAAATATTTTTTTAAATTCACAGGTATACATACTTTTATTGGCTTTTTTCCTTTATATTTTAAATAATTTGCTTTATATATAGAATATATTAAAACTGCTGTTAAATATTGAGTTATTGTTGCATTATTGTTTTTAGCTTCTTGTTTCAATTGTTTTAAATCTATTATTTCATGTATTGCTGAAATTGCACCTAATTTTATCTTTTTGCCTACTAATTTATATGCTTTTCTTGCAGAATTATTTCCCTTTGCTTTTTTATCATAATTTTTTATATAACTATCTTCTGCTGATAAATCAAATTTTCTTTTTATTCTTAACTCTTCCTTGAATTCGTCTTTGTGGGCTAATTCTATGTAATTATATATAATTTCTCTAAAAAACATTACCCCACTATTTCCATCTGTTAATGAATGAAATATATCTATATTTATTTTTGTATCAAAATATGTAACTTTAAACAAATAATTATTGTTTTCTTTTGGTTCTATATATTTACAAGGATATTCCTTTTCTTTCTCTATTATTGGTTTTTTAGGATTATATTCTAAATAATTCCAGAAAAAACCATTTTTTAATCTAACTTTAAAAAATTCATATTGTTCTAATGCTTTTTCTACTGCAATTTTTAATATATCTGGTTTTATTTTTTCTTTTAATACAGCTGATAATCTAAAAACTGTACTATATTTCTTTCCCGCAGATATTGGAAATATCTTTGCAGAGTTGTCTAATCTTCTCCAATATAAAACTTCTTTTTTATCTTTCATATCATTTACTCTCCTTAGGAAACTATTGTATTTATAAAATATTATGTAACATTTTTTAATTCTCCTATTAAATCATTATATGCTTTTTGGGTAACATCTTCTTCAGAATTATTATCTACTAACCATATATGTTTTGCATTTTCATATTCATTTATCTGAACTTCTCCATTTACTCTATCAGCCTTCTCCTTTAATAATTTGCAATCTGGATTTAATATGTCATTTGTACCTATATATATTTTGATATTTTTTAATTTAGATAAATCTCCATCTATTGGATTTACTAAATAACTATTTATACCATCTTCTCCTGCATATGCAATTCCTGCTAATCTCAATGTTTCTTTATTTAAAATATCATCTTTTTTGGATACTTCATTTATGTTCTCATTTTCTAGTCTTACATCAAGCCAAGGAGATATTAATATAGTTTTTAAAGGAAGTCCTATTTCATCCTCTGCTATTTTTTCATATAGCCCTAAAGCTAGGCCTCCACCTGCTGAATCTCCCATCATCATTAGATTTTCTTTTCCTACTTTTTCTATAATTTCTTTATACAATGGTTCTACCATATTATATACATCTTTATAATTATGTTTTGGAGTCAATGGATAATCTGGCATTATAACTGTATAACCTGTATCTTGAACTATTTTTTCTAAAAAGTCCCAATGATTTTGTGTTGCTTCTGCCACATAGGAACCTCCATGAAAATATAATATATATTTGGAATCTTTTTGCTCTTCTTTGCTTTTAATTAGAAAAACATTTCTATTCATATATTTATATGTTTCTATCTCACATTCTTCTACTACCTTTTTTGGTTCTCTTGTTTCTATATCTATATTAAAAAAATATGTAATTGTTAATGCCAGAATAGTTAATGCTAGAAACATTAGTACTACTATTATTTTCAGTATTATTGTTTTATTCATTTTCTTCACCTTTTCAATTTTGAATTTAAATTTATATGTCATTGTTCGTACGCCAATTTTACGTTAGTAAAATTGTGTGCAACTATTAGAGCAGAGCAACGTTGTTGTATAGGAAAAACTTAATTTTTCTGTGCAATTTTGTTTTTTGCATTAAATTCCTATAATTAAATTAAAGCAACTATATTAAATACAGTTGCTTATTTGTCTTTTATATTATGCTCTTGGGTGAGCTTTTTTGTATATATCTTTTAATCCTTCATCTTGAAATTGCATATATACTTGTGTTGATGATATATCGGAATGTCCAAGCATTGTTTGGATTGCTCTTAAGTCTGCTCCATTTTGTAATAAGTGTGTTGCAAACGAATGTCTTAATACATGTGGTGTTATATCTTTTGTTATATGTGCTTGTTCTTTATAGAATTTTATAATCTTCCAAAATCCTTGTCTTGTAAGTCTTCCTCCATTTATATTAACAAATAATGCTTTTTCGTCTTCGTTTTTTATTAATACTCCTCTTGCTTCTTCTATATATTCTTTCAAAGCTTTTAAACACATTGTACCTAATGGAATAATTCTTTGTTTATTTCTATTTTTACATATTACATAAGCTTCCTCTAAATTTACATCGTCAATATTTAGAGATATTATTTCTGTTACTCTCATACCTGTGGCATATGCAAATTCTAGCATTGCTTTATCTCTTATTCCTTTTAAGTCAACATTGTCTGGTTGTTTTAATAATAATTCTACTTCTTTGGCTGTTAAAACATTTGGTGTTCTTTTTTCGACTTTAGGAGATTGAATATTAGCTGTTGGGTCTACTTTTATCTTTCTATTTTTTAGTACAAATTGGTAAAATGACCTTATTGAAGCTATACATCTAGAAATACTTGATGCTTTTTTTCCTGCGTCTTGCATCTCTTTAATATAATTTTTAATGTCTTCTTCTTTTACTCTGTTATAGTGGATACCATTATTCTCCAAGTACTTCCTAAATTGCTTTAAATCTCTTCTGTATGATTGTAATGTGTTTTCTGATAATTTTTTATCGTTTTCTAAAAAATTAAAAAAGAATTTTAATTGTCTTTCCATGTTTTCCCCTACCCTCTATATTTTTTATATTTTATTTACATAACTATATATGTTATATCAAACTATTTTAAAATTGTAAATACATTTTTCGATATTTTTTTAAAAATATTTAATTATCATATGTAAACTGTTAGTTGATACAAAAACTTCTATTAATGATGCCAGCAATAAAATTATTACCATTATAAGTGAAAATATGGTATGTCTTAATATTTCTAACTTTATATTCTCCTTTCTTTTATCTTTTATTATCGATTTATACAATTTAAACCCACTTACTCCTAAAGCTAAAATTGCAGGAATAAATAATATATTTTGTAATAATAAAGCAACAAAAATAAAGCTTATCCCTTTACCTAAGCCCATAATCGAGATACACAGTGAAATTGTGTATCCTAAACAAAATCCTCTGTATAATATTATTCCAAACACTACAGGAATCCCTATCACAGTTGTTCCAAAAAACCATATAGATATCGCTAACAATATATTTTGAAATATGGAGTGTTTTAACATTTCCATATTATCTATACCTTCTATTGATTTAAATTTTTCTATAAACTGATTTAAATAATTAGTCATTTCATTTTTAGGTTGTTCTTGAATATTATTTATAAAAAAAACTCCACTAAATATTCCAATTACAAATATAAGGAATATTATGAAATATTCTTTTTTATTATTTATTACATGTTCTTTAATTATTTTTAATAACTTAATTCCATTATTTTTATTCATAAAAAAATCTCCTTATTGTTTATACATAATGTGTATTCAATAAGGAAATTTTTAGAACAATTTTATGTATTAGGAAGTCAGCATAACTTTCCTAATATAACTTTAAGATTAAACTACCTTTCCGGTAATTTCCTCCTCCTCCAGATTGTACTTTACATTCTCCATTTCTTGCTCTATCTATTGTATTTGCAAGCTTTTCTCCTACTACTGCCTCTATATCATCTTTTGACAACTTATGCAATATATTCATTTCTGTATCAAAATTATCTAACAATTTTGTTATTGTTTTTCCACCTACTCCTGGAATAAATCCTAGTGGTATTTGATATATATATGGTGGTCTATTTTCTGGACTTTTTGAAGCCCCTTTGTCCTCAATTAATTCAATTCTGTCAAAAACTCCAAATGTTACATTTTTGCCACCACAGTATGGACAAACATCAACAGGCTCTTTTGTTTCAATTGCTTTTTGGCAATCATCACAATATGTTCTATGATATTTACCTAATTTTGGATCTAGTCCATAATTTGCAACTACTTTTCTTCCATCTTCATTTTTTAATGCTTTTACAATTTCTTTAAAAGATATATCTTCTACTTCCATTTTGTTATATTCTCTTGCAATCTTAGGTAAAGAATGTGCATCTGAATTTGTAACAAATGTCTTATTCTCTAATTCTGAAATCATATCTGCCAAATATGTGTCAGAACTTAATCCCAATTCAACTGCAAAAATTTTATCATACTTTTCTTTAAAAATATCTTCCAACCTATCTGTACAATTTCCATAATAGCTTTTATGAGGTGTGAAAATATGAGCTGGTATTAATATTCCATTATATCTTTCTACCATATCTATTAAATCATATCCAGATAAATCTGATCTTTGTGTACTTAAAGTAATATTTTTTAAATGATGACTTAATTCATTTGAAAAACCTTTTATATCTGTTAAATGTGGAAAGAAACAAATATTATGAGCTGCACCTTTTTTTCCATTTCTTCCTATTTCAGAAGTTTCCACTTCACTTCCTAATAATATACAAACCTTATCTTTATATATTATTCCTCCATCTTTTAATTCATAAGCCTCTCCTGTTTTTAAGAAGTTTTCTATATCTTCAATAACATATGGTGAAGCACAATCTATAATTCCTACTACATTTATACCTTTTCTATCTGCACATTCTTTTGCAATATTAGCAAAATTCAAAGACCTTGCAGCTGTTATCTTTATTGGTTTTCCATTTTCACTTCTTCCTATGTGTACATGTAAATCTGCGTAAATTTCATACATCTTTTTATCCCTCTTTCTGGAACGTTGGAAACATGCAAAAACGTCCCGATATTCTATACATCCATTTATTTTAATTTTGAACCTAGGTAACTTAAATTTTCGTGTTGTTTCCTATACAAAAAACAAAGTTGGAACGTTTTAGTGTGTTCCCAACGTTCCACTTTCTTTTTTTTCTTCTGCTATATGAGCCAATATTTTTCTAGTGGTTTCTTCACTAAATAATGGCCTATTGGAATCTTCAAACATTCCATCTTTTATCTTTTTTCTGTATTCTTCAACCGCTTTATTTATTTTAGGCTCATAATCATAACATACTTTTTTCATAAAATCTTTTAAACTTTCTGTATCATTATGTATTTTTACTAATCTTCTTAAGGATTTCATTGCTGTTAAATCTTTTAGTTCTATTTGTTCCATCATTTGAACAAAATCGCCAAATGTATGTAAATATCTGTTATATTGTCCTTTTAAATTTCTATGTTCTAAAAGTACCATTGCTTCATCTGGTTTAAATCCTATTCTTTCTGGTCTATCTAGTAACATTCCTCCAAATTGATCTACTAACTCTAATATGTCACTTTCTTTTTCTCTTGGATTACTATTACTATATCTATTTATTTCTTCACATATTTTGCAAAATTTCTTGTCAAATCCTAATGTTTCTAAATATTCTGCTCCTACTTTTGCATATGAATGTATTTTTTCTATATCTTGTGCATTGTCGACTTTTTTACAATTACATAATAGACATGCTGTTAATATTAAATTTTTATCTACATCTATTTTCATATAGTCTATAAACATTCTTGCTATTTCTGTTTTAAATATAATTGATTTGTCAAAAAATATTCTTGCTTTTTTTGCTAAGTAATATGTTATTTCCATTTTAGCTGCTAAATCTTTTTCGTCTAAAATGTAATTAGCAAATGTATCCATATGCTTCCTCCTTTGTTAAATTATCATACAATTTTATTATATATGAATTAATCAGATATTTCAACATTTTTTTCGAATGTAATAGAAATGTAATAAAAGCCGAAAGCTATATTATAATATAACTTTCGGCTTAATTAGAATATATTCATTAATTTTTTATTACAATTTCATTCTTATTTTTATAAATACTATTTTCTGGAACAACACCTCTTACTGAAGATAATGGATAAACATTAGAATTTCTTCCTATAATTGTTCCTGGATTTAGTACAGATCCACATCCAATCTCTACATTATCTCCAAGCATTGCTCCTACTTTTTTTCTGTTTGTTTCAATTTTATTTTCGCCATTTTTTATTACAACTAATTGTTTATCTGATTTCACATTAGAAGTTATAGATCCTGCCCCCATATGTGATTTATATCCTAAAATAGAGTCTCCAACATAATTATAATGTGGAACTTGAACTTTATTAAATAAAATAACATTTTTTAATTCTGTAGAATTACCTACAACTGCTCCTTTTCCCACAATTGCATTTCCTCTAATAAATGCACAATGTCTTATTTCCGCTTCTTTATCAATAATCACAGGCCCATTAATATATGCTGTTGGTGCTACTTTTGCAGTTTTCGCAATCCACACATTATCGCCTCTTTTTTCATACTCTTCTTTATCTAAAGTTTCACCAAGTTTCAATATATATTCTTCTATATTTGGTAATACCTCCCATGGATATACACTTTTTTCTAATAATTCTTTTGCAATTGTTTCTTCTAGATTATACAAATTTTTAATTTTACATTCTTCCATAACTTTTTTTCATTCCCTTTCTAAACATTACTTCCTAATATAGGAAAAAGAATTAATTTTTTGGGCTATTTCTGTTCCAGAATTTTTCATATAATTCCTTTGCTGTTTTAGGACTATCTTCCCCTTCTTTGTTTTTTACTGGAGCAAAATCATCTTCTCTTTTACCTCTTAATATTGCTATATCATCAAACAATTCAAATGCATCAAATATAAAAGATTCAAATTTGTATGAATTAGGTTCTGTTGGTATTACTTCTTTTCCTTCTTCATTTATATATGAATTTTTCTTAAATGCACTATGATATATTAATACTTCTTTACTTATTTTCTCTATTGCATCAATTGTGTACAAATTACACATTATATGAGCCTCTCCAAATTTTAATTCTCCGTTATCATCTACTTCTTCTGCCATTTTTTCTGGCATTTCTGTATATTCTATAACTTTAGGATGACCATTCATTTTAGCAAACACACCTACTCTTTCGTGAGCATTTGCTTTTACTATTGATTTTGCAGCAATTTGTACTTTTTCCTTTATTGCTAATCCTAAAAGAACTGTATCTGCCATTTTTAATAATGCATTATCTACTCCACCTATAAATACCCATTTGATTCCTTTTTCTTTCATTTCCGCTAAACAACCTGTTGCTCTTAATGAAGAATATGTACCACCATTTCCGTCAGAAGCTTCTTTTATTTTCATATCTTTTCCTATTAACACCTTTCCTTCTGTATCTAATAATGGTAATTCACTTTGTGTAAAAAGTTTCACTGATTTTTTGTCATATCCAAAATAATTATGCTTTTCTAAAAATTTTTGAGTTTCTTCATTATTTG
This sequence comes from uncultured Clostridia bacterium, assembly GCA_944393395.1. Lineage (GTDB taxonomy): Bacteria > Bacillota > Clostridia > TANB77 > CAG-508 > CAG-269. The sequence goes on from CALYAB010000008.1 coordinate 13,842, forward strand.
CTTTGCTTGTCATTATATACCATGGTATTATTTTTCCATATTTTTTATTTGCTTCTTTTAAATTTTCTGCTAATATTTCAAATAAATATTTTCCTTTACCATATACATCTAATTTAAATGTACCTTTAGGTCCTGTATGCCCTAATCTTGTGCCTTGGCCACCTGCCATTGTTACAACTGCATATTCGCCTTTTCTTAAAATTTCTTCACCTAATTCTTCAAGAGCTTCTTTTTCTTGTTTTTTTAATTTTTGTTTATCTACATATGACAAAGCTTCTATCTTATTTTCTTTAATTTCTATTTCCTTTTTTGTATTTTCATATAATTCTTGTAATTGTTGGAAATCAATTTTTCTAATTTGTTCAATTAATTCTTGTTTTTTTCTATCATCCAATCTTTCTAATAATCTTATAACATGCTCTTGATTATATGTTTTTAATAAATCTATTGTATCTTGCATTTTATCCATTTTGATTCGCTCCTTTTAGCTGATTTAGTATATTATATGTTAATTATTTCAATATCGACATTTTAGCATAATTATTTATTTTTATCAAGTTTTTTATAAAACTTGTCATAAACCTAAAAAAAGTCCAATATACATTAATTAAAGTAATTTAGTACAAACATTTTGAAAGTAATTATAAGGAGGTATATAGATGGAAAATACAAGATTGTATCAAGACATCGCAAAAAGAACGGATGGTGATATCTATGTAGGAGTTGTTGGCCCTGTACGAACTGGTAAATCTACTTTTATTAAAAGATTTATGGATTTGCTAGTTATTCCAAACATTGACAATGAATACAAAAAAGAAAGAGCTAAAGATGAATTACCGCAAAGTGCTGGTGGTAAAACAATAATGACAACAGAACCTAAATTTGTTCCAAATGAAGCCATTGAAATTACACTTAATGATAATCTAAAGTTTAAAACTAGATTAGTTGATTGTGTTGGATATTTAGTAGATAATGCCATTGGATATTTAGAAGATGATATGCCTAGAATGGTTAAAACACCTTGGTCTGATGAAGAAATTCCTTTTGAAACTGCTGCTGAAATAGGAACAAAAAAAGTTATTGAAGAACATTCTACAATTGGTGTTTTAATAACAAGTGACGGAAGTATTACTGATATTCCTAGAGAAGATTATATTAAGGCTGAAGAAAGAGTTGTTAATGAATTAAAAGCTTTAAATAAACCATTTATTATTTTATTAAATTCAAATGACCCAGATTCAGAATACACAAAAGAGCTTGCTGAAAAACTAAGTGAAAAATATAATACATCTGTAATGCCTCTTAATTGTGAATATTTAACAATTGAAAATATTAATACTATGTTTTCTAAAGTGTTATATGAATTTCCTATTGACCAAGTATGTATAAAATTCCCTAGATGGATTGACGGATTAGATATGTCACATCCTTTAAAAGCTGAATTATATAAAGAAATTAAAGATGCCTTTTCTGAAGTAAATGTATTAAAAGAAATCTCTAGTTGTGTAGAAACAATTAAACAAACTGAAATAATCTCAAAAACTTCTATTACAGATATTCAGCTAGGAACTGGAAAAGTGAATATTGAAATAACATTAAAAGAAGAATTATTTTACCAAATACTTTCAGAAATCACTGGTGTTACAGTTTCTAATGAAGGTGATTTGTTTAGTGTTATTTCTGAATTGGCTGATACAAAAAAGAAATATGATAAAGTTGCTTATGCATTAGATGAAGTAAATAGAAAAGGTTATGGTATAGTAACTCCTTCAATGGATGAATTAATTTTAGAAGAACCTGAAATGGTAAAACAAGGCTCTAGATTTGGTGTAAGATTAAAAGCTATGGCACCTTCAATCCATCTTATAAAAACAAATGTTGCTACAGAAGTTTCTCCGATTGTTGGATCAGAAAAACAATCTGAAGAATTAGTAAATTATCTTCTTTCAGGATTTGAAAGTGATCCACAAAAAATTTGGGAATCAAATATTTTTGGAAAAAGTTTACACGAATTAGTAAATGAGGGATTACAAGCAAAGCTTGCAAAAATGCCTGAAGAAGCTCAAATAAAATTACAAGAAACTTTGGAAAGAATTGTAAATGAAGGTAGTGGAGGATTAATCTGTATTATACTTTAATAGACAGTGGGGCCAGGGCACAAAATGTCTGCTTATTTCCCTACAACTGCTAGAGCAAAGCGACATTCTTAAATAGGAAAAATCAAGTTTTTCCTATTCAATAACAATAGCGGACTTTCTTAAACATTTTCTCATTTATAACATTTTAAGTCCGCGTCCATTGTTCTTGTGCTAATTTTACGTTAGCAAAATTGTATGCAATTATTTATCCAACATATTTAAATAATTTATATTTTGTTTTTTAGGCAATTCATAAATTTCTAATTTTTCTGCATCCATATTTTTTTTAGTAAGTGCTACTGCATGAATTTGATTATTATAGTAAGTTTTAAAATAATAAATGCCTTTTGTTGTATTAATACAAGATGAATATATTGTCATATCATTTTTTTTGTATTTTATTACACTTAGATCTGTGTTTTCATCTTTTTTATATACAAGAAAAAAGAATAATATATAAATCCTGAAAAAACAGTATTTAAAAATTATTCTTTCTTCCTCTTTTCCTATATTTACTTCTTTATACTTTTCCTTCTCAATTGTCCACAAGCAGCATCTATATCAGAACCTAACTCTCTTCTGATAGTTGCTACAATACCATGATCATTTAAATAATCTCTAAATTTCATAATGTTTTCATTTGAACTTTTAGTATATTCTCCATTTTCTATCTTATTAATTGGTATTAAATTCACATGGCATAACATCCCTTTTAATAATTTAACTAGCCTTTTTGCATCTTCTAAATTGTCATTGTTTTCTTTTGCCAAAGCATATTCAAAAGAAATTCTTCTATGTGTTTTTTCTATATAGTCTTTGCACGCTTGCAATAATTCTTCTATATTGTATGTATTATTAACAGGCATCATTTTACTTCTTTGCTCATCTGTTGTGGCATGCAAGGAAATTGATAGTGTACATTGTATATTTTCTTCCGCTAATTGATATATTTTAGGCACTAATCCACTTGTTGATATACTTATATGTCTTGCTCCTATGTTTAATCCTTTAGGATTATTTATAATTCTAATTGCTTTTACTACATTATCATAATTATCTAACGGCTCTCCTATTCCCATAAATACAATATTAGAAATTCTAACGCCTGCATCTCTTTCAACAGCCATAATTTGCTCAATAATTTCTCCTGTTGTTAAATTTCTTACAAATGGTATTCCTGTTGATGCACAAAATTTACATCCCATTTTACATCCTATTTGTGATGATACACAAATACTATACCCATGGTGATATTCCATCAATACAGTTTCTATGGCATTTTGGTCTAATACATCAAATAGATATTTCCTTGTACCATCTGATGCTACTTGTTTTTTTAATATTTTAAATTCTTTTATTTCATAGTTTTTCTTTAATTTTTCTCTTAACTCTAATGATAAGTTTGTCATATCATCAAAGTTTGATACTCTTGCTTCATATATCCATTTATATATTTGTTCTGCTCTAAATGGCTTTTCTCCTATTCCGTTTTAATTCCTCTTTTAACTCTTCTAAACTATAATCTTTGATATTTTTCATCATTTTCCTTCCTTACCTTATTAATTTAAATATTTCTAATTTCTTTAGGAATTATTATATTTTTAGGTCTATTTATTTTTACTAATTGTTGATATCTTTCAATTATTTTATAATCTTTCCCATAAAAAAATATCATAAGACGTCTTCTTATTTTATCAAATTTTGTGTGTTTTACTACAATTAAACCAGTTTCCATCTTTTTACGTGACATAAAAATCACCAACCTATAACATCTTATCTGCCATTTCTTCCATCTGAGCAATATTTTCATCATTCATTGTTGACTTTATTGTTATAACAGGTTCAACAATATTAATATTTTTCATACTTTCCAAAGTTTCTTTCATACATTTTCCAGCTGAAGGTGCCCATGATCCATTTTCAATAATTCCTACTGTTCTATTTTGATAATTTCTTTCTTTTAAATGATCTAAAAAGTGTTTCATAGGTGGAAATAATCCTGCATTATAACTAGATGATGCAACAATTAAATGTGAATATCTAAAAGCATCCTCTACAGCCTCTGCCCAATCTTCTTTTGCTAAATCAGCTAAAACAACCTTTTTATTACCTTTGTTTCTTAACACTTCTGCCATTTTTTCAGCTGCTTTTAAAGTATTTCCATATATAGAGCTACAAGCAATATATATACCTTCTTCTTCTGGTTCATAACTACTCCATATATTATATTTATTAATATAATATTCTAAATTTTCTTTTAATATAGGTCCATGTAAAGGACAAATCATTTGAATATCTAAATTTGTAGCCTTTTTTAATAAAGATTGTACTTGCATCCCATATTTTCCTACAATTCCAAAGTAATATCTTCTAGCCTCACAATCCCATTCTTCATCTGCATCTAGTGCTCCAAATTTACCAAATCCATCTGCTGAAAATAAGATTTTTTCTGTTTGTTCATATGTTACCATTACTTCTGGCCAATGTACCATTGGGGCCATAAAAAATTGCAATTTATGTTTTCCTATATCTAGTACATCACCTTCCATAACTACAAATTTTCTTTTTGAAAAATCAATTTCTTTGAAAAAATTAGAAAGCATATTAAATGTAATTTGATTTCCTACTATTTTCATATCTGGATATTTCTTAGCTAATATCCCTATATTATATGCATGGTCTGGTTCCATATGTGAAACTACTAAATAGTCTGGCTTTTCTCCTTCTAATGCTTTTTCTAAGTTTTCTAACCATTTTTCTGTTAATTTTTCATCTATTGTATCTAATACAACATTTTTTTGGTCTTTTATTAAATAAGAATTATAACTCATTCCATTTTCTAATACATATTGATTTTCAAATATTTTTATGTTTTTATCACTTGCTCCAATGTGAATAATATCTTTTGATATTGTCATATCTCTCATTTTACTTCATTCCTTTCTTATAATTACTCTACATATTCTGTTCCAGTTGACCACTCTTCGTCCATAACATCTGTTGCTTGATTATACATCATTAATTGAAGTGCTGCCCCTGGAAATGCATATATCATAGGATTACCATATTCACTAAATCCTATCTCTTCCATTTGCATATTGTTTACTTCTACTATCCTCTCTGTAATTCCTGTCAATAATGCTGAAATTTGCTCACTATCATATTCATTTAATGTTTGTATTTCATCATCTGAATAGTCTTGTATATCTATATCATTTTTGAAACTATCTGTACAATTTAAATTATATACCATTTTTTGTTCTTTTCCATCTACTGTAGCAATAATTCCAGTTTGATATATCTCATTAACACTAGCCATTTGTTCTAATCCTTTATAACTTGCAGACATCATATATTTTGTAGTATCTTCTGATTCTTTATCTTTTATATTAGCTTCAAAATTATATGTTAAATTTCCTTCAACATCTGTTTTAGTCAATTTTATTTCATTTTCTTCATTTTTCAAAGTGATCCCAGATAATTTTTGATTTGTTTGAGAAACTATTACAGAAATATTTCCTTCTTCTGTTTCATTATTATTTAACTCATCTATGCAATTATCTATTATGCTTTGTACTGTGTATTCTTCATCTGAATTCTCACTCATCATTTTTAATAGTTCTTGCGTTGCTTCTTCTATTTTTGGCATTAATATTGAATCATTTTTTATCGTTTCTAAAAATTCAATTATTATATCTTTTAATTCCTGATTTGTCATATCAACTGAATAGTTAATAGTTTCATTTTCTTCAGTTTTTACAAATTCTTTATCTTTTAATTTTTCCTCTAAGATTGATTTATATCTATCTTTTATTTGTTCTCTTTCTTCATCTGTAAAATTAAATGTTTCTGTATTATCCAAATTACTAAACAAATCTATTGTATCTGGAATATCTTCTGTATTTGTTAGCCCTATTTTTTCTGCAAATTCTTTTAAATTATTATTTTCTATTCCTATATATTTACTTGAAACATAGTCAGTTTGTAGCCCTAAAGTCTCATTAGCATATTTATATTTAAATGGAAAATTGACCTCATCTGAATAATTAATTGTTATCTCTTGCTCGTTCTTTCTTGTAGTATTATCAATAACACCTGAATAATCTATATTAAAATCATTTATTGTTTGTAACATATCTGCATCTAAATCACTAATATTTATATCAACATAAAAATTCCCATTATCCTCATATTTTTCAGTTCGTTTTTTCTTAAAATAATCTTTTAAGCTAGAATTTATAAACCCATCCTCACTTTCAACAGCCTGTCCTAAATATTTAAAAAATAATTGGTCATTAGTTTTTAAAAAATCTGTCGAAAAATATGCATATGCCAAACCTGCTCCTATTATTATAATAAAAATTATTAAAAAAATCATTAATTTTGTTGCAACTTTTTTCTTCATATATTACCCCTTTCTTTTTTTGTTTAATTCTATCACATTAATAATTTTTTGTACATAGTTAAATAGATTTGCAATAAAAAATCGTTGCTAGTTAATGGAGGTTGCCAATTAATTCCCCAGAATCATTATAATTATAATGATTCTGGATTATATTATTTACAAATTATTAACTAGTTACAAAAAATCAAATATTACCAAATTTATATTAGCCATAAAATATATATTTTCTTCTTATAAGGAAATACTAATAACTAGTAATCACATTATATATTAAATTGTAACAAAGAAAGGACTGTATAAAAATGAACCAAATTATTAATATTGATTTAAATAAAAATGTTGATAATAACAACATAGACAATTCCAATGATAGCAATAATTATAATACAACATATTCTCAATACAAGAAAAAATCTTTAAAAAAATTTTTCAATATTCAATTTACCCTTTCTATTATTGCAATTTTTATCATCACATCTATATTTATTTACTATAAAATTTATTTAAACAGTAAAGAAGATTTTTCTAATTTATTAATTAATAATTATAGTATAACCAAACTATACTCAAATATTAATACTAATTCAGAAAGCAATAATGTTATTAGCAATGAAAATCTTGCACCAAATTCCATAATTGGTATTATCGAAATTCCTATTCTAAATTTATCTTATACAATTTTTAATGGATTAGATGACGAATTATTAAAAACATCTCCTTGTAAGTTTTATGGGGATTTTCCATCTTTATCAGATGGTTTTGATATAAATAATTCTAACTTATGTATCGCAGGACATAATTATGATAATGACAAATTTTTTAGTAAGTTAAAAAATTTAAATATTGATGATCAAATAATTTTATATGATAATTTTGATAATAAATTTATATATTCAGTAATTAAAAACTATGAAGTTAAACCTGATGATTTATCACCTGTTTATAGCAATATATCTGATTCTTATGAATTAACTTTAGTTACTTGTAATAATTTTAATGGTAATAGAATTATTATAAAAGCAAAAATTGAAGATGTTTAATCATCTTCAATTTTTCTTTTTTATTATTAATCAATATTTCTATAATCTTTTATTTTCTTATATGCATATACTGCTGATATACCAAATACAACTACTAATAATACTGTTGGTAAAGAATCTTCTATACCTGTTTTTGGTAAATTGTTAGCATTTGCATTATTTGCTGTGTTATTTCTTATTGCATTTAATGATGTGTTATTTGTATTGCTATTTCTGTTTGTATTAGTATTGCTATTTGTATTTGAGTTTGAATTTGAATTAGTATTTCCTGAGTTAGTATTATTTGTTGTAGAATTGTCTTCTATTAAATCCTCAAGTTCATCACTACTCTCATTTGCTGCATATACAGATGTAGCTGTAAATACAAGCATTGCACAAACTAAAATTACTAAAAAACTTTTTAAAATAATTGATTTTTTCATATTACCTCTCCTTACTTCAAATAGTATATTTGTTTTATCTTTTTCAACAATTATTATTATAACACGTTTTTTTAATAATTGCAAGTATATAAACACACTATTCATCATTTGTTATTTAATTTATAAATATAATATACTTATTTTTTATATTCGTCAATAGATTTTTTATTTTTTTATTTTACATTTTTGTTACAAAATAATTACATTTATTACACATTAAATTTAAATAACACTATGTCACCATCTTGCATAACATATTCTTTTCCTTCTGACCTTACTAATCCCTTTTCTTTAGCAGCTACCATTGACCCTTGTTCAATTAAGTCTTTGTATGATACTACCTCTGCTTTTATAAATCCTCTTTCTATGTCAGAATGTATCTTTCCCGCTGCTTGTGGGGCTTTTGTTCCTTTCTTTATTGTCCATGCTCTAACTTCAGGCTCTCCTGCTGTTAAGAAAGACATTAGTCCTAATAAATCATAGCTTTTCTTTATAACTTTATCTAATCCTGATTCATCTAATCCAAGGACTTCTAACATTTCTTTTTTATCATTTTCATCTAATCCTGATAATTCTTCTTCAACTTTAATACATAAAGGAATTACTTCTGCTTTTTCTTTTGAAGCATATTCTTTTACTTTGCCGACCAATTGGTCATTTTCTATATCACTTAATTGTTGTTCAGATACATTTGCAATATATAATATTGGTTTTGTTGTTAATAAAAACATATCTTTTACCAATGCTTGTTCATCTTCATTAAAATCAATGGCTCTAGCTGATATTCCATTTTCTAAACTTTCTTTTATTTTTTCAAGCAAGTCAATCTCTTCTTGATATTTTTTATCAGCTTTTAAGTTTTTCTTTGCCTTTTCCAATCTTTTATTAACAGTTTCTATGTCTGCAAATATTAACTCAAGATTTATTGTTTCGATATCTCTTATTGGATCTATATTTCCATCAACATGTACAACATTAGAGTCTTCAAAACATCTAACAACTTCACATATTGCATCTGTTTCACGTATATGTGATAAAAATTTATTTCCTAATCCTTCTCCTTTGCTTGCACCTTTTACTAAACCTGCTATATCAACAAATTCAATCACAGCATGTGTTGTTTTTTGAGGTTTGTACATTTTTGTTAATACATCTAACCTTTCATCTGGAACAGGTACAACGCCAACATTAGGTTCTATTGTGCAAAAAGGATAATTAGCACATTCAGCTCCTGCTTTTGTAATACTATTAAATAATGTACTTTTTCCTACATTTGGTAGTCCAACTATTCCTAATTTCATTTTTTCATTCCTTCTTATTTTTATTTTCGCCACATTATATTTTTACTTCAAATTGCATAATTATAATGTAACGAAAATATTTTATCACACTTATATTTCTTAGTCAATTGTTATTTTATATAAATTGAAGGGTCTACTTGTACTGAATTTTTTAATATCTCAAAATGTAGATGTGGCTCATCAGCTATTTCAAATACAGCACTATTTCCAACTGTTCCAATAGATTGTCCTTTCTCTACGCTTTCACCTTCTACTACAAATTCAGATGTTAATAAGTTTGAATATACTGTTTGATATTCATCATTATGCTCAATTACAATTGTTAGTCCATATCTTGGATCATTTTTTATTGATTTTACAACTCCTGCTTCTGCAGCTTTTACTACTGTTGTTTTATCAGCTTTTATATCTATACCATTATGTGTTACCCATTCTTCTAATGTTTCTGAATATACTAGATTATCTTGAGCAAACTCTCTTACAATTTCACCATCCACAGGTTTTTGAAAACTTAATTCTTTTACTGTTTGAGTTTCTTGTTGTTTAGTTGTCGTATTTTGTGTGCTATTAGTCGTATTTGTACTGGTTTTTACTGTTGTATTTGTAGTATTATTTTGAGTATTTAATGTTTGAGTATTTTGTGTGTTCTCTTCTTGCATATCTTCTTCACTTTCTTCTACTGTTTTTCCTATGTCTGTACTTGCACTTTCTGTTTCTGTATTATTATTCATCATACTAGTCATATCTTCTAAAGTCATAGTCTCATCTTTCACATCATTATTTATCTTTTGGCTGTATAACAATAATGAAATTATAATTATGGCTACTATCACAGCTCCCATAACTGCATAAGAAATTATTTTATCATTTATATTTTTTTCCTTTACTTCTTTTAAATCAATATTCCTTTTCATATAATCCTCCTTAAATACTTTGTTATTACAAGTATTTCCTTTTTTTAAAAGATTATACATATTTATTTTAATTTCTATAATTCATTCACATCTTTTATTTCTACACCAACATAAAAATGTTTTATAATATCTTCTGCAGAGCTTCCACTTTTAGCCATACTATCAGCTCCTGTTTGGCTCATTCCAACTCCATGACCATATCCTTTTACCGTGAATTTTATCTTTCCATCTTCTTTTACTACTTCAAAATTTGTAGATTTTAATCCAAATACACTCCTAGCTTCTGTTCCAGAAATTTCATGATTTCCAAATTTTATTGTCTTTACTCTTCCACTACTTGTATATTCTACTATTTTTATATCTTCAGCATTATTAAAATCAATTTGAATATCCGAATATTTTCCTTTTAATTTTTCTAATATTTCTTCATTTGTTAATTCTACTTCCGAATTATATTGTGTATATCCATCTTCTCCTGCCGTTTCTACTACTTGAAGATAAGGCATATTACTGCCTCCACCCCATACATCTACTGGTAGTTCTGTTTTCCCTCCACTATTAGAATGAAAGAAGGCATTTATTGGTTGATTATCATATGTTATTATTTTGCCTTTTGTTTCATTTACACACTCTTCAATTTTATTCCATTTTTCCTCTTTATTTTCTTCCCATTTTGCCAATCTATCTTCTTTTGAAATCCAAGCCTGGCAACATGTAGAATCATCACAAATGTCTGCATTATCATGTTTTTTATTGTTTATCTTATATATTGTATATGTCCTTGCTACTATTGCTTGTGCTTTTAATGCTTCTTTTTCAAAATCTGCTGGCATTTCTGCTGATACTACATTACAAAGATATGTATCTAATGCAACTTCTTCTACTTCATTTGTTTTTGTATGTAATAATTTTATTGTTCCATATTTATTATATGTATATTCAGTATTTGCACTTTTTTCTTTATTCTCTCCACCTGCGCCAACTTCTTCTGAAGATGTTGGGATTTCTAATTTTGTTAATAATGCTGGTAAAATAAAGCAAATAAATAAAAACGAAAAAAAATAGATAAAAATTTTTTTCAATTTATCACCTTCATACAATAAAACTTACGAAATCAGCTTTGTTTTCATATTATCTAATATTTTTCTTTCTAATCTAGAAACTTGCACTTGTGTTATTCCTAAAATTTTAGCTACTTGAGTTTGAGTTTTATCTTTATAAAATCTTAACAAAATTATCTCTTTATCTCTATCATTTAATCCTTCTATTAATTGTTTTATTGCTAATTTATTTGTAATAAATTCTTCTTCATTTTTATCTGACGAAATTTTTTCTATTAAATTTATACTATTTCCATCTTTGTTATCTGTGTAAAAACTTCCATCTATTGATTCTACTGTATTATTTGCTTCTAAAGCAAGAGCTATATCCTCTTTAGAAATTTTTAATTCTTTTTCTAATTCTTCTATTGTTAATTCTTTTCCTTTTTTATTAATATTTTCTTTTTGTAGTTCTCTTATTTTCACCCCTAATTCTTTTATACTTCTGCTAACTTTTATCGGTCCATCATCTCTTATATATCTTTTTATTTCTCCTATCATATATGGAACTGCATATGTAGATAATTTTACATCATAATTTGTATCAAATCTTTTTACTGATTTTATAAATCCCATACAACCAATCTGGTATAAATCATCTAAATCATAACCTCTTCCATTAAATCTTTTTACTATACTCCATATTAAACCGATTATTATCTTTTATAATTCTTTCTAATTCATACTTATCACCAGATTGAGCTTTTTTTATTGCTTCAATACTGTTTTCAAACATATTATACCTCTATTCTTTTGTAATCATTTCAAATTCATCATCTGATTCCTCATTTTCTTTTTTGCTTTTAATGACTTTACTCATTGTTACTTTTGTTCCAAGTCCTACCACTGATTCTATATCTACATTATCCATAAAGCTTTCCATAATCGTAAATCCCATTCCTGACCTTTCTAAATTTGGCTTTGTAGTATATAATGGCTCTTTTGCTATATCAATATTTTCTATTCCTTTTCCCTTGTCTGATATTTCTAATATAATTTCATTTTCTTTTAATCTTGCAAATATTTTTACTATTCCTTGCTTTTTATCATATCCATGTATAATGCAATTAGTAACAGCTTCTGAAACTGCTGTTTTTATATCAGCTAATTCCTCTATTGTAGGATCTAACTGTGATGCAAATGCTGCAACTGCAATTCTTGCAAATGCCTCATTTGCAGACTTACTAATAAATTCCAACCTCATTTCATTTTCAATTTTACTTTCCATTTTTTCTTCCTTTATATATATATTTAGGTTTTTTTAAGGTATTACCTATAAACCTTATACATTTCTTATGATACTTCTAAATTAGTAACTGGTATTAGTCTTAAAAGTCCACTCATTTCAAATATTTTTTTGACACTGCTAGTTAAATTTGCTAATTCAACTGTACCTCCTAGCATTTTTGCAAATTTGTACCTTCCAATTATTAAACCTATCCCTGCGCTATCCATGAATGTAACACTATTAAAATCAAATATAACTTTTTTAGGCATATATCTTTCAATTTCATAATCAGCCCTCCTCCTTATCTTTTGAACACTAAAATCATCAATTTCATCAGCTATTCTAAATACTAATAGCTTGTCCTTTTCATAAAATTTTGATTCCATTATATCCTCCTTTGAAATTCTTTTTGTATTATATTCCTTTTTCCATTATTTTCCAAGAGTAAAAAATAAGAAGTTTTGTCGTTTTGTTAGAAGTCATCGACAATTATTGACAAAAGGTTAAAACATTATGTACGCTCCAATCAGTTCAAAACGTATTTTTATATATTAGAAAGTCATCATGACTTTCCTAATATATAGCAAAAGAGACAGGCATCTACCTGTCCCTTTTGGATTAAAAAGTACAAAAGATATATATTTCGAATTTATTTATCTCTTCTCAATATGAGTGTTCCGTACGGTCCTATTTTATCTTTTGTACTATTTTTAGAAAATATAACTTCGTAATCATCTTTAAAATCATTATTAAAGACTTTGTCAGTTCTGCTTGAAAAGGTAATTATACTTTCTTTCTCAGTATATACCTCTAAAATCATACGTTTCTCATTTATTGCTCTGAGTCTTGGCTCACCATTACCTACTACATCCATGTTACTCTCTCGATAATGGTTTAATGCTCTTACATAAGCCTGCATTTCCAAATCTGGATGTTCCCAATCCATTGTTTTTCTGCAAAACGGATCTTTATATCCCATGACACAATTCTCTGTTCCTTGAAACATACAAGGATTTCCCGGCAAATTATATAATATTGGTAATACAAGTTCTACTCTTCTCCTTGCTACAATTTTCTGTTCTTCCGGTAATTGATCATGACTTGCCGAATAACTCCTAAAACCAAATGTATCAAATTCAGCTCCAGGATGTCTCCACGGACCTTCAATATCATCCAATTTTTGATATGGATCTGAATTTATGATTTCTCCGACCAAAGCTGTCATCAAAGTTACCGTATCATGAGTAGAAATAACATTCATCAGAATATCTGCCACTGATTTAGGGTATTCGCTATAAACTTTTTCAAAGTTATATTGAAAATGCTCATGCAATCCCCATCTTACCCAACGGATTATCGCATCTCTTAATGGATAATTCATTAAAGAATTCGTCTGTCCGTCAAAAATTTGAGGATTCTCCCTTTCAGTTGCAATGTCCCACATCTCATTAATAAAAATGATGTGTGGATAATCTTTTTGAATATCTTTTACTATTGTCAAAAGAAATTCTCGAGGCAATATATCTCCTAAGTCCATTCTAAATGCATCTACACCTGCATTTATATACTTTTTTAGAACTGTTATAAGTTCTTTTTGGAGTTTAGGATTTCCTTTGTTAAGTTCTGGCATATTAGTATAACCATACCATCCGACTGGTTTTCCATCTTTGAAAATATAATATTCTCTATATGGAGAATTCACGTCAGACATCGCTGATTTAAAATACTCATGTTCATCTGATGTATGGTTAAATGCCATATCAACTATAACTTTTATACCAAATTTCTTTGCCTCTGTACAAAGATCCTCTAAGTCTTTCCATGTCCCCAACATCGGATCTATCTGGAAAAAATTCTCAGAATCATAATGATGATAATTCCTACTTTCACAAATTGGATTCATATATATTGCATTAAATCCAAGCTCTTTTATATATGGCAATTTTTCTTTTATGCCTTGTAAATTACCACCATAGAAATATTCATTCCGATAAATCCCATCTGGACCTGGTTTCCAATTTGGCATTATATCATTCCAATCTTTGATTTTTCTTCCTTCAACTGGAATAATTCCATTACTACCAATTGCAAACCTATCTGGCATGATTTGATAGATCATCCTTCCTTTCCATTCTGGATACTCTTTTAAATTTGTATCTTTCACCTCAAGTTTCCAGCAATATTCATTCGGATATGCTTTTGTATTTTCCTGTGTTAATAAAAATTCTTCATTTCTATAAACATAATACAGTTGTCCTTCTATAAAAAGGGTAAAATAGAACCAGTAAATACCTGACTTTTTGAGAGCAAGCTCTGCTGAATAAATACTGTATTCTCTTTCTTCATTTCTTTCTTTTCTTCTATATGGTATATTTATATGTTCTACAATTTTGTCAAACTTATAGAAAATTATCTGAAGATTTTCTACATACCCCTCATCTGGTATCTTTACCTCTATTTTTCCTTTTTTTTCTGTTGTATATTCGTCTGATATTATCCGAAAATTAAAATATCCTTTTTTCCTCCTTAACATTTTTCATCCATCCTTTCTTATTAAAAATACATGAATTATATCTATTTAAAAAGCAATTTTGCTTGTACCTACACTTTACTCTTTTAGTCGAAATTTGTCAATGTAATTTTCTGTAAAATCACATTTATTTTTCTATATATGCTTACAATCCACGGCTATTAGAAACTTTTTGATATTTTAGGCCGTGGATTGTAACTATATACGCTACTATTCATCATCTAAAGTTTCATCATATTCATACTCATAAGTTATTTCCTCTTCTACTGGCTTTTTAGTTTTTTCTACTTTTTCTTTAATATGTCTACTTTCATTTAAATCCTCTTCAATTTTATCTTTATCTTGTCTTACTTTCTCTGATTTTTTTTCACTTACATTTTTTGTTTCTTTTTCTTCTGTTGGTTTTTTTATACATTTACTTATCATATTATTAGCCTTATCAATTAAATCTGGAACATAATCTAACAATTTATCCAATGATGAGCTATAATTTACAGGCATAAGTTTTACATTTTCTTCTTGTATTACTAAAAAAGCAATTGGATTTATTGTAACACCTGCTCCTGAACCTCCACCAAATGGTAATCTATATTGAACCTCTTCTTCTTTCTCTCTTTTTCTATATTCATCAACTGTCTCACCTTTAAATTCACTTCCACCTGCCGCAAAACCAAAAGACACTTTAGATATTGGTATTATTACGATATTATTAGATGTTTCTATAGGTTCTCCTATAATTGTATTTACATCTATCATATCTTGAATACTATTCATAGCTGTAGTCATAAGACCTTCTATTGGATGTTCGCTCATATTCTATTCCTCCTTTTTTATTTAATACATATATAGTATTTATAATATGTATCATTTTTATTTGAAATATACCAGAAATTGCAATATTTATTAAATTTTGGCTATTATATATTGGCTCTACATTATAAAAAATTTTATCTTCTCTCATTGCTTTTTTTGAAATAGTTATTGACATTATACTTGATATTATTGCAACTAAAATAGAAGTTAGAAAAGCATTTTCTGTTCCTAATTGTATTTTTAATTTTAAATCAACAATCTTTATACATTTCTTAAACTCCCTTATTGCGTTTAATAATTTTAGGTCAAATTTATCTTTATTTATATAAATTTCTTCTTCTAACTTTCTTATTTTTTCTTTCATTTTTAATTTTGTATAAATCTTTCCTAATTTATTTTCGGTTAAAGTTATTTTTATAATTGGTATTTTATTAAAAAAATACATTTTTATGATTATCTTATATTTATCATTTATATGTTTTTTAGTTTGTGAAGTTATTATAAGATTCTCTATTTTTATTTCTATTTTTGAGGTCATAATAACTATTATTAGAATGAAGAAAATTAGCAGAATAAAAAGAAAAACCAATATACTTGCCTCCTTTTATAAAGCAATTTATATTAGTTTTTCCCTTTTTTTAGCTTTTAAACATATTTCACGCTCTTTTACGTTTCTCTACTGTTATATCTCCAAATAATTCTTCTTGAGTAGTTTCAACTTTTTTTCTTCTTGACATTTCTAATAATCCACTAAAAGCTGTTACTACCTCTTGTTTATTATGTTGTTTTAGTGAAAATAATTTATTAAATATAAATCTTTTTTGTTTTATCAAAACTTTTAACATTTCTTTTACTTTACTAGCTACTGTATAATTTTCTACAATTGCTATTTTTTCAATATTTTTAGCATTTTGATTTAGCTTAACACTATTTCTTTCTATTAATTCTTTATATTTTTTTGGAATTATTTTATTATCATATTCCTTTTCTAATTTTTGTTTTGGAAGTTTTATATTTTCTTGTTCTTTATAATATCTATTTCCGGTTTCAATATAATTTTGTTTTAATGTTTTACTAATTTCTTTAAATTTTTTGTACTCTATTATTCTTCTAATTAACTCTTCTTCTGTTAATTCCTCTTCTTCTTCCTCTTTTTTTGGAAGTAAATTTTTAGACTTTAAATACAACAAAGTTGAAGCCATTACTATAAATTCACTTGCTATTTCTAAATTCATTTCTTCCATTTGATTTAAATATTGTATATACTGATCTGTTATTTCATTTAAATTTATATCATATATATCCATTTTGTTTTTTTCTATCAAATGACATAATAAATCAAGTGGTCCTTCAAAATTTTCTATTTTTATTGCATATTTTTTTGTTTCTAATGTTAGTATTGACATATATCTTCCCTTCTTTTGGTTTTATTTTGATTACTGTAGTTTTTCTAATGCTACTTTTACATTTTCAAGTTTATATCCTTTTTTTAACAAATATTGTTTTATCTCTTTTTCTTCTAATGAAGAACTCTTTTTATTTGCAATATTTTGAGCAGATTTTATTTCATATTCTGTTAATTCTTCTTTATTCTCATATATATAATCTTCTATATCTTCTTTTTTTACACCTTTGCTATATAGCTTATATTCTATTTCTCGAATAGATAGATTTTTTAATGCTATAAAATTGTTTATAGTTTTCCTTATATATTCTTTATCATCTATATATTTCGCTTCTTTTAGATATTCTATTATATCTTCTAGTAAGTTTGGTTCTATATTATTTTCAAATTTTCTTCTTATTTCATTTTCGCTTCTTTTTTTGTATAATACATATTTTAAAACTTTTGTCTTTTCTTTGTCAAACTCTTCTAATGTATACATATATCCTCCTTTTATTTTTTATTAAACGATTTCTAAATTAACTTAGAATTCTATAAATTTATATACAGCTTCTGCAAAACCTCCACTTTTTACTGTATTTTTTGTTACATATGTAGCCACATCTTTTACTTCTTTATAACTTCCTCCTATAGCTACTCCTATTCCTACATTTTTTATCATTTCTATATCATTTATATTATCTCCTACTGCCATTACTTCCTCATTATTAATTTTTAAATAATCACTTAGTTGTTTTAATGCATCATATTTTGTAACATGTTTTGGAACTATATCTAAATATTCATATTCTGAATTTATTATTTTATCTTTATATTCATTATATTTCTTTATCTGTATCGCAATTAAATCTTCTTCTTTTTCTATTTTTCTTTTTACATCTTTTAATTCTTCTTCTCCTGATATTACTAATTTTAATATATTAGGTTTTTGTTCTCTAATATATTCTTTTAGTGATTTTACTGTTTCGAATTGTATTTGGTCTTTATATAATTTATAATTTCTAAATGCCATATATTTTAATTTTTCTTGTGATATTATTTTGTTTTCTGTATATATATGTACATGTAATTTATTCTTCTGAGCAATATTCAAACAAGATAATGCTTGCACATTTGATATAATATTTCTTTTTATTTCTTTACCAGTTTTTAAATCAATTATTTGTGTACCATTACCAAAAATACCATATGTTGGCTTTAATTTATCACATATGTTTTTAGTCATTGAATATGTTTTTCCTGTGCAAATTGCGAAGTTGATATTTTTCTTATTTATCTTACTTATTACATTTAAATTATCATTTGTCACTATATTATTATCAATGATTGTTCCATCTAAATCACTAGCTAATAATTTTACCATAATATCCACCTTTATTTTTTCATCTTATTCAAATCACTAACTATGGTATATTTTACTATAAAATTTTCCAAATATCAACAAAGGAGATACATTTTTGTATCCCCTTCTTTTATTTAGTTCCTATTCAGTTTATTGCTCGAATATATGTATTATGAACAGTAACTTTATTCCTCATCATCCATGTCAATTTCAGGTATTTCTTCTCCCAAACTTTCTTCAAAAACTTTTGCAAAGTCTGCTCTTACTTTCTCTTCTATTTCTGCTAACATTTCTGGATTTTCTTTTAAGTATTTCTTTACATTCTCTCTTCCTTGTCCTATCCTGTTACCATTATAGCTAAACCATGAACCAGCTTTTTCTACTATATCCAAATTAACAGCCATATCTAGAATATTTCCTTCTTTTGATATTCCTTGACCATATACGATATCAAATTCGGCTTCTCTAAATGGTGGTGCTACTTTATTTTTTATAACTTTTACTCTTACTCTATTTCCTTTTACTTCTCCATCTTGCTTAATATTTTCTACTTTTCTAATGTCCATTCTAACTGAAGCATAGAATTTTAAAGCTCTACCTCCAGTTGTCGTTTCTGGATTTCCAAACATAATTCCTATCTTTTCTCTTAATTGATTTATAAATATTAGAACTGTTTTTGATTTGTTTATTGCTCCTGCAAGTTTTCTTAATGCTTGTGACATTAATCTTGCTTGCAATCCCATATGAGAATCTCCCATATCTCCATCTATTTCTGCTTTTGGAACTAATGCTGCTACAGAGTCAACGACAATAACATCTAAAGCTCCACTTCTAACCAAGCTTTCTGTTATTTCTAATGCTTGTTCTCCTGTATCTGGTTGAGATACTATTAAATTATCTATATCCACTCCTAATTTTTTTGCATATACTGGATCTAAAGCATGCTCTGCATCTATAAAAGCTGCTTCTCCTCCCATTTTTTGTGCTTCTGCTACTATATGTAATGCTAAAGTAGTTTTACCAGAAGACTCTGGACCAAATACCTCTATAATTCTTCCTCTAGGTACTCCTCCTATACCTAATGCTATATCTAAACTTAAAGCTCCTGTTGGAATTGCTTCTATTTCCATTGCTTTAAACTCTCCTAATTTCATAACTGAACCTTTACCAAATTGTTTTTCTATTTGGCTCATTGCCATTTCTAGTGCCTTTTTCTTTTCTGCGTTTTCACTCATAATTTTCCTCCTCATTTATTTGAACTTTTGTTTGATAATGCTATTATATACCAAATTTTTGTTTTGTCAATACTTATTTCAAAAATTTTTATATTACTTGTACCATGTTTCTATTCCACAAAATGGATTAAACCAGTTTGAATTTATTTCTCCTACTAACTCTGTATTATATACGATTGTATGTTTATTTGTATACAAACTTATATATGGTACATCATTTTTATAAATATCAATAAGTCTTGTATAATCATTTTTTAATGTTTGTTCATCTGTAGTATTTTTTACTTCATTCATTATATTTGTAACTTCTTCACTTGTATAATTTGCTAAATTTCCCTCTCCAAAAAACATTGACATATCTGGATTAGGTGATAAGTTCATACTGCATAAAATCATATCATAAGATTTATTTTGTATTGCTAGATTATATTGTTGGTCCGAATATTGTTGAATATTTAATCTTATTCCTTGACTTGCTAATTGTGTTCTTATATTTTCTGCCACTGCAACTTGAGTTGCATTTGATGCCTTTACTATAAGATTCATTTCTATTCTTTGAGATCTACGATTTTCGGTTTTTTGCCAATATCCATTTCTATAGCTCCATCCATTTTCTGATAGTAATTGATTAGCTTGTTCCGGGTTATAGCCTGCACTTGCATCTTGCTCTTGATATAACCATGAACCATAATCTAAAGGAAAACTTGATGTATAGTATTTATTTTGGAATACATTAGATACTATATTACTTTTATCTATTGAATAAGCTATTGCTTTTCTTACTTCTTGTTTAGATAATAAATCATTTTGCGTATTTAATACTAAAAAGTCATGTTCTCTTCCTTTTATTTCTTTTGAACTATAACCTATGGTTCCTATATAATCTTGTATAGCACTATTATTTGTACTTATTATATCTATATTACCTAACTTAAAGGCATTATATAATTCACCAACAGAATCATATACATTAACAATTATCTTTTCTAAAGATAGTTCTGTGTCTCTATCCCACCAATTTGTATTTTTTGTAAGTGTTATATAATTTTCTTGAACCTCGTCTACTTTATATTTTCCTGTTCCTACTGAAATTATATCAACATTATTATAATCTTGTGTATCATAAAACGTTTTTGATAATATAGGAAAAGTTAAATAATATTCAAAAAATGGAACTTCTTGGTCTAAATACATTTTTACTGTGTAATCATCAACTAGTTCTATCATTGTTACATGTTCAAGATTACTTGAATATATTGAAGTATTTTCTTTTAATTTATCATATGTAAATTGAACATCTGTTGATGTAAATCTTTCTCCATTAGACCATTTTACATTTTCTCTTAGTTTTATTATATAAGTAGTTGCGTCTTGCTTTGCCCATTCTGTTGCTAAAACTGGTGTAGCTTTATAGTCTGAAGATATATCAACTAATGGTTCAAAAATCAATTTTGTTATATCTTGAACATTTTTATTATTTGTTAATAATGGATTTAATGTATCACATTGAGCTATTCCTACCCTTATCTCTCTTACAATTTCTTGGCTAGTTCCTGTTGAAGCTTCTTCTTCTGTTTGCTGTTCTTTTTCATTATTTTTTATTATAACAAATGCTACAATTACTATTATTATTACAAACATTATAAATAAATATTTAAAAATATTAGATTTCATTTTTCACCTCTATCGATGTTATCATATATTATCTTGTCCTTTTTTTCAAGTTTAATTACAAATTTTGATTATAATATAATTACAATAAATTAATTTCTTTATCTGACAATCCAGTTATTTTTTTATAATTTCAATATCTATCCCTTGTTCTTTCATTTTCTTTGCAATTTCTTTTTTTTCCTGTTTTCTTCCTCGTTCTATACCAACTCTTATTCCATATCTTTCTGTTGCTTTCTCATCTCTTATAGCCTTTTCTTTTAATTCTGCTAATATTTGCATTCTTTCGTCTTCACTCATCACTTCCAATTTTTCTTTTGCTTCCTTCATTTCTTTATTCTCTTTCATATATTCCCCCACCTTCTCGCTTTCAGGATTCTCTATAAAGACAAATCTAGCTTCGAAAGAACTTTTTCTGTATTTTTATGTAACCATATATATTTAAGTTCTTGAAGAAGCGTAAAGATTTGTCGACGCGAAAAATTGCTATGCAATTTTTCTGTGCAATTTTATATTTTGCATTATAGGAAATGCAATTTTCTATAATGTAAAATTCCATTTGGCTAATTCTTCTTCTTTTCCCTCTTTTCTATATATCTTTGGTATCTCAATTATATGTAACTCTAAATCTTCTGTCAATATCAACTTTCGATTTTTTTCTTCTATTATTTTCCATTTACTATGATATTCTAGTTCTTTTAATTCTTTTATTTCAAAATTTACTATTAGTACTTCTATTGTCTTTCTTAAATTTATATAATCGTTTCCTGATTTTAAATTTTTAGTGTATATCCTTGCCCAATAATATAGTATTCTTTCCAATAATTTGTCTTTTTCTATTAACTGCATTTCTACATTACAATATTCATTTTTATTGATTTTTACTAAAACATCTAATACTCCCATTTTATCTTCTACATTTTCTCTTCTTAATACAATATTTCCACTTAAATCTACTTCTTCTAATTTTCTATCTAATATTGCCTCTAGAAATTTTTTGGTTATTCTTTCATTTCCTACTTCTCCAAATAATGCTTGAGATATTACATCTAATTTTGGGGATAACAGTTTTCTTCTTTTGCGTTTATTTACATTTTCACTTTCTTCTTGGTTCATACAATTCCTCCTTATCTTGATTTATAATTATCTATAAATAAATCTCTTTGACCTAAAACTTGATAAAATAACTAAAAATATCATCTCTAGATTATTCTTTGAATTTAATCATTTTTTACAAATAAACTTTACTTTCTTTTGGATAATATTTCGAAAATTTAAATATTTGAATTAATTAAATTAATATAGGTATTGACGTTATTCTTATGAAATAAAATAATATTATCTTGTAAATAAAAAAATGTGCTTTTGGAGTTTTTTATTCTTTTGAATCTATTCCTTATAAGTAACTTTGAATAAATTTTTTGAAACTGATTTTTAGATATAAATTTTAGATTTTAATTTTTTGAATTTAATTACAAACAATTATGTTAATAATATAACATGGATTTTTATAATTATCAAGTGTTTTTTTATTTTTATTTTTCAAACGTTACTAGATAATGTTTGTTATAGTTTAAATATCTAAAAGCATTATAATTATATTATTTAATAAAACATTATCTAGCAACTTTTTAACAATTAAGACTGAGGAGTGTAGGTCCCTCCTCATACAAAAACCGACCTGGCCCCCTGTCTCTTTCAAAAATATTTTCTCATACAAATTTAGACCTGGTCCGTGTGTCCGTGTGTCTGCTTATGACATTCTATGCTGACTGTCTCCATTTTATTTCTACTTTAAATAAGTCTCCATCTATATGAATTTTAAATTCTCCACCTTGCATTTCTGTTAAACTTTGTGCTATTGAAAGGCCTAATCCACTTCCTTCTGTATATCTAGATTTATCTCCTCTTACAAATCTTTGCATTAATTCTTCTGCACTTATATTTAATTTATCTTTTGAGATATTTTTTATTTCTAATTTTACACTTTTATTTTCTTCATATAGTTTTATATATACTCTTGAATTTTCTAATGCATATTTACTAATATTGCTAAATACATTTTCTATTACTCTATATAAATATCTATTATCAGCTTTAATTAACACATTTTCGTTTGGTAAATCCATTTCTAATTTTAATTTTTTCTTTTCTAGTTTATCTTCAAATTCACCAACAGTTTGATTTAATAATTCTTTTAAGTCAATAGTTTCTATATTTAATTTTACATTTCCAGAAGATACTTTTGAAGCTTCTACTAAATCTTCTATTAATTTTTTTAGCCTTTGTGATTTTTTATCTAATACAGCAATATATTGTTCTATTTGTGCATTGTTTATATCTTCCTTTTTCAATAAATCTACATAGTTTATAATTGATGTTAATGGTGTTTTTATATCATGTGATACATTTGTAATTAATTCAGTTTTTAGCCTCTCTGATTTTAAACTTTGCTCTATTGCATTTGTAAATCCACCTGCTATGTCATTAATGTATTTTGCCATTATTTTTAGTGTTCCCTCTAATTCTTCTTCATTTAATTTCACATTTGGATTTCCATCATAAATATTTTTTAATGCTTCATTAATTTTTTGAATTTTTTTATTATATTGTATTAATTTGTAATATGCCCATATCCAAAATCCAACTAATAGTAACAAGCCTATTCCACTACTTGTCATACTTGATAATATCATACTTATTATTACAAATCCCCAATATATGATTGTGATTTTCCTATTTGTATTTTTCTTGTCTGTCATTTTTATAAATATTTTTTTAATTGTTCTTTTCATCCATACGCAAATTTTGTAAATTAAAAATGAACGTATAAATTGTTTAGCTTTTAATCTTCTTATTGTTGTACTAACTAATACCGCTAGACATGCATATCCTATTAAATAACATAATAAGAATACTGACATAAGAATTTTTTGTGGTATTTGTGTTTCTATACTTGCTATTGCAAAACTCATCATCATTCCTATAATAAATATTATTACTGTAGTTATAATTTCATAAGATATTTTATCTAAACTATTTAACACTATTCCGTCTTTTCCTTTTTCATGTCCAGTTGCCCATATTAAATATACAATCATAACAATCAATGAAATTGCTGATATTGGTATTAAATATGTTGGTAGATTTTGATGTTCCTTAAATATGTTATATACAGCTTGTTGAACATATAATGAATTAGAATAGCTTAACGAACTTGGGTCTATATTAGAATATATTTTATATCCTTGAAGATTATCTATTGAATAATATGGTGATATGATATATTTTGCACTTTCTTTATTAATTGTATTTATATTAGTAGATATGTTTTCATCTTCATAAGTCCAATTTTTCTTTTCATTTTTTAGCTTATTGATTTCTTCTATATAATTGCTAGACCTTATATTTGTAAACATATTTCCATTTTCTTCATCAATAATAATATAATTAATATAATTGCTAATAGATGTACTGTTATAATTTATTACTTGATAATATACTGGGTATTCATAACTATCATCTTCTATTTCATTATAATAATCATAATGTAGTTCTTCTTCTGAAATATTAGGATTTGCCTGTTCTTCTGTTTTTCCCTTTGTTATATTTCTTACATTATAAACTAATGTTAATAAATATTCTTGACCGAACTCTTCTGTTTCTATATATTCTTCTGGTCCACCCATTTCTCCATATTGTGAAGTAATGGATACATCTATAATACTAATTGCTAAAACAAAAATCATAATTGGGATTAATATATAACATAAAAATTTTAATAATATTGATTCTTTTACATTTTCCATCTACTCACCTTCTTCTTGTTTTATTCTTTTATACTTTTTATTTTAGTTCATATCTTCTTAAAATTTTCTTCTTTCAAATAAAAACTTTTCTTTTGAATCTCATAATTTTCATATTATGGAATATCTTCTACTTTATATCCTATTCCCCATATAACTTTTAAATATTTAGGTTCTTTTGGATTTATTTCTATTTTTTCTCTTATATGTCTTATATGAACCGCTATAATATTTTCTGCTCCATAACTTTCCTCTTTCCATACGTTTTCATATATTTGTTCTATAGAATATACTTTTCCTTTATTTTTTAATAGAAATTTTAATATGTTATACTCTGTGGCGGTTAATTTTATTTCTCTGTCATCTACTGTAACTTTTTTAGTCTCATCATTTATTTCTAAATTACCTGTTTTTAAACAATTTTTATTTGCTTTTTCATTTTTCTCATCAGATTTACCAAAATCAACATATCTTCTAATATTTGATTTTACTCTTGCTATTAATTCTAATGGATTAAATGGTTTTGTAACATAGTCATCTGCACCAGTATTTAATCCTGAAATTTTGTCATAATCTTCAGATTTAGCTGACAACATTATTACTGGAATTGTTTTACTTTTTCTTATTTCTTGCAATGTTTCTATTCCATCTTTATTTGGCATCATAATATCTAAAATAATTAAATGAATCTCATTTTCTTCTATCTTTTTTAGTGCTTCTTCTCCGTCATATGCTTTTATTATTTTATATCCCTCTTGTGATAAATATATTTCAATAGCATTTACTATTTCTTTATCATCATCTACTACCAATATATTATACATAATTCTTCATCCTTTCACGCCAATATTATTTTTCTGTTTATACTATACCATATTTTTCTTAATTATAAATATATTATTTATTAATTTTTTATTAAATTGAAAATGTTTCGTTACAATTCACAGCCTAAAAACATCTAAGGCTTTGTGATATATATTATATTCTGCGCTATCCCAACACTTTACATACTGTAAATAAATCAATTCTTCCAAAGTCATCATTGATTTATAACA
>CALYAB010000009.1 GCA_944393395.1 uncultured Clostridia bacterium
TGTCCCTTTTGAACAAAAATTGTCCATTTTGGCACGTCCCCAACCAACCAACCGACCTGGTCCGTGTGTCTGCTCTGTCTTTTTTCTTTTATTACATTTATATTACATTTTAGTGATTTTTATTGTTATAAAAAAATATTATTGGTATAATTTGGGTATAATAAAATTACGAAGGAGGAATCGTTATGTTAAAATCAAATGTAGCATGGAGCACAAATGAAGACAGTTATACACAAGGAAAAGAGGCTGCTAAAAAAGCGGTGGTAGATTTAATACAAACAAAAGTAGCATTTTTATATACATCAGTAGATTGTGATGTTAGCAAAGTATTAGAAGGGGCAAAAGAGGAGTTAGGAACAGCACCAATTATAGGATGTACATCAAGTGCAGGAATTATTGTTCTAGATGGATTTATTTCATCAGATAATGGATTCACAGGAATTCTAGCATTAGGAGATCCTGATACAGAAGTTGGAGTTGCAAGTTCTGAAAGAGGAAAGGATCCAAGGGAGACTGGAAGAAAAGTTGCTATGGAAGCAATGAAAAAAGCAGGAAGAACAGATGCACCAGCATACTTTTATATGGTTGCTTCACCAGCTGAAGAAGAATTCTATATTAAAGGTATAGAAGATGTAATCGGAAGAGTTCCTGTATTTGGAGGAAGTGCAGCAGATAATACAGTTGAAGGTAAATGGAGTATTTACACAAATGACAAAATATTTGCTGATGGTGTTGCAGTAGCATTTTTCTATACAGATAAAGAAATGAAAAATGTATATACAGGAGAATATCATGAAACAACAAATTCTGGAGTTATTACAAAGATAAAAGGAAATAGAACATTAGTAGAAATTGATGGAACACCAGCATTAAAGAAATATGCTTCATGGACAGGTAATAAAATGAAAGATTTAGAAGCAAACAATTTATTGGTTACAACAATAACAGCACCTCTAGGAGTAAAAGATAGATTAGGAGATTTAGTAGCTATTCGTCATCCTATGTATGGAAATGAAGATGGTTCTATGAATATAGGAGCGAACTTAGCAGTTAATACAGCAGTTATTCAAATGAAAGCTTCTGTTGACGAATTAATAGATTCTACAGGAAAAACAATGAAAGAATTAAATAAAGAAATGAATGGAGATGTAGGAGCATATTTATTAGTTCATTGTGGAGGAAGAAGATTAGGAATCGGAGATAGAATAGATGAAGTTGCAAAACAATTAAAGAAAGAAGCAAATGGAGTACCATTTATAACAATATTTACATTTGGTGAATATGGAGTAAAAGACCATGGTGCAAATACAACAGGAGGTTTAATGTTATCATTTACAGCGTTTGGTAAATGAAGAGCAGGGGAAAAACCACAAGCCAAAGAAAATTATGAATGTACAGTTGAAAATTATACGACAAAAAACGGAGATTATGTAGAAGTAACCGTTTGTAAAAATAAAAATCTAAATAAAAAGGAGGAGCCTACAGTGAAAAATTTAATAGGGTATGAATGGAAAGAAGCTTCAAATGGAGCTAAAATAGAGGTTGTTAATCCTGCTACACAAGAATTAATTGATACAGTACCAAATGTTACAGATGAAGATGTAGATGAAGCAGTAAAAGTAGCAATGGTAGAACAAAAGAAATGGGAAAAGGTATCAATTTATGAAAGAGCAGATATATTGTATAAATTTGTTGATTTAGTAGAAGAAAACAAAGAAAGGTTAGCTATTTTATTATCAAATGAAACAGGAAAACCAATAAAAGAAGCTAGGGGAGAAATAGCAAATGTAAGAATAGGAACAAGAGGATTTATTGAAAGAGCAAAACATTTATATGGTGAAAGTATTCCAGCAGGTACAGAAGCTGGACAAGAAACAACAATGCAAATAACAAAAAGATATCCAATAGGAGTTATTGCAGCAATTATACCTTTCAATTTTCCAAGTGATTTATTCTGCCAAAAAGTGCCACCAGCATTAATGATGGGAAATAGTATTATTGTAAAACCATCAAATTATAATCCATTAACATTAATTGAATATGTAAAATTAATGATTAAAGCAGGTGTGCCAGCAGGATGTATACAAATATTAACAGGTGATGGGCCAACAGCAGGACAAGCTTTAGCAAGACATCCAGGAGTACATTTAGTATCATTAACAGGAGGAACAGCAGCTGGAATTCAAACAATGGGAACAGCATCAAAAAATTTAACTCATGTTATGCTAGAATTAGGTGGAAATGATGCATTTATCTTCCTAGAAGATGGAGACATGGACTTAGCAGTAAAAGAAACAATATGGGGAAGACTATATAATGGTGGACAAGTTTGTTGTGCAAGTAAAAGATTTTTAATCCATAATTCTAGAAAGCAAGAATTCATAGACAGAATGAAAGATGTTATTTCAAAATTAAAAGTAGGAGATCCAATGCAAGAAGATACAGATATGGGACCAATGATTAACATCAATGCAGCAAAAAGAATAGAAGAACAAGTAAATCAAATGGTAGAAGAAGGAGCAACAGTAGTATGTGGAGGAAAAAGAGAAGATGCGTACTATTATCCAACAATTCTAGATAATGTAACAAAAGACATGGAAGTTGCAAAAGATATGGAAATCTTCGGACCAGTAATTTCAGTTATTGGATTTGATGATGTAGAAGAAGCAATTGAAATTGCAAACCAATCTTCATATGGATTATGTGGTTGTGTTATTTCAAAAGATTATTCAAGAGCAATGAAAATAGCAGACAGATTAGAATGTGGAGGAGCAGTTGTAAATGGTGCAAGTTTCTATCGTTCATTTGAAATGCCATTTGGAGGATGGAAACATTCTGGAATAGGAAATGAAGGTGTTTTAACTACATTACAAGAAATGTCAAGAGTAAAAACAATAGTATTGAAAAATATATTATAAGAAGTCTAACCTTGTTGAATAGGAAAAATCAAATTTTTCCTATTCAAGGACAAAGGCGTTTTGCTAAGTGAGTCTTTGGAGTAATTGCAAAACACATGTATAAATGATTAATATAGATAAAGGTGATAGAAAAAATGGATAAGAAAAAAAAGGTAATTATAATTTCAATATCTGCAGTTATAGCATTAATCATAATTGGAGTAACTATATATTTCATAACGAGAAATGTAACAGAATCTGCAAATGAAAATAAATTATTAAAAATGTATGAAAAGATGGCTCAAAATGAAACTTATACTATATCATTTAAATTAAATGACGATAATCAATATACAGTTTCAAGACAAGGAAATCAAGCTAATATAGACATATATGATGATGGGACACGTACAACAGACATAATAAAGGACGGAAACACATATTTGTTAGTGTATAGTACAAATAGATATTATACTTATAACAATAATGATTTACAACTTACTGAATTAATCAATGAAATAAATGATATAATACAAAGTCAAGAGCCAGAAAAAGGTGAAGAAGAAATAAATGGTAAAACATATGAATATTTAGAATATAAAAATGTTTCATATTTCTTAATGAATCCAGATGAAACAGTAAGTGGAGGAAATACATCTCAAGAAGATGAGAATATAAACACAAGATTCTATTTTAAAGGTGATAAATTAGAATATATAAAAACAATTATGCCAAATAAGACAGAACTATTAGAAGTAAATGTATCTTATGATGTAGATAATAGTTTGTTTGAAATACCAGACAATTTTGAAGGTGAGCAATAATATTTTTATATATTTGTTTGATTATATTTAAAATAAACAAGGAGGATAAAATAAAATGTCAATGAAATTTGTTTTAAATGAAACATCATATTTTGGAAAAGGTGCAAGAGAAGAACTTGCAGGAGAAATTCAAAAAAGAGGATTTAAAAAAGTATTTTTAGTAAGTGATAAATCTTTAGTAGAAGCAGGAGTAACTGCTAAAGTAGAAAAAGTATTAAATAAGGCAAATATACCATATGATTTATATGATGAAATCAAGCCAAACCCAACAATTAAAAATGTGACAGATGGTGTTAAAGCTTGTAAAAATTCAGGTGCAGATTTAATTGTAGCTGTAGGTGGAGGTTCAAGTATTGATACAGCAAAAGGAATATCAATAGTTATGACAAATCCTGATAGAGCAGATATTAAATCATTAAATGGAGCATCAAACACAGTTAATAGAGGAATGCCAATTATAGCACTTCCAACAACAGCAGGAACTGCAGCAGAAGTAACAATAAACTATGTTATTACAGATGAAGAAGCAGAAATAAAAATGGTATGTGTGGATCCAAATGACATTCCAATACTAGCAATTATTGATTCAGAACTAATGGCATCAATGCCAAAAAGTTTAGCAGCAGCAACAGGTATGGATGCATTAACACATGCAGTTGAAGGATATATAACAAAAGCACATAATGAAATGTCAGATATGTTTCATATGAAGGCTATAAAAATGATATTCAAATATTTACCAGCAGCAGTAAATGAAAAAGATGAAGAAGCTGTTGAAATGATGGGAATGGCACAATATATAGCAGGAATGGGATTTTCAAACGTAGGACTTGGAATTGTTCATTCAATGGCTCATCAACTAGGAGCTGTATATGATACACCACATGGTATTGCAAATGCTATGTTGTTACCAACAGTTATGAGATTTAATGGAGAAGATCCAGCAACAGCACAAAGATTTAGAGAAATATTAATGAATATTGGAAGACCTGATGCAGAACATTTAAATGACCAAGATGTTATTAACACATTTGTATGGATGATTTCAGAATTAAGTAAAGCAGTAGGAATTAATACAAAGATTACAGATTATGGAGCAAAAGAAGAAGATTTTGAAATGCTTGCTGAAAAAGCTATGAATGACCCATGTAAACCAGGAAATCCAAGAGAGGTTACAAAAGAAGAGTTTATAGAATTATATAGAAGAGCAGCAGAATAGAATAAATTATTAAATAAAGAACCACCGCCCTTAATTCAGAGCGGTGGTTAGTTGTGGATTGTAATTTTTTATTCTTCGTGGAGTAGGATTATCCCAAATCTTTCCACCATTTTCTATTATTGTTTTAACTACAAATGGTAGAAACCGATCTACACAACTAGGTGGAATTGTAATTTCGGTGACGATAGTTCCAGTACTGAATCTGCCACCGAGTGTTTGATGATGTTTACAGTAGTTGCACATATGCAAATTCCTCCTTTTACTTTGGTCAATGCCAATAATTACAATATATATTATATCACCAAATAGAAATAATTGCAAATATTATGGTAACTTAAGAAATAATAAGGTGATTTCATATAAATATTTATAAAAAACACTTGTAAAATCTAAAAAAATGTGTAATAATATTAACATAATAGAAAAAGACAATAAAAAAGAGGAGTACGTTTGCACATATTTATAGAGAATAGAAGTCACAGGCTGGAAGCTTCTTAAACAATGGTAAACTGAAGGTAGCTTTTTTGTTGATATTCTGAACTAATAGTAAGAATATCCGTTTTAGCAACGTTAAAAGCTTTAATGAGATATATAATTGATTTGTTTCAATTCAAAAGATGTAATCTTATCAAAATAGAAAGTGAAAAATAACAGAAAACAAATTATTATATAATTAAGGTGGTACCGTGAATATAATTCGCCCTTATGTTTTATGCATAAGGGTTTTTTTGATGAATAGTAAACCCTATGAAACTTTAAGTTACGCAAATCAAAGTGAAAATAAATATTTTATATTTTATTTTCAAAAGAAAATCAAGTTTTCCTATTTATCAGAAAACAACGTTGCACAGAAAATTGTAAAATTTATAAAAAATTAAAACTGAACAAGATTAAGGTCTGTCCCTTTTGGACAAAAAATGTCCAATTTGGCACGTCCCCAAAGGTTCAAAAAAGGAGGATGATGATTATGCAGAATAAGTATAATCCAAAAGATTTTGAAGAAAAATTATATCAAGAATGGGAGGAGAAAGAGTATTTTAAACCAAACATGGATAAAACTAAAGAGAGTTTTTGTATTATGATGCCACCACCAAATGTAACAGGAAAATTACACATGGGGCATGCTTTAGATAATACTATTCAAGATATTTTAATTCGTTTTAAAAGAATGCAAGGATTTAATACACTTTGGCTTCCTGGAACAGACCATTCTGCTATTTCTACAGAAATGAAGGTTGTTGAGAAACTAAGAAATGAGGGGAAAACAAAACAAGAGTTAGGTAGAGAAAAATTTTTAGAAGAAGCGTGGGAATGGACAAGGATATATGGTGGAACGATTGAAATGCAACAAAAGAAACTAGGTTGTTCTTGTGATTGGGATAGAAAACGTTTTACAATGGATGAAGGATTGTCAGATGCTGTTTTAGAACAATTTGTTGATTTATATAATAAAGGACTAATTTATAAAGGAAAAAGAATGATAAACTACTGTCCAAGTTGTAAGACTTCAATATCTGATGCAGAAGTAGAATATAAAGAAGAAGCATCTCATTTATGGCATATACGTTATCAAATTAAAGGGGAGAAAGACAGATATATTATTGTTGCAACTACAAGACCTGAAACTATGTTAGGAGATACAGCAGTTGCAGTTCATCCAGATGATGAAAGATATAAAGACTTAGTTGGAAAAACTTGTATTCTACCAATTATGAATAAAGAAATCCCAATTATTGCAGATGAATTTGTTGAAAAAGAATTTGGAACAGGTTGTGTTAAAATCACACCAGCACATGATATGAACGATTATCAAGCAGGTTTAAGACATAACTTAGAAATTGTAGAAGTATTTGACGAAGATTACAAAATGGGAGATTTAGTTCCAGAATATAAAGGAATGGATTTATTAGAAGCTAGAAAAGCAATTGTTAAAAAGCTTGAAGAAATTGGAGCTTTAGTAAAAACAGAGGACTATACCCATAATGTAGCAAAATGCGAAAGATGTAAAACAACCATAGAGCCTAAAATCTCTGAGCAATGGTTTGTATCTATGAAAGATTTAGCAAAAAGAGCAGCAGATTCAATAAGGAATAACGAAGCAAAATTTATTCCTAAGAAATATGAAAAACAATATTTTAATTGGTTAGATAATATACAAGATTGGTGTATTTCAAGACAATTATGGTGGGGACATCAAATACCAGCATATTATTGTGAAGAATGTGGACATATTAATGTTGCTAAAACACTACCTGAAAAATGTGAAAAATGTGGTTGTACAAAATTACATCAAGATGAAGATACACTAGATACATGGTTTAGCTCAGCATTATGGCCATTTTCAACATTAGGTTGGCCAGACACTACAAAAGAAGATTATAAAACTTTTTATCCAACTAGTGTATTAGTAACAGGATTTGATATTATTACTTTCTGGGTATCTAGAATGATGTCACAAGGACTAGAGTTTACTGGTCAAGCACCGTTTAAAGATATATTAATCCATGGAATGGTACGTGATAGTCAGGGAAGAAAAATGTCTAAAACATTAGGAAATGGTATAGATCCAATTGAAATAATTGATGAATATGGAGCAGATAGCTTAAGGTTTGCTGTTATATCAGGAACTACAATGGGAAATGATATTAGATATATGCCAGAAAAACTAGAACAGGCATCAAATTTTGCAAATAAGATATGGAATGCAGCAAAATTTATTATAAACGCATTAGCAGATGAAGAAAAAGTAAGAAATTTCTGCTATGAAGTATATGAAAAAAATAAATCATATAATCCGGATTTACTTAAAATAGAAGACAAGTGGATATTAAATAAATTTGATAAATTAGTGTCAGACGTAACAAGAAATATGGAAAATTATGATTTAGGCGTTGCATTAGATAAAATATATAATTTTATTTGGAATGAATTTTGTGATTGGTATATCGAAATGGTTAAACCACGTATATATAGTGATGACGAAAATACAAAAGTTGCTGTAAGTGATATATTAAATCATGTATTTGGGTCTTGTTTGAAGCTACTACATCCATTTATGCCATTTGTAACAGCAGAAATTTATCAAAATTTAATTTGTTTTGGAACAAAAGATCTTATTATAGCAAAATGGCCAACTATAAGAAAGAACTTTGTTTTTGACAAAGAAGAAGCAATAGTAGAAAAAGTAAAAGAAATCATTGTAGAGATTAGAAATGTTAGAAATACCAAAAATATACATCCAAGTAAAAAATCTAAATTAATTATTGTAAGTAAAGAATATGAAGAAGAGCTAAAAGAAGTAGAAGACATTTTATTAAAACTTGGATTTGCAACTGAAGTAAAAATACAAAATGATTATGAAGATATTCCAAAAGATGCAATAAAAATTATTGCAGAAGGAATAGAAGTATTTATTCCATTGGAAGGGTTAGTAGATATGGAACAAGAAAGAAAAAGGCTAGAAGAAGAAAAGAAAAAATTAGAAGGTGAAGTTGCAAGATGCGAAAAAATGTTATCAAATCCAGGATTTATGAATAAAGCTCCTCAAAGTAAAATTGATGAAGAAAAAGCAAAATTAGAAAAATATAAAGATATGTTAGCAAAAGTTGAAGAGTCTTTGAAGTAATTTTAATAGGATTTTCTAAATACCAATAAAATAGATATTTTATTTAAGTTGAAAGAAAGAACATTGTGAACTCTGAAAGAATTTACAATGTTTTTTCTTTTTCAGCATAATAAATTTCATTAATATCATCTTAACAAGTTAAACCATGTAGAATATATTTTTCTACTCATAGATACAACATCTATCTTATCTACAGCAATTTTAGAGACCAGATTTACAGTTGACAATACCTCACCATCCAAAGAAAATGTTACTTCGCCTACTTTTTGCCCAGAAGCAATAGGAGCAAAAATATTTTCATCAATTGTGATCGTTTGTGTTACATTTTTTTCACTACCTTTTTCAAGCAAAATTCCGGCATCATTTTCTAATGCAACAGGAATAGAGGATTGAATTCCCTTATCTATATTAACAGTTTGAACCAGATCACCAGATTTCCCAAAACTTTGATATGAAAAATTATTAAAACCATAATCTAAAAGTTTTTCAGCTTCAGAAAACCTAACTTTAGTAGTAGGTGCTCTCATAACAACTGCAATTAACGAAAGATTATCTCTAGTAGCACTTGCAGACAAATTGTATAAGGCAAGAGATGTAGAACCAGTTTTTAACCCTGTTGCTCCATTATAATTTTTAATTAACTTATTAGTATTAGAAAGTTGTGTTTCACCATCTCTTAAAGTATCCATCCAAATTGTAGTATATTGTGTTACATTTGGATATTTATTTAATAATTCTCTAGACATAAGAGATATATCATAACTAGAAGATACATGGCCATCTTCATCTAAGCCATGGCAATTTTTAAAGCAAGTGTCACTCATTCCAAGTTCATGAGCTTTGTCATTCATCATTTGAACAAAAGCCTCTTCTGAACCAGCAATATATTCTGCCATAGCGACTACACAATCATTTGCAGAATTAACACAAATAGCCTTTAACATTTCATCTACAGTTAAAGTTTCAGTAGTATCTAGCCATATTTGGGAACCACCCATAGAAGCAGCATTTTCACTACAGCTAACAGAATCAGACAAAGAAATCTTGCCAGAGTCAATAGCCTCCATTATTAATAATATACTCATAATTTTAGTTACAGAAGCAGGTCTTAATTGTTCATGGATATTGTGAGCATATAAAATTTTTCCAGATGATTGTTCAATTAAAATGGCAGACTCAGATTCTAGATTTAAAGAATTGTCATCAGTAACATCTGTGCTAGCATTTGTCTCTAAAGAAGCATCATTGTTAGAAATATTAGTATTATTGTTAGTATCATTATTTGTGTTAGTAATATTGGAATTAGAGTTACTATTATTTGTATTTGAAGTATTAATATTATTAGTGTTATTTATATTTGAATTATTGGTGTTCGTATTGGTATTTGTATTAGAAGTAGCTGTATTATTTTCTTCTGTAATATTCAAAGTATTAGCACTACTAGACCAAACATATAAAGAATCATCACTAGCAAAAGAAAGGGAAGAGTAAGAAACTATAATACATAGTATAGAAGTGATTGCAAAAAGTTTAATTTTCATATTTTTAGTATTCATAAAAAACCTCCAAATGACAGTTTACTGTCAGAAAATACACTAAATAATTTTATTAAAATATATGATGAAAAAAATAAAAAAGAACTCATCAAACTAAATTTGAAATTTTATTGAAAATATGAGATAATGAGATAGATGCAAGTAGATACAGTATACCGATTAACCAAATATAAAGATTTAATTGCCATAATAAATATAAAAAAGAATGGAGGAATAGAAAATGCCAACATGGGCTATGCATTTAGCAACAGCAAAAAAATTAAGTGAAAAAATAAATATTAATAATAATATATTTGCATTTGGAAATCTATTACCAGATATACCTAACAGATTTGTAATAAAAGATATAAAACATTATATACCTCATTCTAAAAGCCATTTTGAAACAGAAGTTTTGGTATTAGAACATATAGAAAAAAGATATGACTTAAGAACATTTGCAGAAAAGAACAAAGAAAAATTTTCTAATCCATTAATGTTAGGATATTATATACATTTACTAACAGATTACTATTGGAACGCAAAAACATATGATGAACATGGTGTATATGATAAGGAGAAAAAGAGAATAGGATTAATATTAAATAATGGAAAAAAAATAATATGCAGTAAGGATAAAGCTCGTAAAATGAAAACAAACGATTTTGTAATATTTTCAGAATATATTTATGAAAATAAATTAACAGATAAATTAAAATATGACTCCAAAATTATAGAAGATTTAAAAGAGCTAGAATGGATGAAACTAGAAGAGGATGAGATAAAGAAAACAATAGACTATATAGTAAGCAGATACACAGGAGAAAACAAAATATTAGGAGATGAAGAAGAAAGAATATATAAAATATATAGTGAAAAAGAAATACTAGAATCGATAGATGATTGTGTAATATTCCTTTTAAAGATGATAAGAAAACATGCTAAATATTTATTAAAGTGATAAGTTGGGAATGGGGAGAAAGATAATTTTTATCCATTCCCCAAATTAATTAACTTCTAAATTTTAAGGTTCTTCAATTAAGTCTTGCCAATATTTTTTAGGCATAAATTGCATTTGACATTTGGCATTTTTTCTTTCCTTAATTGAGATAGTTTGAAAAAATAGTTTCCAAAGCTCTTGATATTTTTCCTCTTCTTTAGTGATTTTTGGAATATTTAAATTTGCACTGTCAATAATTTTATATTCTTGGCAGTTGTACAAAAAGCATACATTTCTTACTTTATCATGTATAATAAAATTTTGAGTAGGGAGTCTTTTTATAAAATGATGCCCTAATGGTTCAATAATGTTATTGTCAGGATGAATTGAAGCATAATATATATTATTACCAACTTCCATAAACCTAAGCAAACCTTTTAATTTATGACATTCAGATAAAGCTCTTTTTCTCATATTGATAACAGAAAATACATAAGAAATTGTAAGCATAGTATTAATTTTAGGCCCTATATCAAAGCCATTACACAAATATTTTAAAATATTGATTTCTTTATTTTTTCCATCTGACAAAAATGCATAAAAATTATTATATAATGTTTCATAGCCTATATTTTTATAAATGCCATCAAAAACTCTTCTAGATTTATTGTAGTCTGTATTAATATATTCTGTTTTATCCAAGAAATTTGGAGCATATTCCTCTTCTGAAACAATTTTTTGAGGTAATGTTTTATGAGAATAGCTATCAAATACAATTGTTAAAAGACCATCAAAAGTACCATCATATAAATATGTTTTATTTACAAGCTTCCAGTTAGACATTTTACTTTATCCTCCTTTGTAGGTAATAATTTATCAAAAATTGATAATTGTTCAAATTTTTTCTGTGGAATTGTGTTTCTTTCTTCATAAAGTAAATTTGTTTCGATAAAGCTCTTATTAAATTTATATACTTCATTAAAATATTTTCCCTTACAAGTAATAAAATATTGAGCTCTTTTTAGTACAACACCTAATTTCTTTAAACTTTCAAAATCCAATAAAAACTCTCTTCTAGCAGTTATGATTTTTTTAGCACTAATAACACCTATGCCAGGAATTCTAAGTAGAGTATAATAATCTGCTGTGTTGATTTCTATTGGAAATTTATCTAAATTTCTTAAAGCCCAGTCACATTTTGGGTCTAGTAATGTATTAAAATTAGGGTTAGACTCGTTTAATAATTCATCAGCTTGGAATCCATAAAAACGAAGTAGCCAATCTGCTTGATAAAGCCTATTTTCCCTTAATAATGGTGGTGTTTCTAAAGTTGGCAAGTTTTTATCATTATTAATTGAAATATAAGCAGAATAATAGACTCGTTTTAATTTTAAATTTTTATACATTCCTTCAGAAAGTTTTAAGATTTTTAAATCTGTTTCAGGGGTAGCACCAACAATTAATTGTGTAGTTTGACCTGCTGGAACAAATTTCTTTTTGTATTTTGATTTATCAATTTTATTTATTTTGATATTATTTGATATATATGTCATAGGCTTTAGAATACCATCTTTTTCTTTTTGAGGAGCTAATAATTTTAAACTAGTATTTGAAGGGAGTTCAATATTGACACTTAATCTGTCAACTAAAACTCCCAATTTATCTATTAATTCTTGACTACATCCAGGTATGGTCTTACAGTGAATATATCCATTAAAATTATATTCATTTCTTAAAATAGATGCTGTTTCAATAAGTCTTTCCATTGTATAATCTGGCGACTTGATGACAGCTGAGCTCAAAAAGAGACCTTCTATATAATTTCTTTTATAAAAATTAATTGTTAAATCTGCTACTTCACGAGGTGTAAAAGTAGCTCTTTTTACAGAGTTTGAAGCACGATTAATACAATATTTACAATCATACATACAGGCATTTGTAAATAAAATTTTTAAAAGAGAAATACATCTACCGTCTGCGCCCCAACTATGACAAATACCAGAAATATGGCCATTTCCAATCCCTTTGTTTAAATTTTTTCTATTACTACCGCTAGAACTGCAAGATGCATCATATTTTGCAGAATCAGCAAGGATTTTTAATTTATCAAAGATTTCCATAGCGCACCTCCAAACACTTGTATGTATTATATCATGATGATTTTTTAAAATCAATAGATTTTGAAACAAATTT
Organism: uncultured Clostridia bacterium; assembly: GCA_944393395.1. Taxonomy (GTDB): domain Bacteria; phylum Bacillota; class Clostridia; order TANB77; family CAG-508; genus CAG-269. The sequence continues at coordinate 13,234 of CALYAB010000009.1, forward strand.
TCGTATTTTTTGTAGAGATGGTTAATATGCACAGCTTATAACGCAATATAAAATATGTTGATATATTAATATTGATTAAATTTTGAATGTGATTGGAGGAAATTTAGAATTTCTTAAGTGATTTTATGGAAAATGTTCGCGTCGAGCGTAGCGAGGACTAAGTGAAAGGGTGCCATAAAATCTCTTTAGAAATTCTTAACTTTCCGTATTGAGCCGAAAAATTTATGAAATATTAATATATCAACATACTTCTAAAATAATTTTAGGCTGTGAACGGCAAAATGAGCTATCAATTCTTAAAAAAATTCCTTATAAATATTGAAAAAAAGAAAATGAAATTGTATAATACTAAACGACATACAAAAGTAAATTAGAAAAGGAAGGATACAAAAATGATACAAATAGAAAATAAAAACGGAAAAAACTATGGAAATATATATGGAGAAATAAAAACGTCAATTCCTAAAATAAAAGTTATTGGAATAGGTGGAGGAGGTAACAATGCTGTTAGACAGATGGTAGAGGACAATATAAAAAATGTAGAATTTTGTTTCTTAAATACTGAATTAGCAATGTTAAACAAAACAAAAATGGATAATGTATTACAAATTGGAAAAGAAACCACAAAAGGTTTAGGTGCAGGTGCTAATCCAGAAGTAGGAGAAAAAGCAGCAATTGAAAGTAAAGAAGATATAAAAAATATGTTAGAAGGAACAAGTTTGCTATTTTTGACAGCTGGAATGGGTGGTGGAACTGGAACAGGAGCAATACCAGTTGTTGCAGAGATTGCAGAAGAAATGGAAATACAAACAATTGCAATTGTAACAAAACCTTTTATTTTTGAAGGGCGACTAAGAGCAAGTAGAGCAGAGAATGGAATAGAAAAATTAAAACAGCATGTAAATAGTTTAATTTTAATTTCTAATGATAAATTATTAAAAATAGCAGGAAATCAAAAAATGAGTGTGATTAATGCTTTTAAAATGGCAGATGATGTATTAGAACAAGGAATAAAAAGCATTACAGACTTAATTACTTCAGTAGGAGATATTAATGTTGATTTTGCAGATATTACAACAATGTTAACATACAAGGGAATGGCATATATGGGAATAGGAGAGGCATCAGGAGAAGGTAGAATGATAGATGCAGTTAATCAAGCAATTGATAATGCTCTTACAGAAAATAAAATAAATAATGCTAAAGGAGTTATATTTAATGTTAGAGGAAACTCAGAATTAGCATTAAGTGAAATAAATGATGGTATTGGAAAAATTAATGATTTAATAAATGAAGATGCCAATGTTGTGTTTGGAACAATTACAGATGAGTCATTGAAAGATGAAATTGTAGTTACAGTTATTGCAACAGGGGTGGAATAAGTTTGCAAAATTATGATGATAGGTTATTAATTGCCACCAAGTCAGGCAGAGATTCTTATAGTCTCTACCTGACTACATTTTATTCAAAAATTTTTTAGCCCTAATAAAATTCTTTCAATTTCCTGTAAACACGTTTTCTATCAGATATGAACATAAAACACAAATATAATAGAACAAATAAAGCGATTTGAATAATCGTACTTAATGAAAAAGAAGAAAATTGTATATTTAATATTTTTATAAATAAGTAAGAAATTAAGCAAGCAAGAACAGGTCTTAAAATAAATTTTCTCCAATTTATTGAATAATTAATTTTTTTCTTCAGCTGAATACTGCTAATTGTAAAGTTTAAGAGTTCACTAACAAAAATACTCAAAATATATCCATACATACTCAAAATAGGCACAATAAAAAATATAATTGAAATTGTAACTAATAAATCAATAATATTGCAAACCATAACACTTACTTGTTCATTAATACCTTTTAACATATTATCTATTATATTATCAATATAAATAAAAAATATAAGAGGAGATAATATTCTAATCCATTTTCCAGCTTCTATAGATTGATATATCATTAGGCTAAGTTCATTTGCAAAAATGATAAATATAGCTGTAACACAAATAGAAAAAATAAAAGTAATTTTAAAAATAGTATCACAGACAGTTTTTAATCTATTATAATTTTTCCCTGCGAGTAATCTTGAAAATTCAGGCACTAATAACCCACTAAAGGAGCCAATAAGTACATTTGCAAACATAATTACAGGCATAACCATTCCGACTGATTAAACCATAGTTAGAAACTGCTAAGGAATAAGATACTCCAGATAATTCTAATCTAATAGGAATTAGAAATTGTTTCAAAGAAGAAAGCCCAGAACGTATACAAGAAGTGATACTAATTGGAAAGGCAATTTTAAAAATTTTTCTTTTCATTTGCATTGGTAAACTTCTTTTTGATATGTATTTTCTTCTATCAATGAGATAGAAAATAATGTTTAAACTAAAAGAAAAGATTTCTGATATTACATCAGCTAAAATAAGAGATATGCAGATTGATTCAACATCTTTATTGTTATTTATATAAAGTAAAAATATGCTTACAATAATTTTAACACTTGTTTCTAAAATTTGCGAAATAGCACTGTTATAAGGCTTTTCCACAGATGAGAAATATCCTCCTATAACAGAAGAAACAGAAATAAGTGGTAAACCAAGAGAGATTAAATAAATAGGCATTTCAGAAACAGAGCTTTTTAACCATGTAGATGAAATTATAGGAGCAAATATAATTACTAAAAAAGAAGAGGCAAGGCCCAAAAATATTGCAAATAAAATACAAGTTTTTACGGCCTTTAAACCATTTATATAGTTCTTTTTTGCAAATTCTTCAGACACAATACATGTACAAGCTATACCTAAACCAGAAGTTGCAACTGTTATTGCAAAACTGTATACAGACATAATTAAGCTAAATATACCAATTGCTTCAGAACCAACTTTATTGGCAACATATATGTTAAAAACTAAACCAATTCCACGCATAGCTAAAGCTGTAATAGTTAAAATAATGCCATTAATAAAAAATAATTTTGTTTTTTTCAAAATATCACCTTTTTAAATGATATTAATAAAAAACAAAATTTATGTCCTTGTATACGAAGAATCAAGCGTAAAATTATTATTGGGTTTTTAAAGTCATTAAAGTAATATTTACTGAACCATTTGCTACTGAAGATAAAATTTTGATATCATTTCCTGTATCATTTCTAAATTTGAAATCATAGCTACCATATGCAACAGCTGCATCTTTTCCATCTGGTACATAAGGTACATGATTACTATGAGGATGTCTTTCAACTACTGTTAAAGTAGGTACTGCCAATACTGCATTATATAAGGTACTACTTACTTGACAATTTCCTCCGCCATAACCTTTTTTCTTATTCCCATTATTATCATATATATCAGCCTTTGAGTATCCTTTACTACTTGTAGAAGGACCAATGGTATTACAAAAAGAAAAAGTAGCACCATTTTTTACAATATATCCATTTAATGTTGTGGTAGTTATTTGCATATTTGTAGTTCTATTAGTGTCATTAGAGTAAATTTTTGTTGAAAAGGTAGCTAATTGTTCTTCCACTACTTGTGGTGTAGGAGTGGGAGTAGCTGGTGGAGTGGCTTCTGCTTCATTAGTTGTTGCGTTTTCTGTAGGGGGTACATTATTAGTTGTTTCGTTATTTGTTACATTTTCCTCAGCAGATGTTTTATTTGCTTCATAATTATTATTTTCTTCGTCATTATTAGAAGTAGAATTTCTTACATAAAAATATATACCAATTCCAATTAATATAATTAAACCTATTATAATTGGTATTCCGATTTTTTTATTCATTTTAATCACCAAATTTATTGTATCCAAAAGTTTAAAAATTATTGACAATTAGCAAAAAAATATATATAATTATATATGTAGATAAAAGAAAAGAGGAGAAAATATGATTGCTAAATATTGGAGAAAAATAGGTATGCTGATTTTAATCATAGCATGTGTGTTTAATGTAATGAGCAAATTAGTAAATAAGCTTTCACTAAACAGTGAAATGTTATCTTCAGCCCAATATGTTTATGATCAGCAACAAAATGAAGAAAATAATAAATAAAATAAATTAATACTTGAAAATTAGAAAAAAATATGTTATGATATAAAACAGTCATGTTATTTCAAATTAAGAAAGAGGTGAACAATAGATGAAAGAAGGAATACATCCAAATTATAACCAAACAACAATCACATGTGCATGTGGAAATGTTTTAGAAGTTGGTTCAACAAAAAAAGATATAAAAGTAGACATATGCTCTAAATGCCATCCATTCTGGACAGGAAATTTAAGACAAGATACAGTTGGTGGTAGAGCAGATAGATTCAAGAAAAAATATGGACTTGCATAAAAGTAGAAAAAATCTACTTTTATTTTTTTTACATTATAGAAAATGCTATTCCCTATAATGTAAAAAAATTTAATCCATATCAATTGCATTTTTATATAATTTTAATATTTCTTCAGAAGTTAAAATATTTACAACTTTTAGTTTGGCTACTTTTCCAGAAAGAGGAGAATTTATAGTTCCTCTTGAAGTTAGATAAACTAGATAGTTATAAGAAGAAATGAAAAGCTCAACATTCCCATTGTCATTTGTATCATAACCATATCCAAATTCAACAAATTCATTATCATCATTTAAAGTTAAAAGTGTTACATAAGGTCTGAAATATTCATCCTTATCTGCAATTTCATATGTTACTAAAAATACATTATTAAAACTAATTCCTTCTAACTCAAAATATTTAATATGTTTAATATCAACTAAACTTAAAATTCTTTGGGCATCTGTAAGATAAGTATAGTCTGGTAAATTCTTTATAGGTAATTGTTCTTTTGTATCTAATAAATATGGATTTATAGTATCACCAGATAAAGCATCAACAAAAGATTTTATATCAAGCATTCCCCATAAAGATAGTAAATCATTATTTATTTTATTTTTAACATCTTTTTTAAAAAGATCATTTATATTTAATTCTTGTAATTTTTCCAAAGAAATGTTTTTATTTGTACTTCTGGCAGTTTTATATATTTTTTTGACATTAGTGTAACTTTTTCTCTTTGGATTTTTAGTTCTTAATAAAGAATCAAAATCTTTCATATCAATCGAAAACCTCCTCCTTAAAATATTTCTCTATTAATATTATAGCATTAAAAATAATAATAAAAAAGATTTTAGCGACAAATTTCTTGCAAAACTTACTAAAATATAATAAAATAAGCAAATGATGGAGGTATAGCTATGGATACAAAAAATGAAGTAAAAATACAAGAAAAATATATAGAAAAAATAAAAGAACTAAATAGAGGAAAAAAGTTAAAATATAATATTTTAACAATGGGGTGTCAATTAAATGAAAATGATTCAGAGAAGCTTTGTGGAATGTTAGAGAAAATGGGATATATAAGAACAGATAATTTTCAAGAAGCTGATTTGAATTTATTTAATACTTGTTGTGTAAGAGAAAATGCTGAAGATAGATTGTTTGGAAAATTAGGAGAGTTAAAAAGAAGAAAAGAAGAGAATGGCACAATTATTGCAATTGGTGGCTGTATGATGCAAGAAAAACATATAACAAATAAAATAAAAGAATCATATCCTTTTGTTGATATTATATTTGGAACACATACATTGTATAGGTTCCCAGAGGATTTATATAAAGCATTAAAGGAAAAGAAAAAACAAGAAGACGTTTTAGATATAGACGGAGAAATTTATGAAGGTTTACCTATAAAAAGAGATAGTAATATAAAAGCATCAGTAACTATTATGAATGGATGCAATAATTTTTGTACATATTGTATAGTTCCTTATGTAAGAGGAAGAGAAAGAAGTAGACAACCTAAAGAAATTATAAAAGAAGTAGAAGAATTGGCAAAACAAGGATATAAAGAAGTCACTTTATTAGGGCAAAATGTAAATTCATATTTAAGAGTAGAAAAGGAAAAAGGAAAAGAGTTTGAAGAATATGAAGGAGTGAATTCTTTTGCAACATTATTACAAGCAATAAACAAAGTTGACGGGATTGAAAGAATTAGATTTGTGTCACCACACCCAAAAGATTTTACAGATGATGTTATAGATGCAATTGCAAAATGTGATAAAGTATGTAAACTAGTCCATTTGCCATTACAAGCAGGTAATACAAAAGTTTTAAAAGAGATGAATAGAAAATATACAAAAGAACAATATTTAAATTTAGTTGAAAAAATGAAATCTAAAATACCAAATTTAACTTTGTCAACAGATATCATTGTTGGTTTTCCAGGTGAGACAGAAGAGGAGTTTGAAGATACTTTAGATGTGGTAAGAAAAGTTAATTTTGAACAAGTATATATGTTCATATATTCTAGAAGAGTAGGTACGCCAGGGGATAAGATGGAAAATCAAATTCCAGAAGATATAAAACATAAACGCTTTAATAGATTGAAGGCTTTGGTAGAGAGCCAAATAGAAGAAAATAATAAAAAATACGTAGGAACAATTCAAAAAGTATTAGTTGAAGGTACTAGTAAAAATAATGAGAAAATGTTAACTGGAAGAACTGATAGTAATAAAGTAGCTATATTTGAAGGTGATAAGAGTTTGATAGGTCAAATTATAGATTTAAAAATTGTTTCTGAACATATGTGGTATTTGAAAGGTAAAGCATAAAATAATAGATAGATTCTAAGGAAAAAGTTTGTTAAATAAAAGATTATAATGCTAAAAGAAGGGAATAAAAATGATTACAAAAAAAATATATTTCGACATATTTAGAAGAAGGATATGAGCTAAATGAAGCAATAGAAAATATATCAACAATTTTAAATGTAGATGAAGAAGAAATATTAGAAGAGATTAGTAAAATAAAAGAACAAAATGATGAAAATAAAATTAGAAAAGGAGAAGAAAGATAATATGGCAGAAAACAAAAACAAACAATTTTCACCCATGATGCAAAGATATCTTGAAACAAAAGAACAATATAAGGACTGTATCCTATTTTATAGATTAGGAGACTTTTACGAAATGTTTTTTGATGATGCAATAACAGCAGCAAGAGAATTAGAAATAACACTAACAGGAAAAGACTGTGGACAAGAAGAAAGAGCACCAATGGCAGGAGTTCCACATCATGCGGCAGAAATGTATATTTCAAAATTAATTGCAAAAGGATATAAAGTAGCAATATGTGAGCAATTAGAAGACCCAAAAACCACAAAAGGAATTGTAAAAAGAGGAGTTATAAGAGTTGTAACACCAGGTACAGTAGTAGAAAGTAATATGCTTGAAGAAAGAAAAAATAATTATATAATGTCAATTTTTAAATCAGGCATTTATTTTGGAATCAGTGTATGTGATATTTCAACAGGAGAATTTTATGCGGCAGAAATCAAAGACAATAATAATTTCCCTCAACTATTGGATGAAATCGCAAGATATACACCATCAGAGTTGGTCATTAACTCAAATCTAGCAGATTGCACAGAAGAAATGAGTAAAATTAGAGAGAGGTTTAATTGTTATATCACAAGATTTCAAGACAAATTTTTTGAAAACAAGGCAGATATTATAAAATTAAGATTTAATTTGATAGATGCTAATCAAAAGCCAATAGAAAATATAGAAGAAAGAAGTTTTGCAGTAGCAAGTATTAATGCATTAATTGAATACATAGAACAAACACAAATGACTAATTTAGATCATATTAACAAAATTACTATTTATCAAATATCTAAATACATGTCATTAGATATTAATGCTAGAAGAAATCTAGAAATTACTGAAAAAATGAGAGACAAATCAAAAAAAGGAACATTATTATGGGTATTAGATAAAACGTCAACTTCTATGGGAGGAAGGCATTTAAGAAGATGGTTAAATGATCCATTAATTGATACTTTAGAAATTAATAGAAGATTAAATGCAGTAAAAGAATTAAAAGAAGATGTAATGTTAAGAGGAGAAATTATTGATAACTTAAAAAAAGTTTATGATATTGAAAGATTAGCTGGAAAGATGGCTTATGGTAATGCAAATGCAAGAGATATGATCACATTAAAAAATTCTTTATCAAAATTACCAGAGGTTAAAAAGATATTAGAAAATTGTAAATCTGAAATGTTAAAAGATTTATATGACAACTTAGACGAATTAGAAGATATTCATGAATTGATAGAGCAATCAATTGTAGAAGATCCACCAATGACAGTAAAAGATGGTGGAATCATAAAAATGGGGTATGATGAAGAGGTAGATAAATTAAAAACAGCAACAACAGAAGGGAAAAATTGGATTATTCAGCTAGAAGCTGATGAAAAAGAAAAGACTGGAATCAAAAATTTAAAAGTTGGATTTAACAAAGTATTTGGATATTTTATTGAAGTCACAAAATCAAATTTATCTCAGGTTCCAGATAGATATGTTAGAAAACAAACTTTAACAAATGCAGAAAGATATATAACAGAAGAGTTAAAAAATTTAGAAAATCAAATATTAGGAGCAGAAGAAAAAGTTGTTATTTTAGAATATAATTTATTTACAAAAATAAGAGAAGAAATTGCAAAAAATATAATAAGGCTACAAAAAACTGCGACTGTTGTATCTACATTAGATGTCTTATCATCTTTTGCACAAGTTGCAGAAGATATGAATTATTGTATGCCAAAAGTTGATAATTCTGGAATTATAGATATAAAAGCTGGTAGACATCCTGTTATTGAAAAAATGTTAGGTGCAGGAGAATTTGTTGAAAATGATACATATTTAGATAAAGATGAAAACAGATTATCTATTATTACAGGACCAAACATGGCAGGTAAGTCAACATATATGAGACAAGTTGCTTTAATTACTTTAATGGCACAAGTTGGAAGTTTTGTACCAGCAGAAGAGGCAAAAATTGGAGTGGTAGATAAAATCTTTACAAGAGTAGGAGCTTCTGATGATTTGAGTATGGGCCAAAGTACATTTATGGTAGAAATGATGGAAGTTGCTACAATTTTAAAGGAAGCAACACAAAATAGTTTAGTAATACTAGATGAAATTGGAAGAGGAACTTCAACTTATGATGGATTATCTATTGCTTGGGCAGTAGCAGAATATATTGCAAATAAAGATAAATGTGGTGCGAAAACATTGTTTGCTACACATTATCATGAACTTACAGAATTAGAAGATAAAATAGAGGGCGTAAAGAATTATTCTATTGCGGTTAAAGAAAAAGGAGAAGATATAATCTTTTTAAGGAAAATTGTAAGAGGTGGAACAGATGAAAGTTATGGTATTCATGTTGCTAGATTAGCAGGTGTTCCAAAATTAGTTACAGAAGAGGCAAATAAAATTTTAAAATCCTTGGAAAGAAAGAATATCTTAACAGGTAAAAAAGAAGAAAAGAAAAATAAAAAGCAGGTTGAAGGTCAGTTTGATATGTATAATTATAAATTGGCTGAAATTGCTCACGAGGTAGATAAGATAAATTTAAATGAATTGACACCAATTGATGCTTTGAATACTTTAGTTAAAATTAAGGAAAAGATGAAATAATATATCCATCCCTATGGAATTAAGAACTTAGATATGTAATAGACCAAGAAAGAAGGATTAAAATGAAATACATAAAAGAAGAAGAAAATCCAAATATAAAATACAGAAAAAGACCATAAAGTGTTATGGGTGAATCCAGAAGAATATAAGGACAAGTTATTTAGAGAATGGCAAAGGTATATATTAAAAGAATATGTTGAAAGAAATTATAACAAATGATAGAAGAAATTAAAAAGTAATATATGATTACTGAAATAGAATATATCATCTTGACCACATAAAAATTTTTTATATACAATAAAAAAGTCCTCAAAAAAACTTGCAAAAGTATCTTAAAAGTCCTCATAAAAACTTGCAAAAACATCTTGAAAGTCCTCATAAAAACTTGCATAAATTAACAAAAAATTGTATAATATAATAAGGAAAAGATGATTATGAGGTGGTAAAAATGTTAGAAAGAAAAATTACCAGTGTATTAGAAGAATGGAAAAAGGAAGAAAAGAAACCATGCCTATTAATTAGAGGAGCAAGGCAAGTTGGAAAAACATTTATTATTGATGATTTTGCAAAGAAAAATTATGAAAATTATATTTATATAAATTTTGAATTAACTCCTGAATATAAAAATATTTTTGATGGAAATCTAGATATAAAAACATTAATAATGAAACTTGAAGTTACATTTCCAAATGTAAATATAGTACCAAATAAAACGATTTTATTTTTGGATGAAATACAATCTTGTCCAAATGCAAGAACGGCATTGAAAAGCTTTGCTTTAGATGGAAGAATTGATGTAATTTCATCTGGTTCATTATTAGGTTTATATTATAAAGAAGTAACATCATATCCAGTAGGTTATGAAAGAGTTATAGATTTATATCCATTAGATTTTGAAGAATTTTTATGGGGAATAGGCATTAAAAAGGAAACTATAAATTATGCAAAGGATTGTTTTGAAAATATCAAACCAATGGATGAATATGTAATGAAACAACTAGCAGAACAATTTAAAATGTATATGCTAGTTGGAGGAATGCCTAATGTAGTAAATGAATATGTAAAAACAAGTAGTTTGTCAAAAGTATTAGTTCTTCAAAAAGCCATTGTAGAAAATTATTTGTTAGATGTTGTAAAGTTTGCTGAAACTAGTAACAAACAAAAAATTATAAATACATTTAATAGTATACCAATACAATTATCAAAGAAGAACAAGAAATTTTTGTTTTCAGAAATAAAAGAGGATGAAGAAAATGTTGGAGAAAGAAAGTATGCATCATCAATAGAATGGTTAAAAGATGCAGGAATAATTAATTTTTGCTATAATTTATCAGAACCAGCATTGCCTTTAATATCAAATATACGATTAAATTGTTTTAAAATATATATGAGAGATACGGGATTATTAGTGTCTATGTTAGAGGAAGGAACACAAAAAGCAATTTTAGATGATGATTTATATATTAATCAAGGAGCACTATTAGAAAATATATGTGCTGAAGAAATAGCTACGAGACACAGTAAATTAATGTATTTTGAAAGAAAAAGCACTTTAGAAATTGATTTTGTATTAAACATAGGTGGAAAAGTTACAGCAATCGAAGTTAAGTCAGGAAAAAATAAGCAGGCAAAATCTTTGAAATCAATTATACAAAATTATAAAACAGTAACAAGGTATATGAAATTTGAAAATAATTGTAATATTTACAAAGACGAAGAGAGTATAGAGCATTATCCATTATTTATGGTTATGTTTATATAAAAATATTGCATATAATAATGATATATATTATAATATATTTAAGGATTGCGGTGGAAGTCTTCGGACGACACCTAGGAGTAGTAGATACAATATTATCTACTACTCTTTCTTTCTGGTTAAAAATATGTTACAATATAAGAAAATTTTTTAGAAATTCCTGTTCTAATTTGTGAACAGTTTATAATAAATATGTAACTAGTAAACTAAAATTAGAGAGCCAAATGGCAGAAAGGAAAAATATGGAGATAATTATACTAAAAGTTATTGCATGTGTATGTGTAACTATTATAGCTGGAATCATGGCCTTGCGGGGTGAAGAAAATAAAGCACTTGGACTTATGTTATTGGGATTGGCCCTGATTTTTATCCTATAGGAAAAAGTAATTAAATAATTACAAAAGAGAGGTCGCTAGTTACGACCTCTTAACCATTTTACAACTCAATTTTAGGATCATACTTCTCAAGCCACATATTCACTTGGCAAAGGTATGCCATAAGTTGAGGCCCAGTCATCAGCTGACCAAACCAAGGTCTAGTAAAACTAGAACCATTTGTATCCAAAATTTCCAAGATATATTCTCTATTCAATAAACTATTAATAGGAGCCTTTGGATTTTGCATAATATTTGTTAACATATCTTTTACTTTAGCCAAATACGTAGGATTATGAGTTTTAGGATAAGGAGATTTTTTTCTATCCACAATTTCGGAAGGTAAAAAATCTTTACAAACATATCTAAGCAAACCTTTTTCTCTTCCTTTCAAAGACTTCATCTCCCAAGGAATATTCCATACATATTGGGCTAAACGATAATCGCAAAAAGGAACTCTAAGTTCTAATCCGTTATACATAGCCATTCTATCAGAACGATCTAAAAGTGTTTGCATAAACCAATTTAAAGTTAAATAAGAAATCTTTCGTTTTTCAGCAGTTTCTTTAGAATCTGTATCTAAAATTTCTACGTCTTCTAGACTTTCATTATACCTATAATCTATATATTCTTTTAAATTAACTTTTTTGCTTATATCTAAGTTAAGCAATTTTTGTCGTTCATCAATAGCAATTGACCAAGGGAAAGTTCCGCTATTTAAAGCATCTTCTCTAAAAAACCAAGGATATCCTCCAAAAATTTCATCAGCACATTCGCCAGTTAAAGCAACTGTTTTTTCTTTTTTTACATGTTTACAAAATAATAATAAAGAAGAATCTATATCAGCCATACCAGGCATATCTCTAGCAATCATACTATCATATAAATATGAAGCAAGTTCAGGTGTGTCAATTACAATGTTATGATGCTTTGTATGTAGATTTCTACACATTAAATTTATATAATAGTTATCAGAATTTGGCTGGAAATCGCTTTTGACAAAATTTTTGTCATTATCCACGTAATCTATAGAATAAGTATCTAATAGTGGCAATTTTTGATCTTCGTAATAATCAGCAGCAAATTTTGTGATGATACTTGAATCTAAACCACCTGATAAAAAAGTACATAATGGAACATCTGAGACTAATTGACGTTCAATAGAATCTTTTAGTAGATATCTTACTTTATCACGTGTCTTAGATAAATTGTCTAAATGTTCTTCTGATTTTAGTTTCCAATATCTTTTAATCTTTAAACCATATTCATTAAAAACTCCGAAATGAGCAGGCCTTAGTTCATAAATATTTTTAAAGATAGTTGTACCAGGAGTATGGCTAGGACCGATACCAAGTAATTCTGATATACCTTGACTGTCTAATATTTTTTCAATTCCCGGATATTCAAATAATGCTTTTATCTCAGAAGCAAAAATCAAAGTATTGTTAAATAAAGAATAAAACAAAGGTTTAACACCGAAATGGTCTCGTGCCATGAATAGTTCGTTATTTTTTGTATTCCATATTGCAAAAGCAAAAATTCCATTTAAATGATTAACAATATCATTTCCAAAATGCATATAACCCTTTAAGATGACTTCTGTATCACAATGCCCATTAAATTCAAAACCATTTTTTATTAAGATATCCCTAATTTCTTTAGTGTTATATATTTGACCATTATAACAAATAATATAATCTCCGTAAGATTTATGCTCAATCATAGGTTGTTTTCCACCATCTGGATCTATTACGATTAATCTTTTATGAGCTAAACAAGCTGTATCTGATAAAAAATAACCGTCTTCATCAGGACCTCTCCTAGACAAAGTATTATTCATATTTTCTAAAATTATTTTAGAATTATTATTTAGTTTTTCTTTTAAATTTACAAATCCAACAAAACCACACATATGTATACCTCCAATCTATTATATATACTATGCAAAAAAAGAAATAAAATTTATTGATTTTCTAAAAAAATTGTAGTAGACTAAAAAAGGTGAAGAAAATGAAGGAAAAAATTTTACTAAAAAACGTAATAAAACACTTTTGCTTAATAACAAGACATAGATGGTTAGTTTTTAAATTATGTTGTAGAATTGGATTACCATGGAGAGGATTATTGCATGATTTATCAAAATATTCGCCAACAGAATTTTTGGAAAGTATCAGATATTATGAAGGTACTCGTTCGCCCATAATGGGAGCCAAAGAAGAAAAAGGATATTCAAAAGCATGGTTACATCATAAAGGAAGAAATAAACATCATAGCGAATATTGGATAGATTTAAATGCTCCACAAAAAGCACCTATAATGCCATATAAATATCTTGCAGAAATGCTATGTGATAAATTAGCGGCAGGATTAATATATCAAGGAAAAAATTGGACAAAAGGATATCAATTAGAATATTGGAAAAAAGAAAGAGAAAAAGTGTTAATAAATGAAAATATAAAAGAATTAGTAACTGATTTTTTAGTTCAAGTAAGTAAAGATGGTATAGAAAAAACATTGACGAAGAAAAATGTGCAAGAATTATATAAAAAATATTGTGGCAACAGTTGACAAAATTTGAAAATACTTGTATAATTTTATAGTGACTAAAATATTGAAAAAATTACAATAGATATATACATATATCTTGAGCAAGGAGGGATTTAGATGGCACAACCAAAAAGAAGATGGTCAAAGGCAAGAACACATGCTAAAAGATCAACATGGAAAAAAGAACAACCAACATATACTAGTTGTCCACATTGTCACGAACCAGTAATGCCACATAGAGTATGTAGAAATTGTGGATATTATGATGGTAAAGAAGTAATAACTAAAAAAGACAATAAAGATGCATAATTATTAAAGGGGAAAGTAGTGCTTTTAAAGTGCTATTTTTTTATATATTAGGAAATCCTATGAAACTTTAAGTTACGCAACTCAAAGTGAAAATAAATATTTTATATTTTATTTTCAAAAGAAAGTCATGCTTACTTTCCTAATATATATAAAAAACAAAAATGCACAGAAAGAGAGGTATCATATGCCAAAATCTACATTTTACAATTTAAAAAAAGAAAAAAGAGAAAAAATAGAAGAAGCATTGAAAAAAGAATTTAGTGAAAACATTTTTGAAAAAGCTTCAGTTAGTAATATTATAGAAAAGGCAGGTATACCAAGAGGAAGTTTTTATCAATATTTTGAAGATAAAGAAGATGCTTTAAAGTATATTATAAAAAAATTTTTAGATAATGTAAAAAAAGAAATAAAGACCTTATTAACTAAAAATGATGGAGATATTTTTGATACTACATTAGATTTGTATTGTTTTTTAGTGGATAGAAATTATAATGAAACAGAAGTAAAATTGTTTCAAAATATTATAAATAAATTGAGAAGTGAAAATATAAATATATTTAAAAGAGAAAAATGCAAAGAGGTTAAAAATATAAACAATGATAACTTTTATATAGATACGAAAAATCTAAATTTAAAAAATGATAAAGATATAGAATATATCTTAAAAATATTAACATGTATATTAAGAGCAGAACTTATAGATGTTATCCATGATAAAGTTACAAAAGAACTTCGGAAAAGAACAATTATCTAAACAAATTGAGATACTAAAAAGAGGAATGACAAAATAATACAAAATTTTTCAAAAAATATGTACAAATTATTTATTTTATGATATTATTTGTAAAGAAAAATACAAAAGAAAGAGAGGGAAATACAATGTCTGAAAAATTTTTAAAAAGAACAAATTGGACGGATATAGTAATATCCATGTTATTTGTAATGCTTGGAGCGTTATTAATAGTAAAACCTACTGAAATGATGTCAGTAATATCAATTCTTTTGGGAATGATATTATTTATAATGGGATTTCTAAAAATAGTAGATTATTTTACTTCAGAAGATAGGGAAGATTATCTTTTAACTATAGCTTTAGTTTCAGCAGTATTAGGAGTAATAGTTCTATTTTGCTCTGATGTGATAACTGGAATATTTAGGGTAGCCTTAGGAATATGGATTATAGTTTCAGGTATAAGAAATTTCCAAACAACTTTAATATGGAAACAAGTAAAATCAGGACTTTGGACAACAACTGTAATATGTTCTATGCTAATGATAATAGCTGGAATTGTAGTATTAGTAAGTACAACTTTAGCAATTAGATTAGTTGGTGTTGTAATTGTAATATATGCAGTTTTAGATATTATAGCAAGAGCTATATTTATAAAAGAAGTTCAAGATTATTTAGATAAGTAAAACATATTTTTATATATTATAAAGTCAGTATGACTTTCCTAGTATATAAATAGTAAACAAAACATGGCAAGTTTTCTTGCCATATTTTATTACTTGACAAATACCCCTATGGGGTATATAATTGCCTTGTGAGGTGATAAAATGAATAATAAATGTTGCGATTCTAAAAAGAAAACATATAGAAGTGAAGAAGAAAAAAAGTACTTAACTAAAAGGCTAAATATTATTGAAGGGCAAGTTAGAGGACTTAAGCAAATGATAGAAGATGACAGATATTGTGATGATGTATTAACACAAATGTTAGCAGTGAATAAAGCTCTAGAAAGTTTAGAAAATGTAATATTAGAAAAACATTTAGAAAGATGTATTTCAAATCAGATAAAAGAAGGAAATACAGAAGTAACAGAAGAAATTATGAATTTATTCAAAAAAATGAGATAAAATATCTAAGGAGGTTTTTTATATGAAAAAAGTAGAAATAAAAGTTGAAGGAATGCACTGTGAAGGGTGCTCAAAAAGATTAACTAAAGTGTTAAGTAATGTTGACGGAGTAAGTTTTGCAGAAGTAAGTTTAGAAGATAAACTAGCAAAAATAGAATATGACGAAAATATAGCAACTGTAGAAAAATTAGAAGAATCAATAGAAGATGCAGGTTTTGAAGTTATAAAATAGGAGGCATTTATGAAAAAGGTTTTATTAAAAATAGATGGAATGACATGTAGTGCTTGTTCTAGTGGATTAGAAAAATTTTTAAATAAGCAAGATGGAATAAAGCAGGCTTCTGTAAATTTAGTTATGAACAATGCAAGTATTGAATATGATGAAAAAATTTTAGATATTCCACAAATAGAAAAGTTTGTAGAAAAAGCAGGATTTGAAAGCTTAGGAATTGATAAATTAGAAAAAGAAGAAAAAAAGAAAACAAATGAGAAATATAAGCTAATTTTTTTAACAATATTAGCAATTATTATTTTATATGTTTCAATGGGGCAGATGGTAGGTTTACCAATTTTTAAAATTTTAGATATGCATCACAACCCTATTAATTTTTCCATATTTCAGCTTATAATATGCATATTTGCTATATTTTTAGGGAGAGATATTATTAAAAATGGATATAAAAATTTAATCCACAAAACACCTAACATGGATACACTAGTATCATTAGGAGTAATAAGTAGTTTATTATATAGTATTTATAATACATATCAAATATTTTTAGAAAATAAAGAAGCTGTGCATAATTTATATTATGAATCTGTTGTTATTATTCTCTTTTTTATAAAAATAGGAAAATATGTAGAAGGAAGAAACAAAGATAAAACAAAAGAAGCCATTCAAGATTTAATGATGATTACTCCAAATTTAGCAATTGTAGAAAAAGATGGAAAGCAAAAAGAAGTAACATTAGATGAAATCAAAAAGGGAGATATTGTTGTATGTAAACCAGGAGAAAAAATCGCGGTAGATGGAGAAATTATTGAAGGTATTACACATATAGATGAAGCATTCATAACAGGAGAAAGTGTGCCTGTTAAAAAAACAATAAAAGATAAAGTGATTGCTGGAAGTATTAATTATGATGGTATTGTAAAATACAGAGCTGAAAAGATAGGTAAAGAATCTACAGTATCTGAAATTGTTAGATTGGTAGTAGAAGCAACAAATACAAAGGCACCAATTGCTAAAATTGCTGATAAAATTAGTGGATACTTTGTGCCTGCTATTATATTAATTGCTATATTAGCTAGTATTATATGGTTAGTACTAGGGAAGGAGGTATCATTTGTAATAAATATATTTATAACTGTATTAGTAGTAGCATGTCCATGTAGTTTAGGATTAGCGACACCTTTAGCTATTGTTATGGCGTCAGGGCTAGCAAGTCGAAATGGAATATTAATAAAATCAAGTGAGAGTTTAGAGAATGCAAATAAAGTAAAAACAATTGTATTTGATAAGACAGGAACATTAACAAAAGGACATTTAAGTATATCTAAAATATATAATTACTCTAACTCAAATGAGGAGGAGATTATAGAAGCAATAGCTAATATAGAAAATAATTCTGAACATCCTATCGCAAGAGGAATCGTAAGATATGCAAAAGAAAGAAATATAAAAATAGATTCAACAAAAGTAAAAGAATTTAAAAGTGTTTCAGGATATGGAATAGAAGCAAAATATAATGAAGAGAAATATATAATAGGAAATAAAAAATTAATGTTAAAAAATAATATTAATATAGAAAAAACAATAAAAGAAAATGAAATTAATGATGATGAGTCCTTAGAAAATGATGGAAATAGTATATTGTTTATTGCAAAAGAAAATGAATTAATTGCATTAATTGGAGTTAAAGATATTATAAAAGAAAATGCAAAAGAAGTTATCAAAAAAATAAAAGAAAAACATATAAACACAGTAATGCTAACAGGAGATAATGAAAAAACAGCAAAAGCAATAGCAAATAATCTAGGAATAGAAAAAGTAATTGCAGGTGTTGTTCCAAAACAAAAAGCAGAAGAGATAACAAAATTAAAACAAAATGGACTTGTAATGATGTGTGGAGATGGAATAAATGATAGTATAAGTTTAGTAAAAGCTGATATTGGTGTGTCTGTTGGAAATGGTACAGATATTGCAATAGATAGTAGTGATGTTGTTTTAATGAAAGATAATTTAGATAGAATAAATACATTAATAGAAATAAGTAAAAAAACAATGAAAATTATAAAACAAAATTTATTTTGGGCATTTTTTTATAATATTTGTATGATTCCAATTGCAACAGGAATTTTGATCCCATTAGGAATAACTATGAATCCAATGATGGCAGCTTTTAGCATGACAATAAGTAGTGTGACTGTTACTTTAAATAGTTTAAGAATGAGAAAATAGTTGTTACAATGATTCTGGATTATATTATTTACAAACTATTATCTAGTGACCAATAATTTCAGAAATTAATAAAAAATTAATAGATTTTTTTAATTGTTATGATATAATAGTGTTAATAAAATTAAGGAGAACATCCATGGAAAAAATATATATAGTATTAACACATACAGGTACACTACTTTCAAGACTTATAAAAGCATGGACTAAAGATGAATTTTCACATGTATCAATATCATTAGACGAAAAATTAGATCAAATGTATAGTTTTGGAAGATTAAATCCATATAATCCACTATATGGAGGATTTGTACATGAAGGAATAAAAATAGGAACTTTTAAAAGATTTAAAAAAACAGAAGCTTTAATATATGCTTTAGATGTAACGCAACAACAATATATACAAATAAAAAATGAAATAATAAAATTTGAAGAACATAAAAAAGAATACAGTTTTAATGTGATAGGATTATTGGCAGTTGGGTTTCATAAAAAAATACAATTAAACCAATCATTTTATTGTGCTGAATTTGTAAAATACATTTTGGAAAGAGGAGATATAAAGACTAACTTACCTAAAATTGTAAGACCAGAGGATTTTAAAAACATAGAAAATTATACTATTATATATAAAGGCAAATTAAGAAAATGGAGCATTGGGGACACGCCAAAATGTTCCAAAAATCTTAAAGCTATTGAAACGAAAGGGGTGAAAGTTGATTAATATTAAATTTTAAAAAATATTATAATCAGAACGTTTTGGCGTGCGTTCTAGGATTGAAAATAAGGGGAGGATAAGTAATGAAAAAAACAGTTATATGGATTGTTATAGCAATCTTACTAGTAATTATTGTAGGAATAGGAATTTTAGTCTTTAAAGATTTTAAACAAGAAGATATTTTAAGACAAGAAATGTTGGAATTCGAAAATTTAACTCGTGCAGAGAATATTGACTTAGACCAGATTGACCAAAGAATAAGAGAATTAAAAACAACGGGAGACTATGGAGTTTTAGAAAAAGCTATGAAAGAATATTTATCAGATGTAGTAAATGTATCAGTAAATATATCTAATATTTTAAATGATGAAAAGATTGTAAATGCATTAACACCTGAGAATTATACAGAAGATGGCCCGGATTTTGTAGAAACAAAACAATTTTTAGAGCAATCTAAAAACAATCTTGAAAAATATAAAAATGAAGTTTTAGAATTATTGACAAACGAAAAAGCAATGTCTTATATAGAAAATAAGAACTTGGATGAATATTATATAGATTTATATAAAGAAATTGCATTATCAGAAGATACAGCATTAGATGAAAATAATAAAGAAATAGAAGAGTCATTAAATGAAGCAACACAAGTGTTAGATATAGAAACACAAGTTATTAACTTCCTTTCAGAAAATAAAGGGAAATGGGAAATTCAAGGAGAGAATATTGTTTTTAGCGATGAATCTTTGAGTGATCAATATAATGAATATATAAGTCAATTAAAATAAAAAGATTATTTAATTAAGCCGAAAGTTATATTATAATATTTTAATTATTAACTATTGTAATATAACTTTCGTTTTGTGTTGAATAGTTTTATGCAATTTATTGAAATCACTTAATAATTTTGATAATATAAGGAATAATATATAGGAAACAAGGAGGAAAGAAAATGACAGAAAAAGAGAAAAGAGATAAAGGTGAATTATATAACTTAATTAATGATAAAGAAATGCTAATGGAAATAAGAAAGGCTAAGTTATTATGCTATGAATATAATAATATAGCTCCAGATAAAATGGAAGAAAGACAAGCTTTCATTAAAAGAATCTTAGGAAGCACTGGTGATAATATACAAGTAGAGTCAAATTTTTATTGCGATTATGGATATAATACACATGTTGGAGAAAATTTCTATGTGAATCACAATTGTGTTATTTTAGATGTTGCTAGAGTTGATTTTGGGGATAATGTATTTATTGGACCAAATTGTGGATTTTATACAGCAGGACATCCACTTGATGTAAAAACAAGAAATCAAGGATTAGAATATGGAAAGCCAATAAAAATAGGAAATAATGTATGGATTGGTGGAAATGTAACAGTTTTACCAGGAGTAACAATTGGTGATAATGTTACAATAGGGGCTGGAAGTGTAGTAACCAAAGATATTCCATCAAATACATTAGCATTTGGAAATCCATGTAGAGTGAAAATGTAGAAAATATACGATAAAAGCAAAAAAGAATTGACATAATGTTAGCTAAAGTAGTAAAATATAAGAGATATAAGTAGTAGAGTTCATAGATTAACATATTTAATCTATCAAAATGAAAGGAGAATTTTATGGGAAATTTACATGCTGATTTAATGGCTTTTCATCCAGAAGTTACAGGCAGTAGTATCTTAGTCAGTGTAAGATATCCTAATGGTAAAAGAACAAAATTTGGTGTAGATTTTGGTATGTTTCAGGAAGAAAAATATACTTCGTTAAATAAGAAGATACCATTTAACCCAGAGGAATTAGCTTTTATGCTAGTAACACATAGCCATATTGATCATACTGGCCGGTTACCATTTCTAGTAAAGAAGGGGTTTAATAAAAAAATTTATCTTACTAAGGGGACAAATCTCTTAATTATGCCTGCATTAAAAGATAGTTACAAAATATTAAGAGAAAGAGAGAAATTATTTGGTAAAAAAGAAAAGGCAATATATAACTATGATGACGTAAGAAGAACCAAAGAACTTTTAGAACCAGTGGATTTCGAACGATCTATACAGGTAGATGAACATATTAAAATTATGTTTTTTATGAATGGACATCTTTTTGGTGCAGCTATGATTTTGGTCCGAATATCTTATGAAGGAGAAGAGGATATAAATCTTTTCTTTACAGGAGATTATAATGACCATAATACCTTTTTTAAAGTAGATCCATTACCTAAATGGGTAACCCGACTTCCTATAACTATTGTTATAGAGTCAACATATGGAAATATGAAATCCAGTGATGTAGAAAAAATATTTAAGAAAAACTCGTTATCTTCATTAAATCAAGGAAAAACAGAAATTGCACCTGTTTTTTCATTAGGAAGAGCACAGGAGGGATTATACGAAGCAAAAACATGGCAAAGTGAAGGAGAATTATCTACAGATATTCCTATATATCTTGCTGGTAAATTAGCATATAAAAATACTAACATTTTACTCAGAAATCCAGATATATTTAGGATAAAGAAAGATATGAGGGATTTTCTTCCTGAAAACTTTCATTATATTGATAGTAATTCAATAAAAACTATATTGCTTGATAAAAATCCAAAACTGATATTTACTTCATCAGGAATGGGCACAAACGGACCAGCACAAGTATTCTTACCAGAGTATTTGCCAAAGAAAAATGCAATAATTCATTTTATGGGATATTTATCTGAAAATTCTAAAGGATATCAGATAATGAATACACCAGATGGCGAATGTATCAAATTTAATGGACGGATGATTCCAAAAAACGCAGAAGTATATTGTACTTCAGAATATTCGGCTCATGCTAAACAAGATGCTCTAATAAAACTTTTGAAAAAGTTTGAAAATAAAAGAATGGTTATAATTAACCATGGAAGCACTCAAGCTCAATGTGATTTTGCAGCTGAAGTAGTTAAACAAACTGATTCAAAAGAGGTAGGAATATTTGAAGGTAAAAATTTATTTAGAGTAAATCATTGGGGATTTGAAAAAAGCATAAACACACATTTCCAATAAAAATTCAAAGGAAGGTCTTTGTATAGGCCTTCTTTATATTATATATAAATTATATTTACTATAATATAAAAAATATTTCATGAAAAATCTTTATACTTTTTTTGAATTAAAAATATATCTAAATTAGAAAGTCTGCTGTTACTTAGTTGACAATAACTTAGCAATATGATAATTTAAATAAAAAATAAAGAGAAGAAAGATTTATTGCCTGGTGAAAAAAATATAGTTTTAAAGAAATATATAATATAGAAAGGTTTGATATAAATGTATAAGATAATTTTCGTAGATATAGATGGAACACTAAGAAACAGCAAAAAAGAAACAACTGAAAGAACAAAAAGAGCAATAAAAGCATTGGTGGAAAAAGGTATTCATGTAGTTATATCTTCAGGTAGATATAGAAAATATACTGAAAATGTAAGTACAGAAGCTTTTGCTAGTAGTTACATAATATCATCAAATGGTGGAGAAATTTTTGACTATAAAAATAAAGAGATAATTTATGAAAATAATTTAGATCCGCAAACAATTATATATTTATATAATATTGCAAAAAAATATAAACTTCAATTTGTAATGAATTCAAGAGATAATAGAGTAGCAAATTATCCATCAAATAATGAAGATATAATGCTAGAACAACCTATCGAGGAGTTCGTGAGAAATAATACTTCTGTGCAGTGCGTTTTTGTAGGAAAAGATCTTGAAAAAATCAAAAAAGCAAAATGTGAAGTAGAAAAAAAGAATGGATTAAAAATTATTAATTTATCTAAAGCATTATTGCAAGAAAATATTCAAACAGAGGCCTCATTGTTTTTTGATGTAGCACTAGAAAATACAAGTAAGGGAAATGCAATAAAAAGATTATGCAAATACTTGAAAATTGATTTAAAAGATAGCGTAGCAATTGGCGATAGCTATAATGATTTGTCAATGTTTAAAGTAGTACGGACATAGTGTCGCAATGGGAAATGCAACTGAAGATATAAAAGATCTCGCTGATGAAATTACTGAAACTAATGATGAGGATGGTGTAGCTAAATTTTTAGAAAAGTTAAAAGTTAAATAAAAGTAGTAGTAATGTTATTAGTGTCAAGAGTAATCTATTTTATACAGTTATTGGTCTAAATTTAGAAACTTACAAAAAAATCAAAAGCTAACGTAGTGCAAATATATAAAAGTCGTTTAAAAAAATGTAAAAAGTTACACAAAAGTGGTTCGAAAAAATGTAAACAATACATAAAAAGTCATTGAAAAAAATGATATAAATATGATAAAAGTATTTTCTGATAAATATAAAAGTTTATTAAAAGAGTATTATTACATTGGTGGTATGCCAGAAGTTGTAGAATCATATGTAAATTATAAAGATTATAATAGAGTTAGAAAGATTCAAGATGAAATACTTCTAGCATATGAAAAGGATTTTTCAAAGCATGTACCTGAACAAGATTTACCTAAAGTAATACAGATATGGAATAATTTTAATACACAACTAGCACGTGAAAATAAAAAGTTCATATATGGAGCTTTAAAGCCAAGTGCAAGAGCATCGGAGTATAAAAACGCTATAAATTGGTTAGTTGATAGTGGCTTAATGTATAAAATTAATAGAGTAACCACTTGTAAAATTCCATTAGATGGTTATATTGATTATAGTGCATTTAAATTATATTTTCTTGATGTAGGACTTCTTGCTACAAAAAACAATTTGAATATTCAAACAATTTTAGAAGGTAATAAAATTTTTATAGAGTATAAAGGTTCATTAACTGAACAATATGTATTAGGAGAAATTAAATCTAATTATAATGTTCCAATAACTTATTGGTCAAATAATGCAGGGCAAGCAGAAGTTGATTTTGTTATACAATGTAAAAACGAAATAGTACCTATTGAAGTTAAGGCAGAAGAAAATTTACAATCAAAAAGTCTGAAAATATTGGCAGAAAAATATAAGACAAAATATAATGTTAGAACTTCAATGTCTGATTATAAAGAAAATGACTGGATTACCAATATACCTCTATATAATATAAGTAATATAGAAAAAATAATACACTAATAAAAGAATTTTACTTAGAAGAAATAGCTAAAAAAATATAGGTTTTTTATAAAAACTATGTTATAATATTATCATAATTAAGTAAAAACCGAGTGGATTTTTAAAAAGTATTTCACAATATGGCGAATTGTATATGCCAGATAAAAAATAATTGAATTTAGTTATGATTTAAAAAGAAACAAAGTAGTAATTTTATAGTTACAAAATAAGAGAGATAGTGGTTGGTGTAAACTATTAGTATATAAAATTATGAATTACAATTCTTATAGTAACTAACGGGGGGCTACGAATAAGCTGTAATGAGGTAATATATAGATAGCTATATATTATGAATAAAGGTGGTAACACGAGTCAAATCGTCCTTTAAATAAGGTGATTTGGCTTTTTTGCTTTTTAAGGAGGTGGTTTGCCTTGAAAGATGATGGCTATTATAAGTTGAAGGTTAATATTGCCAATTTTAAGGTAATTAAAAAAATAAGAATTAAAGGAGTAAAAAAATATGAGAGAATTAGAATTAATTAAAAGAAAATCAGTACAGATTTTTTCAGAAGATGAATTAGAGAAAAAAT
>CALYAB010000010.1 GCA_944393395.1 uncultured Clostridia bacterium
TATTCTGTTACCTTTATTGGACTTACAATTACTATATCATATCCATCCACGCTCACAGTTGCTGGTAATTCTTCAATAACATTATCTTCCGATAAGTTTTCCCCTTCATATTTCAAATTTTCTATTTTTCTTAAATTTTCGTTTAACTTTTCTATATTAACATTACCACTTTCATCACAACTACCTAATACTTCTATTCTTACTCTTTCTTCTGCATTAGCTTTTGCAGTTTCTTTTTTGGCATTGCTGGCTTTTATCATTATTCCACTTTCTCCAGTCAATGTTGAAATTGTTACTCCAGCTAATATTAATAAAACTATTATTGTAACTATTAATGCTATTAATGTAATTCCTTTGTTTTTCTCAATTTTTTTCATACTATTCCTCTCTTTCTTTTGTTTCTTAAATTCATATTAAAATTATTTCATAACAATATTTGAAATAAAAGTTTATCTTTTCTATCCATCTATTGTTGATATTCCAAGCGTTATTTCTTCTAACACATCAAGTAAAACTCTAACAGTATCTAATGCTGTAAACATTGCTACATTATTTTCTGATGCACATCTTCTAATTAAACTTCCATCCGTTTCTTGATGTATCGAATCAATATTTCTTGTGTTAATCACATAACTTACATATCCTTTTCTTAAAGATTCTAAAATCTCTTCACTGCCTTCACTAATTTTCTTTTTTACTCTTGTCCTTATTCCATGTTCTTTTAAGAATTTAGCAGTTCCTTTTGTCGCTTCTATGTTAAATCCTAAATTATAGAATCTTTTGATTAATGGTAAAGCTTCTTCCTTATCCTTATCTGCTATTGTAACAAATATAGTTCCATAATTTGATACTTTAATTCCTGAAGATTGGAGTGCTTTATATAATGCTCTTGTTAATTTTTTATCATATCCTATTGCTTCTCCTGTTGATTTCATTTCAGGAGAAAGACTAGCATCTAATCCCGATAATTTTGAAAATGAAAACGCCGGTGCTTTTACATACCATTTTTCTTTTTCTTGTGGATACACAACATTTATTCCCTGTTCTTTTAAAGATTTTCCTAACATAACTAGTGTTCCTATATCTGCCAAAGAATATCCTGTAGATTTTGATATAAACGGTACAGTTCTTGATGACCTTGGATTTACTTCTATAACATATACATCTTCGTTTTTATCAACAATAAATTGAATATTGTATAATCCAACAATTCCAATACCTAACCCTAGTTTTACTGTATAGTCTAATATAGTATCTTTTACTTTTTGACTAACACTAAAAGTTGGATAAACACTAATACTATCTCCTGAATGTATTCCTGTTTTTTCAACATGTTCCATTATTCCAGGTACAAAAACATCTTTTCCGTCACATACACCATCAACTTCTAACTCTTTTCCTGTTATATATTTATCTACCAGTACAGGTTGTTTTGTATTAATTTCAACTGCCGTTTTTAAATACTTTTCTAAAGCTTTTTGATTAGAAACAATTTGCATTGCTCTACCACCTAACACATAACTTGGTCTTACTAATACAGGATATCCTATTTCCTTTGCAACTTTTATACCATCTTCTATATTAGTTACTGCTTCACCTTTAGGTTGTAATAAATTTAATTTTTTCATGACCCTTTCAAAAGCATCTCTATTTTCTGCTTTTTCAATTGCATTAACATCTGTACCAATCAATTTTACTCCTAATTCTGAAAGTGGCTCTGCTAAATTAATTGCCGTTTGTCCACCTAATGATGCAATTACACCCTCTGGATTTTCTAGATTGATTACATTCATTACATCTTCTATTGTTAAAGGTTCAAAATAGAGTTTATCACTTGTTGTATAATCTGTTGACACTGTTTCTGGATTATTATTAATAATAATAGCTTCATACCCAGCTTCTTTTATTGTTTTTACTGCATGTACAGTTGAATAATCAAACTCTACTCCTTGGCCTATCCTGATTGGTCCTGCGCCTAAAACAATGATTTTTTTCTTATCGCTTACAATAGATTCATTTTCTTCTTCATATGTAGAATAAAAATATGGCACATAACTTTCAAATTCGCTACTACATGTATCTATCATTTTATATACTGGAAAAATATTATTCTTTTTCCTTAATGTATAGATGTCTGCCTCTTTTTTCTTCCATACTTTTGCAATATATTTATCACTAAATCCCATTTTCTTTACTTTTTTTAGAATCTCTATGTTTCCCATATTTTGTGCTAACACATTTTCCATCTCAACTATATTTCTAATTTTCTCTAAGAAAAACATATCAATTTTTGTAATATTATATATTAAACCTAAATCTATATTTCTTCTAATTAATTCAGCAATAGCATATAATCTGTCATCTGTTCCATCTTTTATATATTCCATCATATTTTCTGTTTCCATTTTATCAAATTTCTTATGATGAATATGGCATACCCCTGTTTCTAATGACCTCACTGCTTTTAATAAACTTTCTTCAAAAGTTCTTCCTACACTCATAACCTCTCCTGTTGCTTTCATTTGTGTACTCAATTTGTTAGAAGCATTTGTGAATTTATCAAATGGAAACCTTGGCATTTTACAAACTATATAGTCTAATGCTGGTTCGAAACTTGCTGGTGTATTAGCTAATTGTATTTCATCTAATCTCATTCCCACCGCAATTTTAGCTGAAACTCTTGCAATAGGGTAACCACTAGCCTTTGACGCCAAAGCTGATGAACGAGAAACTCTTGGATTTACCTCTATTAAATAATATTTAAATGAATGAGGATCTAAAGCAAATTGTACATTGCATCCTCCCTCTATTTTTAGAGCTCTAATAATCTTTAGACTACTATCTCTTAATAATTGATATTCTTTATTAGTTAATGTTTGACTTGGTGCTACTACAATAGAATCCCCTGTATGTATTCCAACTGGATCTAAATTTTCCATATTACATACAGTTATTGCTGTATCATTGCTATCTCTAATAACTTCGTATTCAATTTCTTTATATCCCTTAATACTTTTTTCTACTAATACTTGCCCCACTGGTGAAAGTTTTAATGCATGTTTAATCAATTCTTTCAATTCACGTTCATTATCAGCAAATCCTCCACCTGTTCCTCCTAAAGTAAATGCTGGCCTTAAAACAACTGGATAGCCAATTTTATTAGCAGCCTGTATTCCCTCTTCTTCAGATTCTGCAATGATAGATTCTAATACTGGCTCTCCTAATTCTTTACATAGTTCTTTAAATTTTTCTCTATCTTCCGCTCTTTCAATACTTTCACTGCTTGTTCCTAAAAGTTCTACTTGACACTCTTGCAAAACTCCTTTTTTATATAGTTGCATTGCTATGTTCAGCCCAGTTTGTCCTCCAATTCCTGGAAGAATAGCATCAGGTCTTTCATATCTTATAATTTTTGCAACATATTCTAATGTTAATGGTTCCATATATACTTTATCTGCAATCGCTGTATCTGTCATAATAGTTGCTGGATTTGAATTTACTAATATGACTTTATATCCTTCTTCTTTTAATGCTAGACATGCTTGTGTTCCAGCATAGTCAAATTCTGCTGCTTGCCCTATAACAATTGGGCCTGAGCCAATTACTAATACTGTTTTTATATCTTTTCTTTTTGGCATTTTTTCACTTTCCCTTCATTTTATTTATTTTAAGAATTCTACTATTTTTTATTAAGTTTGAAAAAGAGCTTGTTATAGCCTCAGTAAGCTTTAGCTTTAAGTTCAAATCGAAGTTTAACGACGCAAGATACTGGTTTATCTTTCACTCATACTTTTAATAAACTTATCGAATAAATATCCGCTATCTTGTGGACCTGGTGCACTTTCTGGATGATATTGTACACTAAATACTTTATCTTTTTTACACTCTACACCTTCGATTGTATTATCTAATATATTTCTATGTGTTACTTTTAAAGCTGTTTTTTTCAAACTTTCTTCATCTACTGCATAACTATGATTTTGGCTTGTAATTTCTATTTTATCAGTTTCTAAGTTTAATACTGGATGGTTTCCTCCTCTATGTCCAAATTTTAATTTATATGTTTTAGCTCCATATGCCAAACTAATCATTTGATGTCCCATACATATTCCAAAAATCGGATATTTTCCTCTTAATTCTTTTACAAGTTGTATTACTTCTGTTACGTCTTCTGGATTTCCTGGTCCATTTGATAAAAATATTCCATCTGGTTTTAATTTTTCAATTTCTTTTGCAGTTGTATTATATGGTACAATTGTTACATTACATCTTCTTTTATTTAAACTTCTTATAATGTTTAATTTAATCCCACAATCTATTGCTACAACATTATATTTATAATTTGAAGTCCTTGAATACCATTTCTTTTTACAACTTACTTTTGATACCGCATCTTTTGGCATTTCATATTTTTTTAATTTTTCTAAAGCATCTTTCTTACTTGTATTTATATCAGTAATAATTACTTTTCTACTTCCTTTATCTCGAATACTTCTTGTTAATTTTCTTGTATCAATCCCTGATATTCCTGGGATATTATTTTCTTCTAAATATTCTGATAATGTTTTAGTATATCTAAAATTACTTGGCAAATCATTATATTCTCTTACAATTATTCCTCCGATAGTAGGTTGTTTTGTTTCGTAATCTTCGTCTGTTATGCCATAATTTCCAATTAACGGATATGTCATAACTACCATTTGATATGTATATGATGGATCTGAAATTATTTCTTGATATCCTACCATTGATGTATTAAATACAATTTCACATATTACTTCTTTATCACTACCAAAGCCATATCCTAAATATTCCTCTCCATCTTCTAGGACAATCTTTTTGTTAAATCCTTTCATTTTATAACCTTCCTTTATTAGTATTTGTTTTTTTCTACTTTTTAATTAAACATCAAAAAAAATAAGAACAAAAGTCCTTATTTAAAATAAATACAAAAAAACATAAATGAAGAGAAAATCCCTGTGTTTACAATATTTAAAACTTCTATTAAGTTACTACTTTTTTCTAAATATTTTCTCATTTTTCTCTCCTCATCTTTTTACTGATATTATTATATCAAAAAAAAGATATATTGCAATACTTTTATTTCGATTTTTTTATAGTTACGATTCATGTTATAGTTCACAGCTATTACTGGATGATGTGATATATATCACAAATCTTTAAATGTCTTTAGACTGTGAATTGTAACATGCAAAAATTTTATATATAACTATTGCATTATTAACATAAATATAGTATAATATTGTTTATAGTCAATATTGGCTATTAATATATATACTAGGCGATACAAAAAACTAAAAGGAGATTAAAGCAATGATGAAAAGAATTTCTAATGTCGCACGTCAACTTCGGAATGGTATAGAAAATGTTCCAACGCAAAACGATGAGTTAAAACAGTTTGTTGACTTTATCGCCGTAACTGTAGGCGATACTAAAAAATTAAGTCCTTTGGATTTAGTTCACTTATTGTATATTGTCTTAAATGACAACATACAAACCGAAAGTTTGCTACAGTTGGCATCTTCTAAACACACTTTAGAGAATGTCAATTATTCAGTTCCAAGAGCCTCTTTTCCTCCAGACCTGTATGGAAAAAGAGAAGAAATTATTAAAAATCTTGGCTACTTCTTAAAGGTAGTAGAAACTTTCAATGATACCGAATTCTCTGATCAATTCAGAGGCTTATTCGTTATTGTATTTGGTGCATAAAATCTTATCCAGATACAGACAGTAAATAATGTAACAATTAACATCGTCTAGATCAGTAAGGACAGCTTTGTTGCTGTCCTTACTATTTCATATAAATTATATATTTATTATCTTACATCTAGACAATCTTATAAAACGGAAAGGATAATTAGCATGAAAAAGGAAACTTATGAAACCGTTAGTCAAAAACTTCTTTCTGGGATAGAAAATATTAATATAGATATACCTGATGAAATAATTGTATTTACAAAGTACTTAGTAAATATAATAAAATTTAAGTATCTAGAAGAAGAAAATTTTAATCCAGCAAAATTGACAATAGCCATAGACTTTTGTCTATATGACATTAAACAAGGTGTTTCTCATATTTCAGGAAATACCGACCTTCCTGTAAAGCTTCGCCCAAAATATAATCAAATATATAAAAATCTTAAATATCTGGTTAT
The DNA here is from genome assembly GCA_944393395.1 of uncultured Clostridia bacterium. Classification (GTDB taxonomy): domain Bacteria; phylum Bacillota; class Clostridia; order TANB77; family CAG-508; genus CAG-269. The sequence goes on from CALYAB010000010.1 coordinate 6,177, forward strand.
AATAGTAGAAAACGAATTTGATCAACAATTTGCCGATGCTTTCAAAGATTATTGCATTGCGGCATTTGGTGAAAAATATTTTATGTAACAAAAAAAATCGCCTAGTAAAAAGGACAGCTCTGTTGCTGTCCTTAAATTATTTTAATTTGTTATATTCCTCATCAATTACAGGTTTCGCACCATTCATTATTTATTTTCTCTCCCGGAACTTCTAAGGCTAAATTTATCACATAAATCAATTTTCATATTTAATTTATCATATGCTTCTTGCATAGCATCAAGTTTTTCTTTTAATATTCTTCTTTGTTCTACTAAAATTTCTTTTCTTTCTTTTATGGTGTTATCGCCTTCATCTAATAATTTAATATATCTTTTCAAAAAACTAATTTCCAATCCTGCTGCTCTCATGCATTTTACAAATTGAATTCTTTGCATATCTTTTTCAGTATAATTCCTAATTCCATTTTTCCCTTTTTCTATTGGTCCAATTAGTTCTTCTTTCTCATAATATCTTAATGTGTCTGGTGTCATCCCAAATTTTTTAGCAACTTCTGATATTTGCATAAAAAGCCTCCTTTTTATTTATTATATATCACTTGGAGTCAGCTCTAAGTTAATAGTTTTTTAAAATTTTTTGTTATCTAAAATCCCAAAGGTTACTGTTCACAACTATTACTAGATAATGTGATATATATTATATTCTAAGCGGGGGTCGGGGGGACCGACACGATACATACTGTTAATAAATCAATGATGACTTTGGAAGAATTGATTTATCTACAGTATGTAAAGTGTTGGGATAGCGCAGAATATAATATATATCACAAAACTCTAAATAGTTTTAGACCGTGAATAGTAACTCCCAAAGCTATATATAATATAACTTTGGGATAATCAAATTAATTCAATGAAGTCCACAAATTTAAAGTTTCTTTTGGTATTACTCTATGACCCTGACACTCACCTGGCATATTATCTTGTGTAAATATCTCTGTATATGTATCTGTACATCTACTTGTTGCTAAACAACCTGTTGTTCTACATACTTTTGCTTCCACAATTCCTTCTGGTCTTGTAAATGTTGCACTAGGTAATCCTGCATGAATATCTGTCATAATAGCATCCCAAATTGTTCCAGCTGGATTTCCACTATAATATACAGTCTCACTATTATCATATCCATACCAAGTAGCTGCTACATAATATGGTGTAAATCCACAAAGCCATCTATCATAACTATTATCTGTAGTACCTGTTTTTGCTGCTACATCCATTTCTTGGATTGCACAATATGTTGCAGTACCTCCTGCTTTTACTGGTTCTTGTATAATTGTTTTAGCTATATATGCATTTTGCTCTGAAATAACTCTTCTATTTTCTTGTTTTGGCGTTAATACCACATTACCTGCTGAATCTTCTACTTTTGTATAAAAAGTTGGCGTTATATATACTCCATCATTTGCAATAGTTCCATATGCTGCCGCCATTTCTAATGGACTCACTCCACTTGTCACTCCTCCAAGAGCTAAACTCAACACGCTATCTGTATTTGGATTAAGTGATGTTATTCCCATATTCTCTAAATATTGTAATGATTTTTCTGGTGTTAATTCTGTCATAATCTTAACAGCTGGTATATTTTGAGATGTTTTTATAAAACTTCTTATATTAATAAGTCCTTTAAATCCATTATAGTTTTTTGGTTCATAATTTTTACCAAATCTTGTTCTACTATCATTATATACTGTCGCTGCTGTAATTATTTTCTCTTCCAATCCTGGAGCTACAACAGCTAATGGTTTCATACTAGAACCTGTTTGTTTTTGCATTTGTGTTGCCCTATTCCAACCTGATTCTGTTTTTTCTCCTAATCCTCCAGCTACTGCAACTACATTTCCTGTTTTATAATCAATAATTGCCATTCCTGATTGTGTATGTTCATTTAACAATGTTCCATCACTATTTCTTCTATTACCTTTTCTTATATATGTTGTTTTTAAATACTCTTCTTCTACTCTATTTTGGATTGCTGTATCAACTGTAGAATATATTGTAAGACCACTGCTATACACATAATTTCTTGCCATTTGCTCTGTCAATCCTTTTTCTTCCATTACCTGCTCTACTACTTGCGAAATAACAGCATCTGTATGATATGAATATATAGTTCCTTCATTAATATTTCCTGTTCCAAATGTTAAACCGGCTTGTACTTTAGCAACTGCATTATTATATTCTTCTTCATTTGTTATATATCCTAATTCTTTCATTTTATTTAAGACAGTTAATGTTCTATTTTTTATTTTTTCTGAATTATCTACTGCTGTATTATATGGGTTGTACGCATTTGGAGAATGATTAATTCCTGCCATAAAAGCACATTCTGCTAAATCCAAATCTTTTGCACTTTTATTAAAATAGTATTCTGCACCAAGTTCTACTCCATGTAAATTATTTGCTCCAACAAATAATATATTTAAATATAATTCTAGTATTTGATCTTTTGAAATCATTGTTTCTACTTGATATGCTCTTGACCATTCTCTTACTTTTCTTTTTATTCCTTCTATTCCTGTACTTTCATTATCATTTGTTATATTTTTTACCAATTGCTGTGTGATTGTACTTCCTCCATAACTGCTTTCTCCATATACCAAAGTATTTGCAATCGCTCCTACAGTTCTTTTTATATCAATTCCTTTATGTTCATAAAATCTTTCATCTTCTATTGCTACATAAGCTTTTGGTAAATAATCAGCCATATCTTCTAAAGTTATGATTTTTCTTTTTTCATCACCACTTAAATCTGCAAGTATTTCACCATTTTTATCTACAATAACAGAATTAGATACTTTTATTTGTAAATCTTCTTTGCTTATATCTATATTATTTCCAAACCATCCAAATATTAGACCCGCAAAAATCCAAATTCCTGCTATACATAATAATAGCCCTAAGATAATTAGTATTAAGAAAAATTTTAATATTCTATGTTTTTTTCGTTTATTTTTCTTCTTTTCGTCCTTCTCTTTGTTTTGCTTTTTTCTTTCTTTTTTATTATTATTTTCTGACTTTTCTTTTAGCTTTTTTTCTTTTTCAGATTTTTTGTTTACACTATCTTCTTCATTTTGTTCTCTACTTTTCTTCTTTTCTTTTTTTGGAACTGAATTTTTATTTTTTTCTTTTTCTTGATTTTTACTTTTATTTTTACTCTTCTTTTTGTTCTTAGTTACTTTTCTCCATTTATCGTGTTTTTTATTTTCAGCTGTTTCTGCTAACGATTTTTCTTTATCTTCTACACCACTATTTGCCTTAGCATTATTTTTTATTTTATCTTCATTATTGTTTTCTGCCTTTTGAGTTTGATTATCTGCTAATACGTTTTTTCCTTTTCCTGATGCTTGTATAGAAATATTCTTTTTATTTTTTTTGTGTGTTTTCTTTCCTTTTTTCTTCGAAGTGCTATTTTTAGATTTTTTATGTATTTTCTTTTTATTTAATTTTGCTTTATTGTGCTTTTTATTATATTTCTTATTACTCTTCTTCTTTTTCTTGCTCTTTTTCATGCCCTAACCTCCTTGTCTCATTTATTAGTAAAATTAGCACCCCTATTATTTATTTATATATTGCTACTTTAATTTTTATAACTTAATTTTCGTAATCTGTTTTCTATTTTTTAGTTTATAAATCTTTAACAAGCATTTTTCTTAACTTTTGTATAATTTATTTTTTCATAAACTTTTCTCCATTATCCCATGCTTTACCAACTTTTTCTCCTATTTTATAATATCCGTTTTGATATTGATCAAATACAAATGCATTTAATTTTGTTGGATCAACTTTTCCATTTTCGTCTAAAACTTTTTCATCAGCTATGACATTTACTATTTCTCCTAATACTCTTGTACCATAAAATTCATTTTGTATCTCTGCCACTTTGCATTCTAATGTTATTGGATATTCCTCTATAATTGGTGCATCTACTTTTGTGCTTTTTACTGCATGCATGTTTGTTCTTTCAAATTTATCTTCCATTTTGTTTCCTGAAGCAATCCCAAAAAAGTCTGATTCATCTAAATGTTCAGTATCTGCAACACTTAAAGTAAATGCTCCTCTTTTCTTTATATTTTTTGTTGTTTTGTGTCCTTCACTTATATTTAAAGCAACCATATTGTTTGAACAAATTCCTCCCCATGCCATGTTCATTACATCTACTTTTTCATTTTCTCCATATGTTGCAATCATTAAAACTGGCATTGGAAATAAATATGGGTGCACTCCTAAATCTTTTTTCATAAAAAATCCCTCCTTGTTTATATTCATTATACATATTACCACTTATTCTTTAGTTTTGCAAACTTCTTTTTCTTTATTTTTTTGATTTTCTGTCAGCATATATCTTTATTTTTCTTATTATTATGGTTATAAATTGTTTTTTATTATAAAAGTAAGATTTTCCTATATGCAAAGAAATACCCGGTAGCTAAAAATTACTAGCTTACCGGGTGGTAGTCAGAACATTATGATGCTTTTATCTTCATAATGTTTTCATATGAGCTTAGGATTGGAATTCTCCAACCGATTACTTTTATTTCATAAGTTTTACCGATTTCCACATCAGCGTAGATATCAGAAGAATTCCATCTCCATTTGATGAGACTATCTTCAATGCTGAAAGTTTTTGTCTCTCCATTTTCTGTTTTTGCAAATATGAGGTATTATTTAGTCAAAAATGGGTGGCTTATGAATAATTATAAACATTCAGCTGAAAAAATAATTTACGTATAAAAAATTAGAAATTCAAAAAAATATCATCCATTTCTGAATGATATTCGTATCAATTATGTTCTATTAGTTCGAACAGAAACGTCATTGGTACCGATGGTGGGACTCGAACCCACATGGTTTCCCGCTGGATTTTGAGTCCAGTGCGTCTACCAATTCCGCCACATCGGCATAAGATAAATACTAATATATATTAGCACATATCTAAGAAAAAGTCTATAAAAATTTAATAACTTTTTAAAAAAATTACAAATCATTCTATTCTTATTGTTTGCCCTGGATAAATCAAATTTGGATTTGATATATCATTATATTCTAAAATCTCATTTAAAGTAATCCCAAACCTTCTTGCAATACCATATAAAGTATCTCCATCTTTTACTACATAATAAACATCAATACTATTATCAACAGGTTCTAAATCAGTAACATCACTTTCCGTTATCCTCAACTTTTCTCCTGGATATATTAAGTTTGGATCTTCTATATCATTTAGTTCTACAATATGTTCAACACTTACATTATAAGCTCTTGCAATCTGAGACAATGTATTTCCTCTTTTTACTGTATAAATAATACTTCCTGTTCCTCTTTCTTCATTACCTTGAGTTGTTGAATTAGTAAGAATTCTTAATTTCTCTCCCGGATATATTAAATCAGGATTTTGTATATTATTTATATCAACTAATTCTTGCACTGTTGTTCCATATCTACTTGCAATTCCACTTAAAGTATCTCCACTTTGTACTACATACTCTACACTTTCTGTATTAAATGATTGACTATTTCCCATATTGTTTGGAATTTCAGAAGTTTCATCTAAAAAAATTTCTTCTGTGTATAAATCTCTATCTACATTACCACTTATTCCACTCACAATTCCTCTATCTGTGTATTGAACTCCTATGTATTCTGCCCAACTTGTTTCAACATTTATAAGATTGTTATAATCTCCATAATATGCAATCCATAATTGATAATCTTCAGCTAGGCTTTGATCAAATGTACTTTGAGCATTTGATAAATCACTATAAATTATTACTTCTTTATTTGTTAGTTCTTCTACTCTTTGCATAAATGTTCTTGCTATATTATTTATCTCTTCTACTCCCACTCCGCCAAAAGTTTCATAATCTAATACTAATTTACAGTCTGGAGTTTTTCCTGAAATTACTGATACAAAAAAATTCGCTTCTTGCTCAGCCTGTTCTGTATTTGTAGCTGTTAAAAAATGATAAAATCCAACCTTCAGCCCATTTGCCTTAGCATTTTCATAATTAATGTCAAAATATGCATCTTTTATGTTTGTTCCCTGGCTTGCTTTTATATATACTACTTCTATTCCTGAATTTCTTACTTCTTCATAGTTTATATGTCCTTGCCAATTACTAACATCAATACCTTGATAACTTAGATTTGATGCTGGTTCAATTGCATATGTATTATTGATATTAATGCTAAACACAAAAACAATTACTAATATAGCTAATGTTAGTTTTTTTAGCATATTAAATCCCTCCCAACATTTGTTACATTATATGTTTGAGAGGAATTTTTAGTTAATCCTTTTTTGATTCTTCTTCCTCATTTTCTTTTTTTATAATTACATCATATTCAAAAACATTTATAGTTTTTACATTTACTTTTGAAAAATCATCTTTTTCATCTTCTATCTCAGTGATTTTAAATGTTTGTCTATTATTTATTTTCAATTCAACATTTGATAAATCAACTAATATTTTTGTAGATATATCTTGTCCTATTGGCAATGTTTTATTTTGATTTTCATAAAATATTATGTTAGTATAACTTATTCCATTCATTCCTCTTTTTAAGTTTAATTTATATAGATTGAATTTAGTTCCTTTTTCTTTGATATTTTCTCGTATTTCATTTTCTGGATTTATATTAAATATATTAAAATTTTTTACATTTAATTTTTCTCCATTTGATATTTGATATACTGGTAAATCGTCTATAATCACTACTTTATCTAGTGCTTTTTTTATATTATCTACAACTGTTTCTAATCCTAATTTATATCCTATTTGTTTTGTATTTTTGTTTATTTCTAAAATGTTAATTTTATTTCTTGCTATTTCTCTATGATTTTTATTTGCAATTTTAGAAACCTTAGTAGAGTCTTGTGACATTCCGCCAAATATATCAAATTCTTCTATTTCATTTAATACGTTTTCTTCTTTTGCTTCCTTTTTTAATTCTTTCAAATTATTTTCTATTTCTTTTGGCAAAACTTCATTATTTTTTACCTTATTTAAAATTGGCAATATGTTTGTAGTTGTAAGATATATACTGTCTTTTTCTGTCTTAGTTAAGGATTTTCTTTCTACTTGATCCATTGTCTTTCCAAAGTTTTCTAAATCTTGATTATAATCAAATACTTTAGTAACTTTTTTTATTATATTAACTTCTTCCTCTTCTCCTTCTGCTAAAGCTGCCACCTCATCTTTATTACTATATTTCCAAAATTCAAATATGCTTTTTTTATGGTTATCTATTTCTTGTATAAAATTAGTTGCATTTTCAATTTTCTTCGCCATATTTTTATTTTTTAATTTTAGTGCATTTACATCCATCAATATGTTTCTTAATTCATTTTCATTTAACTCATATTCTTTATATAGCTCTATTAATTCTTCAATTGTATAATTTTTCTTTTTCTTTATATTCTTATTTTTCTTTTCTTTTGGTGTTTCTTCATTTTTAGTTTCTACTGGTTCAGCTTTCTGTAAAACTTTTTCTTTTATATTTTTCTTTTTATTTTTCTTACTATATTTAAAATAATATTTAAACTTACCTAAAAAAGTTTTTTTGCATTCTAGAAATGTTGATATCTGCTTTTCTTTTGCTAAATATTCTATTTCTTGTGATGCTGCTGTTATTTTCAAATTTTCTAATTTTGCTCTATTTTCTACTAATAAATCTGCTATCAAATCTTGTTTTTCTAATCCAATTTCGTATTCTTCATTTATCCATTGAGCAATATTTTCATATAAAACTTTGTAAGTATTATTATAAAATTCTAGCTCTCCACCTCTAGTTATCATAGTTTTAAATTCAAAATAATGAGGTAATTCTGTTTGCAATATAAACATAGCTTTTAATAATTTATAAAATTGAGTTGCCTCAACTAAACTATTTATTTTTATTCTATAAGAACTTTTTATTTTATCATATACTTCTGTCTCTCCAACTATATGAATAGATAATTTTCCACTTTTATCATATACTTCATATATTAATGGCCAATCTTTTGTAAATAACCATAAATAATTTTCTATATCTTCAAATTCTGACCTTTTGTAATATGTGTTACTATATGTTACATTCCTTATAGGTACAAATATTTTTCCTGTTTTCTTTTTTTCTAGTTGTTTTTTTAATAAGAAAAAAAATGTTGAATAATCTGTATCTTCTGTTGGTACTAACATAAAATATTGTTCTGTTTCTTCTGAATAATATATTTGCCATAAGTAATTCCCTTCAAATTTAACTTTAAATGGAATTTTTTTATTTAATTTTATTTGCTCTTCTTGTACTTTTTCTATATCTTCTATTCTTACATCTTTTAACATTCGTAAAAATGTAGTATGTTTCAAATAGTTTTCTTCATTTTCTGTATCTAAATATTCTGATATTGGACTAGCATTTTTATATTTTTCTTGTATATCATCTAGTCTATTTGATGGCGTTAATAATATTTGAATATCTTTTAATGGTATATATCTATATTGCCTATATTGATTTTCATTGTAAAATTTAGGAACTCTAAATTTTAGTGGCTCATAATTTTCAAATTGATTTTTAGCTTCGTCTAGATTTAGTCCTAAATATTCTAGTTTTTCTTTTATCTCATCCATCTTCTCTCTTGTTTTTTTTGGCAATTTTAGAACTCCTTTCTTATTTTTTCATAGTAGATTTTAAAAATCCAACTTCTTCTTCCATCTTTAATCTCATAAATATAGGCTCGCCTTTTTCAATTACTTTTAAATCTCTTAATTTATCATAATCATTTAGCTCATCCCATCTAATACTATCTACATCTTTTATTCCTATTTGTCTTAATATGTTATTAGCCGTATCTGACATAAAAGGTTTAATTAAAATAGCAATTTTTCTTAAATTTTCTATTAAATGATACATTGCTGATTTTAATTCTTCTGTTTTTTCTTCTTTTGCTAAAATCCATGGCATTGTTTCATCTATATATTTATTCGTTCTTGCAATTAAATCCCATATTTCTTGTAAAGAATTTGCTATTTCATAATTGTTAAGCTTCTCTTCAAATTTTTGTATTTTTTCTGTACAATATTCTTCTAATTCTTTATCTACAGCATTTGGTGTTCCATTATATTCAGGTACTTTTCCATCAAAATATTTATTAACCATTGATACAGTTCTATTTAATAGATTGCTTAAATCATTACATAAATCAAAATTATATCTTTCTACAAATGCTTCTGGTGAAAATACCCCATCTTGGCTAACTGGCATTTCTCTTAATAGAAAATATCTTGTTGCATCTAATCCATATCTATCAATTAATGTTTCTGGATATATAACATTTCCTTTTGATTTAGACATTTTACCATCTTTCACTGTTATCCAGTTATGCACTAAAATAGTTTTAGGTAATGGTAAATCTAATGCCATTAAAAATATTGGCCAATAAATCAAGTGAAATCTAGCAATATCTTTTCCTACAATTTGTAATTCTGCTGGCCAGTATTTTTTAAATAAACTATCATCATCAGACATATACCCTAATGCTGTAAGGTAATTTGTTAAAGCATCTAGCCATACATATATAACATGTTTCGGATCTTTTAATACTTTGATTCCCCAATCAAAACTAGTTCTAGTTACACATAAATCCTCTAGCCCTGGTTTTATAAAATTATTAATCATTTCATTTTTTCTAAAATCTGGCTTAATAAAATCTGGGTGTTCATCATAATATTTTAATAATTTATCAACATATTTTTTCATATTAAAGAAATATGCTTCTTCCTTCATTAATTTTACTTCTCTACCACAGTCTGGACATTTTCCATCTACTAGTTGAGTTTCTGTAAAATAAGTTTCGCAAGGTACACAATACCAGCCTTCATATTCTCCTTTATAGATATCTCCTTGCTCCATAAATTTGTCAAATATTTTTTGAACAATTTTTGTGTGTCTTTCTTCTGTTGTTTGAATAAAATCATTATAATCTATTTTCATTTTTGCCCATAATTCTTTTGCTTGTGCTGCCATTTCATCCACATATTCTTTTGGTGTTTTATTATTTTTCTCTGCTACTTCTTGAATTTTTTGGCCGTGCTCATCTGTTCCAGTAAGCATATATGTGTCTTCACCTTTTAATTGATGGTATTTCTTAATTGAATCTGCTAATACTGTTGTGTAGGCTGTTCCTATATGAAATTTTCCACTTGGATAATATATTGGTGTTGTTACATAAAATTTATTTTTCAATTTTTTCATCTCCCTTATTGTTATAACATATGCAAATTTAAATTTACTTTGGTCGTTGCTTGCATGTTATTTGCTTTCTTTTACTCTTTGTAAAATTCACAAATATATTATCATAAATTCAAGAAAAAGTCTATACCATTTTTTATATAGACAGTGGGGCCAGGTCCGTTTTTGTATGGCTTTTGTCGAAAAATGGCAGGTTATGCAGACAGTTCGGACCAGGTCTGGTTTTGTATTACTTTGTTCGTACAATAAAAAAATTATTTAAATAAGTCGAAAGTTATATTTATAATATTTTATTCATTAAATGGCTGGCATTTGCACATTTAATCTCATAAAATATTATAAATATAACTTTCGACTTTTAGTAATTAGCTATACATTAGAACAAAATAATACAAAACCAGACCTGGTCCGAACTGTCTGCATAACCTGCCATTTTTCGACAAAAGCCATACAAAAACGGACCTGGCCCCACTGTCTATTCAAATAAAGTTCTTATCATTTTTATTAAATAATGACTTCCACCATCAGTATTATCTTGCACATTTTCTACCATACCAATTACCAATATATCATTATCTCCTTGGTTTGTAGTAAAACAATCAAACCATCCTAATGTTCCGCTTTCGCTATCTTCCTTATCTGCCTTTAATTCTGCTGTTCCTGTTTTTCCAGCAATTGTTATACCATTTACTTTCATATCATTTGCTGTTCCTTCTGGATTTTCTACAACTTGTATTAAATCATCCTTTATTGTATTTGCTGCTTCTGTTGAGAATGCATTTTCTATTAAAATTTCTGGTTCTTTATTTTCTTCATATTCTATATATGGTTTTATCATGTTTCCATTATTATAAAAGCTTGAATAAATAGATGCCATATGTATTGGATTTACTAATATATTTCCTTGTCCAAATCCTGAGTCTGCTAGTTTTCCTTCTGAATTTATTCCCTCTTCATTTGCATATTGTGATTTTGTTAATGATAATGGAAAATCTATTTCCTGATTAAATCCTATCTTGTCTAAACTTTCTGTAAATGTACTTGTTCCTATTTTTAGCGCTGCTTGTGCAAAATATATATTATCTGAATGTAGTAAACCATTTAATAAATTTTTCGCTCCACTATATCCTGTTAAAGTTGTAACTCTATAATCTCCCCAAGATGAATCTTTTTGCCAACTTGTTCCTGTATATCCAAAGTCTTCATCTGCTGATATTTTTCCAGTTGTCAACCCTATTGCTCCTGTAATTGCTTTAAATGTTGAACCTGGACAATAGCTTTGAACAAATCTATTATATAATGGCTTATTTTCATCATTATTTAAGCTATCCCATTGTTCATTTGTCATACCTAATGTAAAATCATTAGAATTAAATGTTGGAGTACTTACTAATGCTAATAATTCTCCAGTACCTGGCTTCATTACTACAAATAATCCTTTGTCATTTTTTAATTGTCCGTACAATTTTGTTTGTATATCACTATCTATAGTTAGTTGGATATCTTCGCCATCTTTTTGTTCTTGTTTTGCTAATTCCGTTACAGTATCTCCATCTGCATTTTGTATATATATGCTTGCCCCATCAATTCCTCGTAATCTATCTTCATATGCCATTTCTAAACCTGATTTTCCTATTAAGCTTGTAGAACTATATCCTTTATCTGCATATTTTTCTAACTCTTCATCATTTATTGTTTGAACATATCCTATCAAATGACCTGCTTCTTCCCCTAAAGTATAAACTCTTCCTTCTGCATCATTAATTAATATTCCTGGAATTTGTAATAATTGTTCTTTTAATTCAGTATTATCTTTTGAAATTTTCTTTATTGGTACAAAAGTATCATCTTTAACATATGAGGCTGATAAATAATTATTTATAGTTTCTACTGACACTCCTGTTAGTTCTGATATTTTACTAATATTTGTATCTTTATCATCACCTAATTTTCCTGGAACAATCCCTACTTGTGATATAACTCCATCATATGCCAGTTCATTTCCATTTCTATCTAATATACTTCCTCTTTTTCCACTTAAAGTTTCTACTCTAACTTTATAATCATTTTCTAATTCAGGAAAAATTAATTTTGATGACCACTCTATTTTGTATTCTTTATCTTCTTTTACTAGATATGCTTCATTACTAAAGTTTATATTTCCAGCAACAGTTACCATTTCTTCATCATAAGTAACTTTTTTCTTGCCTTCTTCATTAATTACTTCTTTTACATTTATTTTTATATTACTACTATCAATTCCTTCATAAATATTTTGATTTCTTTTCACAAAATCCTCTTGGCTAATATTTTCTTTAGATGAACTATCTAAAGAATTATACATTTCTTCATATTTTTTATCATTTATGTCTGAAAAATATGAATTTAAAACCTCTTCTGGTTTTTCCTTTGGCATGTTTATAATAATTATTCCTGCTATTATTAAAATAATTATTAATACAACTGCTATAATTCCTATTAGTACCCTTTTATTTTTCATATTATTGCCTCCTTTTGGCTATTTCTTTTATTATAAAATTCTTATTATTATATACTTTCCCTATTTCTATTAATAAACTCTATTATTTGTTTTGCTAATTCATCCTCTTTAGCATCATAACTATGATTTGCACCATCAATATAATCTATATCTTTATTTGGATTTGTTATTATATTATTAACTAAATCCACTAACTCATCTGCTTTTTGTGTAATCATCTCATTATCATTTCCCCATCTCATAAACAATGGAACATCTATATTATTTAATTTAATTAATTCACTATCTTCACCATATTTTGCAAAATCTATTTCTTTGTTGTCTCTTGCATACCTTAAAAAACTTTTTACACTAATTGGATGTATAAAAGCCTCTCTTGGCATCATATCTTGTAATTTATTTTCTCTTTCTTTGCTTTCTGCATATTCTAGATATTTATTAAAACTATCTCTTAAATATACTTTTATTGCCTTTGGAATGTCTATCAATGAATTTAATATTACTCCTTTTATATTGCTTAACATATCATCTTGTTCTTCTTTTAATTCATTATATGTGTACACAATCTTTGTACATCCTAAGCTATGTCCTTGTAAGTATATATTTTTATATCCTAATTCTTTCAATTTTATTATAGCACCTGTAATATCTTCATATCCCTCTAAAACATCTTCATAACTAGTTCCACCTAGATTTTTTTCTCTTTTACCTTCTGTATATCTTCTTGTATATTTTACAAGTTCACTTCCTCTATTATTGAATCCAAAATAATCAATACTATTTTCATTTGCCAATTTTGCTATTGTTGTCTCTCTTTTTTTCATACAATTACTACCCATTCCGTGAATTGATAATATTATATCTTCTGTTTTATTCTCACTTGTATATAGTAATCCATCTAATTTTATCCCATCTGTTGCTAAAAAATAAATTACCTTCATTTTTTCCACCTCTTTAAATTTCTTTAGCATTGTTGTTGAATAGAAAAAATTAAGTTTTTTCTATTCAACAACCTCACTTTGCTCTAATGATTTAATTCTTTTAAAATTGCTTCTTTACTAGTTATTCCAACAAATGATTTAACTGGCATTCCATTTTTAAATATAATCATTGTTGGTATACTCATAACATCGTACTTTATTGCAAGTTCTTGATTATTATCAACATTAACCTTTCCAACTTTTACCTTTCCTAATAATTCATTAGCAATTTCATCAATAACTGGTGACATCATTTTACATGGTCCACACCAATCAGCATAAAAATCTACCAAAACCACCTCATTAGATTCTAGTACCTCTTTTTCAAAATTTCCTTCTTCAAATTTAAAAACACTCATTTTAAAATACCTCCCTTAAAAATTTATAATTTATTGTTTTCTTAAATATTTTATAGCTTGCAAACCTGCTTTTGCTCCTTCATATACCGCTTTTGAAACTTGCAGTAATCCACCTGTACAATCACCAGCAGCATATATGCCAGGAATATTTGTTTCCATGTTTTCATTTACTATTATTTTATCTTTATTAGTCATTATTCCTAATTTTTTTGCAAATTCACTACTTCCAGCTATACCAAGAGCAATGAATAGCCCATCTGTTTTTATTTTGCTATTATCTTCAAATTCAATTTCTTGAATTTTATTTTCTCCTCTAACTTCACGTACCTTTCTTGTGTCTATCTTTACATTATCTGCTCTTATTTCAGGAGCCTTTTCCCCATTTGTAAGAATGGTTATACTTTTAGCTATGTTTATTAATTCATTTGTCTCCGATATTGCATATTTTCCATTCCCCAAAACTGAAATATCTTTGTTCTTATAGAAAAAGCCATCACAAACAGCACAATAACTTACACCTTTTCCTTCAAATTCTTTTATTCCTTTAATTTTCGGTACATTTTTCTTGTTTCCTGTTGCAAATATCACAGTTTTAGAGTCATATGACTGATTTTCTGTTATAATTTTATATTCTCCATTTTCTTTTATTTGCACATTTATTACTTCTTCTTTTTTTATATCTATCCCTAAATGCTTAGCCTGTTTTATTCCTGTCTGATACAACTCTGCTCCAGTAATACCCTTTTCAAATCCATAGTAATTTTCTATTAGATTTGCTTTTTCTAATCCAGATTTTTCTTTGTAAATTATTAAAACTTTTAAATTTGCTCTTTTAGTATATAATCCGGCCGAGATTCCTGCTGGTCCTGCTCCTATTATTATAACATCATACATAGATTTTAAACCCTTTCTAAAAATTTTCAAGTTTTTATTTGTATTGAGCCGAGGAATTTATTCAAAATAAATCTACAATAACTCACCTCACAAACTTCTTTATCATTGAATAATTATGTTAGGATTATATCATTTTAAACTTTTTTATGCAACATGATAAATTAATATGTTATAATTATAGTAGGTGATTAAATTGAAATTATTATTTAAAAATAAAACTACATATTCTAGAGAAATTTATGAAGAATTTTTAAAATTCCACTCAAAGAAATTTTCTTTTAAATATAATTGCTTTTCTTTACTAGTTTCTGCACTTATGTTATATTTTATTATATTACATATAGTATACAAAAATTATGAAACTTCTTTTGTTTTATGTGCCTTTCTAACTGCTTTCATTTTATGGCGATACTTTCAGCCAATTGAAGAAGTAAGAAATGATTATAACAGTAAAGAAATCACAAATGAAACATCTTTTACATTTTCTTTTTATGATAAATATTTTAAAATTTATACAAAAGGGAATTATTCAATATTGAAATATAAAGAATTATACAAAATATATGAGACTGACAAATTTTTCTATTTATATACAGATAAAATGCATTCTTTGTTATTAGATAAAAAAGGATTTATAAAAGGTACTTCTTTAGAATTTAAAGAATTTGTAAAAAATAAATATCCCTCAAAATACAAACTGGAACGTTAGTGACATGCCAAAACGTTCCAGTTTAATATTAGGAACATTTTAGAATGTCCCTAAGTTCCAATCTCCATCAATTGGTAATCTCTTTTCTTCTCCTGTTTCCATATTTTTTAATGTTATCTCTTTTGCGTCTATTTCATCTTGCCCCATAACTATCACATAAGGAATTTTTAGTTTATTTGCATATTTAAATTTTGCTTTTAATTTTTTGTTATTTAAATATATCTCTGTATTTATTCCTGAGTTTCTTAATTTGGTAGCTAATTTTATTGGTTCTTCTAAATCTTCCACAATAGGAATAATTAATACATCTGCTATTGATTTTTTATTTGCTTTTATTATGTTTAGTTCATTTAATTTATAAAATAGTCGAGTTAATCCAATAGATACTCCAACTCCTGGAAGAGGTTTATCTGTATAATATTCTGCTAAGTTTTCATATCTACCTCCAGAACATACACTTCCTATCTCTCGATAATCATTTAAAAATGTTTCATAAACTGTTCCTGTATAATAATCTAGCCCTCTCGCTATTGTTAAGTCTACTTTAAAGTTAGCGTCTGGAACACCAAATAATCTTATATTTTTTACTACTGTTTTTAGTTCTTCTATTCCTTTAATATAAGTTTCATTATCTATGCCCAATTTCTCTAATTTTTCTAATTTTTCATCAGATGTTCCTTCTATTTCTATAAAGTCTATAATATTTTTTATCTGGTTATTTTCTATTCCGATTTTTTCTAACTCTTCTTTAACTGCTTCTTTTCCTATCTTTTCTATTTTATCAATTATTCTTAATATCTCAACCGCATTTTCTTTTTGGCTTATACTTTCAAACAATCCATTTAAAATTTTTCTATTATTTATTTTTATTGTAAAATTTTCAAATCCTAATTCTTTAAATATTGTATATATTATAGATGGAATTTCAGCGTCATTGATTAAATCTAATTCTTCATCTCCTATTATATCTATATCACATTGATAAAATTCTCTATATCTACCTTTTTGTGCTCTTTCTCCTCTATATACTTTTCCTATTTGATATCTTCTGAAAGGGAAACTTAAATTTCCATAATTTTTCGCAACATATTTAGCTAATGGTACTGTTAAGTCAAATCTTAATGCTAAATCCGTATCACCTTTTTGAAATTTATATATTTGTTTTTCTGTTTCTCCTCCAGCTTTTGCTAATAAAACATCTGCTAATTCTATTCCTGGAGTATCTAATGGCAAAAATCCATATCTTTTATATGTATTTTCTATTTTTTCTTTTATCTGATTAAATAAAATTTGCTCATCAGGTAATAATTCCATAAATCCTGCTAATGTTCTTGGTTCTACTTTTTTCATTTTTTTCCTCTTTTCTTGAATATTACATTTTAATATAGGCTGGATTAAAGCTAATCCAGCCATTTTCTTTATAAGATATTTAAAAAATTTATATCTTATATTTTTTCACACTTAATTGTGCAAGTGTTTTCTCCGTTTACAACATTCAGGCCTATTTCGATGCTTTTTGCCAAAGCAATTACACAGCCACTTCCATTTATAAGCTCTAATTGACCAAATTCATTTAGTTCAATTATCCGCATTATTCTGTTTGAATCTAAAATTTTCATTTTATCATCTTCAGAATTCTGTATAAAATGATAGCCCTGTTTTCTTAGTTCCCCCAGATTGTTAAACGTTACTCCTAACATAAAGGTATCCTCCTACTTTATTAAACACAATTTTGAGTTACGCATTTAGTATATACCATAACTCTAAAAAAATCAATACAATTTAGGCTTTAACTCCAAATATATTGGCTTTTCCTCTTTTATCATAGTTGCCTTTCCATGCCCTGGATATACTATTGTATTATCTGGGAGTTTTAATAGCTTATTCGTTATAGAATCCATAATATCTTCTATACTTCCAGTAGGTAAATCAGTTCTTCCCCAAGTTCCCCTAAATATTGTATCTCCAGAAAATAAACATTCCTGTTCTTTGCAATACAAGCTACATGAGCCTTTTGTATGTCCTGGTGTATGTATTACTTTAAATTCTAAATCTCCTAAATGTATTAAATCTTTGTCATCGATTCTTGAATCTGCTTCTAATTCTATTGGTGGTAAATCAATTATTGTAGAAAGATTAATATTCACATCATTTAAGCCTTCACTATCAAATCTATGAATTAATATTTTCCCTCCACATTTTTCTTTTAATTCGTTAACACCTGCTATATGATCACCATGACAATGAGTTAAAAATATATATTTTATATTTCCTTTTAAAATATTTATCATCTCAATTATTTTATCAACATCCCCAGCAGGATCTATTACCATAGTTTCTTTGCTTTCTTCGTCAAATATTATATAACAATTTGTTGGATCTCCTATCCATGTACTAATTTTAAGTTCTTTTAATATCATTTTTCCTCCTCTTGAAACATTGGACACACGCCAAAACGTTCCACTATTTTTTCCTTTTTACCTCATATACACTATCAACTTTTCTTATTACTCTTTGAACCTTGTTTAATTCTTCTAAGTTTTCTACTTCAACAGTGATATCTATTATTGCTATTCTTTGCTTAGTTGTTTTTGTATTTACTCCTAATATTTTCGCTTTTGTTGTTCCTAATTCTTTCAAAATGTCTACTAATAGTCCTGCTCTATCATTTGAAGATACTTCTATTTCTGCTTGGTATGTTGATTTTTCTTCCTCATACCATTCAACATCAATCATTCTATTTTCTTCTGATATTAAATCTTTTACATTATAGCAATCTTTTCTATGAACTGAAACACCTCTTCCTCTTGTTATATATCCAACAATCTCATCACCTGGAAGTGGATTACAACATTTTGAAAGTTTTACTAAGCAATTATCAATTCCTTTTACAATAACTCCTGAGCTTGATGGCTTTGGCTTCTTTTGTTTTGCCTTTTTTAATTCTTCTATTTTCTTCTCTATATCTTCTTCTTCATGTTCTTTTCTATATTCTTGAAGCATTCTAGCAATTACTTTTACAGATGAATTTGCCCCAAAGCCAACAGCAGCATACATTTCATCTAAATTTTTATATTTATATTTTTCAAGCATTGGATCTATATATTCTGATTTAAATAAATCTGAATGTGAAAATCCAATTCTTTTTAATTCTTTTTCTATTAACTCTTTTCCTTTTTCTATATTTTCTGCTTTTTGAGCTTTTTTAAACCAACTTTTTATTCTGTTTCTTGCTGTTGAACTTTTAACAAATTTAAGCCAATCTCTGCTTGGTCCTTTTGAATTATCAGATGTAATAATTTCTACAATATCTCCACTATGTAGTGGTGTTATAATTGGCATCATCTTACTATTAATTTTACATCCTGTCATTCTATTTCCAATTTCAGCATGTATTGTATATGCAAAATCTATAGGAGTTGCTCCTCTTGGTAATACTTTTATGGCTCCTTTAGGTGTAAAAACATATACTTCATCTTCAAATAATTCTGTTTTTAAAGTATTTAAGAATTCTTGAGGATCTTGCATTTCTTTTTGCCACTCCAAAGTTTCTCTAAGCCACGCTAATTTATCTTCTTCTACTTTTACTGATTGTTTTCTACCAAAATAGCTAGCTTCTTTGTATGCCCAATGTGCGGCAATACCAAATTCTGCTACTTTGTGCATTTCCCATGTTCTAATTTGTACTTCAAATGGTGTTCCTTTTTCTCCTAAAAGTGTTGTATGTATAGATTGATACATATTAGGCTTTGGAACAGCTATATAATCCTTGAATCTACCTGGCATTGGACTATATAATTCATGGACTACTCCTAATGCGGCATAACAATCTTTTACTGAATTTACTAAAATTCTTAAAGCAAATAAATCATATATTTGATCTAATGTTTTATTATCTCTTTTCATTTTTCTATATATACTATATAAATGTTTTGCTCTTCCTGTCACTTCTGCATCAATTCTTTGCTTTTTCAAAGCAACTCTAATATCTGCCATTATTTTTTCAATAAATTTTATTCTTTCTTCCCTTTTCTTATTTATCCCTTCTACTAATTCATGATATTCTTCTGGCTCTAAATATTTGAATGATAAATCTTCAAGTTCCCATTTTAAAGAATATATACCTAGTCTATTTGCTAGTGGTGCATATAAATCTCTTGTTTCTTTAGCATTAGCAATTTGCCTATCTCTTCTTAAATATTTTAATGTTCTCATATTATGAAGTCTATCTGCAAGTTTGATTAATATAACTCTTATATCTTTTCCCATTGCTAGAAACATTTTTCTATAATCTTCTACTTGTTTTTCTTCAACAGATTCAAATTGTATACTACTAAGTTTTGTAACTCCTGACACCATATCTGCTATTTCATTTCCAAACATATTTCTCAAATCTTTATCAGTCATATCTGTATCTTCTACTACATCATGAAGAAGTGCTGCACATATTGTGCTATCATCTAGCCCTATATCAGCTAAAATATATGCAACATTAAGAGGGTGAATTATATATGGTTCACCTGAGCCTCTTTTTTGACCTTTATGTTTTTCATTTGCTACATTATATGCTTTCATTATTAATTTTGTATCAACTCTTCTTGAATGTTGTTTTCTTTTACTAATTATATCTTGAATAGTTATTTCTTTCTTTTCCACTTAATTCACACCCCTTGCTTTTTTTCTATATTTGACAATTTATATAACTCGCTGTTGATTTTTAGATTGATCTCATTATATCTTTCATATTTATTTGTAATGTATCCACTCCATTAAAAGTATTGATTTCTAATACACCTACTACATCCACTTTATCACCAATTCTATATTCTTCGGCAAATTTTCCCATATTAAATCCAATAGCATTTACTACAGTATTTCCTTCTTTTAATGTCAATTTCAAATGCTTTCCTTCAGTTAGTGCTCTTATAGAATCAATTTTTAAATTTTTAAAAGCAAATACAGGCATTTTGTTTCCTTCTCCAAATGGTTCCAATTCCTTTAAACTATCTACCATTTCTTTGTTAATAGTACTAAAATCAATCTTAGCATCTATATTAATTATTGGAACAATTTCATCTATTTTAGAATTTCTTGCTACTTCTTCAAACTCTTTTTTAAAATCCTCAAATTTTTCTTTTTTTATTGTAATTCCTATTGCCATACTATGGCCACCAAATTTTTCAATAGTATCTGTACACTTATTTAAAGCCTCATGTAAATCAAAACCAGGTATACTTCTTCCTGAGCCTGTCCCTATTCCATCTTCTTCAAAGCTTAATAAAATACTTGGTTTAAAATACATCTCTGTTATTTTTGACGAAACAATACCTATAACTCCATGATGCCAATTATGTCCTCCTACTATTATTGTTGCATTTTTATCCAAGTTATCCTCTTCTATTTCTTTAACTGCACTATCAAATATCTTTTTTTCTGTATCTTGTCTTAATCTGTTATATTCATTTAATTTAGCTGTTAAAGATGAAACTTCACTTAAATTTTCAGACAAAAATAACTTTAAAGCATCTTCTGCTTTCCCCATTCTTCCACAAGCATTAATTCTTGGTGCAATTCCAAATGATATACTATTTGAATCTATTTTTTTATATCCTGATGCATTTATTATTGACCTTAGCCCTATATTTTTTGTTTGTCTAATTAATAATAATCCCAATTTTGCAATTACTCTATTTTCATCAACTAGTGGAACAATATCAGATATGGTTCCTATACAAACAATATCTAAATATTTTAAATACTCCTCTTCTTTTAATCCAAGTTTTATTCCAAGTGCTTGTATAAGTTTAAAAACAACTCCTACTCCTGCTAATTCTCTAAACGGATATGTACTATCTTTTCTTTTATTATCAATAACAGCTAATGCCTTTGGTAATTCACTTCCTGGCTCATGATGATCTGTTACAATTGTTTCAATACCTAATTCATTTGCATAATTAATTTCATCTATAGCAGATATACCACAATCAACTGTTATCATTAGGTCACAACCATTTTTATGAATTTTTTCAATTGCATTTCTATTTAACCCATATCCCTCATTTAATCTATTAGGAATATATTGTGATACTTCCAAACCTCTATCTTTTAAAAAACTTTTTAAAACCGTTATACTTGTTATTCCATCTACATCATAATCACCATATATGGTTACTCTCTCTTTTTTATCTATTGCCTCTATTATTCTTTTTATTGCAATTTCCATATCTGTTATTAAAAAAGGATTATGAAAATCATTTCTAGTAGGTTTTAAAAATAACCTTATATCTTCTTCGTTTACTATATTCCTATTTACAAGTATTGTTGATAATAGTTTATTTAAATTATATTTTTGAGATAATTTTTCTACTTTTTCTTCATCGACTTCATATATTTGCCATTTTTTATTCATATTTTTCTCCTATTTTTTATTTTTTTATATTGTATAACATTTTTTACTTTTTTAAAAGGGGTTATATTTAAATTATTAAAAAACCCTTATCTAGTAACAAAAACCCCACGCAACGCCAACGTGGGATAAAAAATTTTTTTGTTTTTATTTTATCCAAAGAGCTAAAAATCTATTACCGATTTTAACATGTATCTCATTGCCAATTAATTGTCCAGCAACAAGATTCATTCTGATAAATCTCAGATCTTCATCTTCAATCATATATAGTGGAATCTCCATCCTGTCATCAATAGGATTATATCTAGAAAGTTCTAAATATTTTCCTATTATTTGTGATATTTCTGAACTATCACTTTTTATTATTTCTATAATTTCTTTCTTATATTCTTTTCTATGTTCATCGTATTTAAGTCTCATCTGTCTTCTCCTTCTGTTGCCTGTTTCATTGTTGCTTTGGTATTTGGCGTTGTTTATAATAAATACCTATATTATATTTTAACATAAAATCTATCAAAATTAAATAATTTTATTGTGATTTTTTAATCTTTTTAGTAATAGCAAATGTTATCATTAATATTATTGCCAATGCTATACATATTTTTAATATTATATTATCCATTCCTGCTTTTGGTAGCTCTTCAAGTCCATTATTAGTTTCATTTTCTATATTTTCAATAAATTCATCCTCATAACTTCCTTGTATACTTTCTATATTTTTATTACTCTCTAAAATTTCTGCCGTATTATTATTTAAATAGTCATCTGTCTCTACTTTTGGCTTATTATTTAAACTTTCTTCTTCCATTTCTTTCTTTCCCAAATCTGGCAGTATTATTTCTCCCTCTTCTTTATCTTCTTCATTTGATTCTGTAACTGGAGACTTATTGTTCTCCTCATCTTCTTCTGTTGGTGGTATTTTTTCTTTGTCTTCTTCATCTGAATCTGGTGGTACAATTTCTCCTTCCTCTTTTTCTTCCTCGTCTGGTTCTGCTGGTGGTATAGTTTCTTCGCCTTCTCCTTCGGTTGGAAGATTTGGTTTGTCTTCTTCATCGTCTGGCTGTGGAGGTGTTACTTCTCCTTCTTCTTTGTCTTCTTCATCTGGTTCTGTAGGTGGTGTGATTTCTTCACCCTCTCCTTCTGTTGGTGGATTTGGTTTGTCTTCTTCATCGTCTGGCTGTGGAGGTGTTACTTCTCCTTCTTCTTTATCTTCTTCATCTGGTTCTGTAGGTGGTGTGATTTCTTCATCCTCTCCTTCTGTTGGTGGAACTGGTTTTTCTTCTTCTCCTTCGTCTGGAATCTCTGGAACTTCTATTTCTCCAACTATTATTATCTCTATTGTTTTAGTTGCTACATTCTTATCTGAATCTGTCACTTCATAAGTCACAAAATATGTTCCTACTTCATTATTTTTCAAATTAGTTTTTATAACAGTACTATTTTTGTCAATTGCAATTATTCCATCTTCATTGTCTATCGCATGAATTAATGTATATAAATCTATTTGTGTTCCTTTATCATATTCTAAGCTTTGTGCAATAACGGTAATTTTAGGAATTCCTCCTCGTTTAATGCTATTGATTAACTCTATGTATGGTGTTTTGTCCTCTTCTCTTAATTGTTCATAAGCATTAATAATTATTGTTTTCTCTTCATAATTAATTCTTTTATTCTGCAATTCCTCCTCTGTCACTTTTTGTTTATATGCTTCTATAATGCTAACCAGGTGTACTTTTAATTGTGCATATGCTATATCTTCTGCATTTTCCTTACTCATATCTTCTCTTATAATTCCATTTTCAATAACCCTATATCTTGTTACTGTTCCAATTGCTTTATACTCTGGGATAATTGCATTTGTTAATGTATTATATACAACAATTTTATTTTCAAACTTATTCGGATAACAAATTTCTATAGTATATCCCGGTTCTAATGTAATTTCATGTGTTCCTTTATTGAAATCAAAATATCCGCCTGTTGCTATATCTTCTGTTACAACATCTCCCTTTGCATCCAAAATCTTTATATATTCATTACCACTCATTGCAGATTGATTTGGATAGCGAATTTCTGCTTTTTTATAATTTTCTTTAAATGTTAATTGATACGCGATTGTATCATAATTATATCCCAATACGCGAAACATTAAATAATTATCATAATTTACATCTTCTAATTTTTCGTACATATATGTGTATGTATTTTCCATATCTTCTTTTATTTGCACATAAGTATATTGATATGAATATCCATTAATCACTGGCATTTGTAAAAAATAAGTTCCTACTGGAAGTTGTCTTTCTATTTGGCTATCTTCAATTTTAATTGTACTTATAATCTCTTTTCCATCTTTTATTTGAATAATTTTACCATGTATTTGTACAATATCATCAATATCAATTTGTAATGTCATATTTCCGTCTGATGCATATTTTTGTAATATTTCATTTGATACTACTGCATATTTTCTGTCAATTCTTTCTCCATCTATAATAGCTTGTAAGGTATCGTCATTTACCATATCTTTTAAAATATTCATTAGTGGATAATTGTTCTCATACACCTTTGCTTTTACTTGGTCAGAAAGCCTTAATCCCCAAGCTTCCATATATGGTAAAATATTAACTTGATAAATTTCTGCAATCCCCTCTACATAAGCATCTTGGTTTGTCATCCTTCTTCCTAAATATAGTTGCTCACGATACCATGAAAATAGTTTTCCATAGGTCGTACCTTTTTCAAAACTATTTAATAAATTGATAATTACATATAGTCTTGTTGGCTCATCTACTTCCAAAAAAGTTTTGCCTTCTAATCTTTGAGCATTTCTACTCTCTTCAATTGTTGAAAGTTCTCCTAGCCAATTTCCTGAATGAAAATAAATACTTTTATCAATTTGAATATAATGTCCGATAATATTATTAGAAACTTCTCCTAATAACATTTCTCCTTTTCCTAAACTCCCTTGATATCCATGTGCTAATTCATGTAATCCTCCCCAGTTCATTTCAAAGAATGATGCCATGCTTGAATTGTTCACGCCCACGTGGTCTCCTGCATAATATGCTGCTCCTACACCATGAGCATTTGCTTTAACAACATATTTTGTTCTAACATTTTGATCTGTAATTTTTTCAGGATTAAAGTCTAACCCTACATATTCATCCATTTTTTCTACTACTTTTTGATAATATTCTAAAAATTTATCTAAAGATGTAAAACCATTTCTATAGTAATTTGTCATATAACTCATATCTAAAAAAGGTACTACCAATAACATGGTTTCACTTTCTATAACTCCATAGCGATTTCCACTATTTATCCAATCCTTTCTAAAGGCTTGCTCATCGTCTAAATAATGATAATAATTTAAAGGTTCTATGGTTTCATCATATTGCAATTCAATCACATAACTTTTATTAATTGCAGTATTTTCTTTAGATAGTACCTTTGTTCTTAACAATGGTACACTTTCATATCCAACATTTCCAACTTTATTTTCTAAAGTTACCCATTCTCCTGTTATTGGTATAGTTGTTGAACTTTCTGTATATTGGTCATTATTAAAAAAGTTAATATCTAGTGCTGTTTCTGCTGATATAATACGTGCTTTGATACTTTGATTGTTTGACAAATATACCCCTAATATTTGTCTATCTCCATAATTGCATCTTGAAAACTCTGCTAAATCCATGTTCCAAACAGATGGTGTAGTATATAATGTTCTTTCAACTGTTATTTTTTTATCAACATCTTCTGTTACGATTACTGGAACCACTAATGTTGTAGTATTTTTATGAGAATCTGTTACTGTATATGTAATTTCATAATTTCCTACCTCATTTGTTTTTACTTCTTCTGTATATGTAATATTCGGTGTTAAATCTCCATCTTCAAAGTCTTTTGCAAAAATTCTGAATCTACTGTCTAATACATTAAATTCATCAATAATTCCTTTTTGTAAGGTTATCTTTGTTGTACCATAAAACATCGGTGCATTTTTTGTACTCCAATAACTTTCTGAATTTTTCTTTTCCTCTTTTGTTTGATTGTTTGTTACGGCAAAAGATATATTACTAAATACATTTATTACTATATTTAAAATCAGAGTTATTATAATTAGAATCGAAATCTTTCTATTCATATTATTAACCCCCCATTCTTTTGTTTACATAACAATATCATTGTAGCATGGTTTTTTCCCTCTTTCAACTAACAAATGTTGGAAGTAACTTTTGCTATTGTAACAAATACCTATGCCACAAATTTTTATAGCAAGATAGAGTTTTAATAAAATACTATGCATGTTCAACAATTTATGATATAAATATGATTATAATAAAATTATAGGTGAAGAGGAAAATTATAATGATAAGTAAAAAGAAATTTAAATTAAAACTTATAAGTGGAAAGTATATGTTAAAAAAGCCAGTAGTAAAATCAATAGAGGAAACATTGAACAAAGTAATTAATGAAAAATGTTCTATGGCTAGATTTGGAGATGGCGAAGTTTTATAGCTGTAAAATCAGGAGGAGTAGGTTTTCAACATTACAATGATGAATTATCTAATAGATTACGAAAAATACTTAGATGTAAACAAAACAATTTATTAATCTGTATACATGATGCTTATTCAAAAATAAATCCTGATAGGACAGATGGTGAAAAGGAATATTGGAAAAAACATTTACGAAAATATGGTTTAAAATTAAATGCTTTATTAGATGAATCTAAAGTCTACTATAATGCAACATGTACTAGAATTTATAGTGTGTTTAAGGATAAGTCAAAGTCAAAAGAACTATTTAATCTATTCAAGAAAATTTGGGAAAATAGAGATGTAGTAATTATAGAAGGAGAAAAAAGTAGAATTGGCGTAAATAATGATTTGTTGAATAATGCAAATTCAATAAAAAGAATATTGGTACCGGCAGAAGAAGCATATAACAAATATGATAAAATATATAAAGAAGCAATAAAAATGGATAAAAAAAATTTGATTTTAATAGCTGCTGGTCCAACTGCTACAGTTTTAGCATATGATTTGAGTAAATTAGGATATCAAGCTGTTGATATAGGTCATATTGATATAGAATATGAGTGGTTTAAACTAGGTACTAATGATAGAGTACCGATTAAGGGAAAATATGTTAATGAAGCAAATTATAGGAATCCAGAAGATATAAATAATAGTAAATATGCTAATGAAATTATATCTATTATAAAATAAGAATAATAATTATGGCTGAAAACTTAATGTCCTTATGCATTAAATTATTTTTCAATAAAATTATATTGACATTTACAAACATTCGTTTTATAATATATCTGGAGTTGATGTTTATGGAATATATAATATTTGTAGATGGCAGTTTTTTAAAAAAAACAAATTTTGCATCTTGCTCAATTCTTATTTTTAATAATAATAAATTAGTTGACAAAATACTTGTAACTAATATAGATAAAATGAAAAATTCTATTGAAGTTGAATTATTAGCCTTAAAAATTGCTTTAAAACGAATGAATAGAATAATTCAAAAATTGGAAGTTAAAAAGATTTTAATTTTTTCAGATTGTAAATCAATCGTAGATGTTTTAAATACTCAAAAGAAAAATAGAACATTTATAAAGTTAAATTCAAATTTATATCATTATGTGCATTCTACAAATAGTTTGCTTTTAAATAAAGAAGGATTAAATTTTAGGATTGAATATCTACCTAGAAAGTTTAATATTGCACATAAATATTGTAGTGAATTACTAAAAAAATATAAGAAAAGCGTTTTGCTAAGTAAGTCTTTGGAGTAATTGCAAAACACATGTCACTCGCTTCGCTCGGACGAATATAAGAAGCTTAACCTTGTTGTATACGGAAAAATCTTATATGTGGTCAAGATAAAAACTGATTTTTCCTATACAATAAGAAAAGCGTTTTGCTAAGTAAGTCTTTGGAGTAATTGCAAAACACATGTCACTCGCTTCGCTCGGACGAATATAAGAAGCCTAGCCTTGTTGTATACGGAAAAATCTTATATGAGGTCAAGATAAAAGCCGATTTTTCCTGTACAATAAAAAATCACACAAAATTAAAATTATGTGATAAAATATATAAATAGGAAAGAGTATAGAATATGTTAGAGGAATTAGAAAAATTAATTGAGTTTATACAAACTGAATATCTACATTTCAATAAAAAGTGGCAAAATAGTAATTATTATACTAAGATTAATTTAAAAGATAATTTAGTAATTGACTTATCTGAAAATGAAGAAATATTAAATGCAGTATTTAATTATAGAGAATTTATAAATGAAAATAACATTAAACTACTTATGGCTTTCAAACAATTTAGCACTGAAAATGCTAAGGTTAATATTAGAACTAAAGCTAAAAACTCTATAGAATATAAAATCAAAAATTATATAGAAAATCATGAGAATGGTAAAGTACCTATTAATAAATGTCTAAACGATTTATTTGGTATAAGAATTATATGCACAGAAAAAATAGAAAATTCGAAAATTTCAGAATTAGTAAAATCTAAATTTGAAAACTTAAAATGTATAAAATCTTATAGAAAAGATTATAAAGCAACTCACATATATTTTAGACAAGGTAATTTTAATTTTCAATGGGAATTACAAATATGGAATAAAGAAGATGAAATAAATAATATAAATTCGCATGAAAAATATAAACAAGACTATGTTAAATGGGAAAAAGAAAATAAAGGAGGTAATAAATAATGGTTACACATTTTATATTTTTAAGTAGTTCATATTCCTTAGGTACAAGAATTGCTATGGATTATATCGTAACAGATGATAGTATTCAAGAAAAATTGAAAACAGATTTAGACAAACTTCTTAAAGAATGTGGAAAAGACGTATCTATTTCAACACATATGATACAGGCAGATGATATAACTTGGAAATCAGTATGTGTAGCAGATCATTTCTTTAAAGATGTAAAAGTTATTGATTCAATAGATAAATTTATAAAACTAATAAAAAAGGACAGAAAATTAGAAGGTTTAGATGTAGCAAAATACATTTTATCAAAAATAACATGTACTCAATTAAAACTACAAAAATTAGTATATTTATGTTTTGCAGATTACCTATGTGATACGGGAAAAGAATTATTTACAGATAAAATATATGCTTTTAAATATGGCCCCGTAGTAGATACTGTTTATAAAAGATATAAAAAATATGGATATAAACCTATTGATAGAGAAGAAAAAGATATCGATAGCACGAATATAGCTGAAATGCCAGCAAAAAGTAGAATTTTGTTTGCAGAAGATGGAACAGAAAAATTATTAAGTATTGAAAAAACATTAAAAAAATATGGTATTTTATCTGCATCTGATTTAGTTAATTTAACACATAAAGATAATACACCTTGGTCAAAAAGCTTTAAAGGGCTTGGAAAGCTATATTCTGCTATGAAACTAGATACAATTAAAGAATATCACAAATATGAAGAATTATAGTATTTTTATACTAAATTTTTTCTAAAAAGTAATAAGAATTAAAGTAATTTATAAAATAAATTGTCCCCCGAGATGAACTATACTCTAAAAAGTAGAGTTCATCTCAGGGGCACTTTTATTTACAAGAAAGCAATTCTATGTTGTACTCATGTACAATCTCACTTCTCGTAGTGCTATAGGTTGTACGAACTGCTGCGCCAAATTTTGCAAGCAAGAAACTTGCTAAAACGGCTTCATCGTTTGTTAGCTCAACTGACTTTCTTCCCCACCTTTCTTCTGTGGAATCCAAAGCTTTGGCAAGATTTTCATAGAGAAGTCTTGCTTTTGTTAAATCTAATCCACACTCCTTTGCTTTCTTTATAAATCAAAACCTGTCATTTCCTTTCCTCAGGGAAATTTAAATACAATAATATTGACTTTTTAGTATTATTTAAGTATAATAATTATAGAAGATGAGTGACCACAAAGTGTGGTGTGCCATTAAAAAAGTGTTTTTATTTAAAGCACATCTCTAACGGCTTGCAGAGATGTGTTTTTTGTTGTCTATTTTCCTGTAACATTTAGTGTGTATTTTAACTTTAATTGTTACTTTCAATATTGATTCTATAAAATAACTTAGTTTCAACATAGTATAAAATCAATGAAAACACGAGAATTGCAAAATTTTTAATTGACAAAATAATAATAATGTGTTATTATTTAAATACAATAAAATGTATCCTAGTTCAGGTTGAGGATAACATTTACTCGTATGTGTACCGTAACTACACATACTTTTTTTATGCAAAAAAACAGAGCAAGACCGTAACTTCCTACTCTGTTTCGACTATGTAATGACATATTTAGTCTTTATCCTTTTT
>CALYAB010000011.1 GCA_944393395.1 uncultured Clostridia bacterium
ACATATTTTACCATTTTTTCTTAAAACTAGCATTTAGTCTTGGATTTCAAACTAGAATTTACTTTTGCAATTAACCTATTCTTTTAGTTTTAATGTAGGTTTGTCAAACATATGTCACACTTTATTGATAAATATATAGTTTGAAATACCTAATATGCCTATTCTGTACTTTAACCATTTATATATTCCAAATATTTTTCATTTGGACTCATCCATTTCAGTGGCTTCATAGGAAAGTTATTGTATTCTTTTTCCCAATATTTTAATCTGTTTTTAAAATCTTCAAAACTACAAAATATCTTGTTGTAATAGAATCTCTCTTGGTCTTTCCTATGACTTCTTTCTACTTTTCCATTATGTCTTGGTGTCTTTGGCTTT
Organism: uncultured Clostridia bacterium; assembly: GCA_944393395.1. GTDB lineage: Bacteria > Bacillota > Clostridia > TANB77 > CAG-508 > CAG-269. The sequence goes on from CALYAB010000011.1 coordinate 379, forward strand.
ATTAATTTGTGCTTTATTCCTAATTCTTCTAATTTATTCTCGAACATTGTTTTTTTCTTTGTCCCTTGCCAATTTAATCTATTTGTAAATTCAAATCCATTATCTGTCTGTATACATTCTATTTTAAATGGAAATTTCTTCATTATCACTTTTATGAATTCTGTTGAGGCACTCGTACTTTGTTCTTTACTTGCCCATAATACTCTTTTTCTCGTATATTCATCTATTGCTGTGTATTGGTAATATCTCCCATCTTTCTCTCTTACTTCTTTTGTTAGGCTCTTTGCTGGTACATATTTTACATCTACTTGCACTCTTTCTCCTGGATATCTCATTTCTTCATATGGTTTTGCCTCATATTCTTTCTTTTTACTTGGTGCTTTATTGTATATTCCTATTCTTTGCATTACTCTATACAAACTTGTTATACTTCTCGTATATCCTGCTTTTCTTAATTTTATCCATAATACCACTAGTCCTGTTTCTTTATTTTTATTTTTGTAATTCTTTATTAACTTTATTTCTTCCTTCGTATGTTGGTTTGGATGTCTATGTGGTCTTCTTGATTTATTCTTTAATGATTGTGCTGTTCCATCATATTTTTCTCGCCATCTATATATTGTTTTTCTGTGCATTTTAAATTTTATTGCTGCTTTTGTTACTCCATGTTTTAAAGAATATTTTACAACTGATTGCTTATACAATATATCTTGTGTTATACTATTCATAGGAAATACCTTCTTTCGATAAAAATTTTGTGGTTAAAATTATTTTATCATATTTTTGGTATTTCCTACTTTTATTTTTTTACTTTTGGTGTGACATATCTATTGTAAACCTATAATATTAATATATTCTTTTAGTTTTAAGTTCGATATTTTTAAGTAGTATTATTCCTTTTTGTCATAATCTTTTTTAATTCGTTTATATGTTCTCCTATTACATCTCTAAACTTTAATTCTAATTTGTTGTCAATTTTATTATAACACATTTGCAATAAATCTAGTTGTAATAGTGAATTATTATAAAACTCAAATTTTATCTTGTTATCATTTATTAGTTGATTCAACATCTCCTGAATAACTTTCAAATTCCATTCTTCTTTATTATTTTTCTTTATTTTTTTCATATCTTTTTTTATTTCTCCTAAATACATATTTGCACTTCAAAGTGTTAACACTTATAAGTATAACATAAAAAAATATTAAAATCAATATGTATTAGAATTGAGGTGGATTTATTGTGTCTTTAATTGTACGATTTGATGGAAATATGAATGTAATAGGCAAATTACTAAAAGAATATAGAATAAAGAAAGATTTGTCTTATGAGAAATTATCAGCTAAATTAGATTTAATGGGTATTAGTATTCATAAGCAAAGTTTATATGATATTGAAAATAATAAAAGAACTGTAAAAGATTATGAACTATTTGGTATTGCTCATGTTTTAGGAATAGATGTTAACGATTTATTGTCTGATATTAAAAAACAATTCGAATAAAAATATAGCCAAAATCCACTTTTTAGGACTTTTGACTATATTTTTATTTATTTTCCATCATCCAGTTATATAGTTTATCTTCTTCAATTTTTCCTTTTTTAAAGAGTTTTATTTTTTCTTGTGCTTCTTTCTTCCACTTATCAAAATCTTTTTTTAATTGTTTATTTTCTTTGTTTCTATATACTGCCATAACCTTTTGTTGATATGTTCTTCTATATAGCAATAATGCAGGCACATTTTCTAAATTCTTTTTATAAGTTTCACTTGCACCTTTATCTCTACAAGTTGAACTACCATCAACATTTTTTAAATCACAATAAATTTCATTTTGCCTAAATGTAGGTATAAAATATCTACCACAAATTTGACAAGTTTTAATTGGTAAATTATCTTGTCTTACTAATTGGTCTAATATAGTAAAGCAAATACTTCTTAATTTTGTACTTGTATAAACATTGTGTAATTCTAGATTCGGATCTTTGTTTTCAATTCCTTTTATTAAATCTTCCATACTTTCAGTATGTTTATGATTGTGTATGTTTATATAGTTATCTAAAATAACCTCTACATCTTGTGAATATGTATAAAGTTCGTTATGTTTAATTGTATAAGCAACAAATTTTGAATATTTATTATATTCTTTTAATTCTTTATTTCCATTTAGGTTATATACAAAGTCTACACATTTTTTAAAGTTTTCTTGCCATTCTAATAAATCATCTAGGCTTGTGTTATAGATATCTTCTAACATTTTTATAAATTCTACATCTGTTATAAATTCATCAGTTTTGGAATATATGTAAGGTGTATATTCTTTTATTAATTCAAAGCCATAAGCATAAAAGAAAGTATTATATGCAGATTCAAAAGATGAAAAGTCAGCATTTAAGAAATTTATTAGCAATAAACCTATACTTTCTGCATAATGAATATAAATAGTTGAAGGTTGTCTAATAATTTCTTTCTTCTTATTTAATTTTGTTTTTGAAATATCTTTTTCTAATTCTAAATATACTCTTGTTTCATCTTTCTTTTTTTCTTCATCATTTTCTTTGTCTGTATCTTTTCTTAATACATTATATAAATATAATGGCGTTGCATAATATTCTTCTTTATCTTTTATATTAAACCATATGTAAAAATCTTCTAAAACAAGATGACGTGGTAATTCCCTCATTTTTATTCTCCTTCGTTTTTTGTTTTGTAAAAAATTTTAATAAAATATTTAAAATTGTATTGACAAATATAAATTATAATCGTATAATAACAATATGAAATTATAATGTGAGATTTTTTACGATATAATAATACAACAATTAATAACAAATGTCAATAGGCGAATTATATTTAAAATTTTGCAAACAAAAAATTAACCAGAGGAGGAATAAGAAAAATTGAATACTAAAGAACAGATTTTAGACTTATATTATAATGAACATCTAAAACAAAATGAAATTGCCAAAATAGTTGGAAAAAGCTGTCCTTATGTTTCAAAGGTTGTAAAAACTGACAATAGAAACAAACAAGAAAAGGAAACTCGTAAAAAAACAAATGCTGAAAACAGAAAAGTTTATTTACAAGAATACTTTAAAACTTATGATAGACCAAAGAAAGATGACAATAGTTATGAGCAAATGTTAGCACATCAAAAACAAGATGCAATGGAATTATCTTATACTAACAATAATATGTCAGACTATGCTCTTGCAAAATGGTCTAGCATATACCATACTAATAGCAAAGGAAATTTAGTTATAGATAGAAAATTAAAAGTTGGCTTTGATGTTCCAAAATCAATAAATATGAATATCAAAGTACCAACACAAAAATATAAAAATAGATATATTTATAGTTATTAACAAGACTTTTATTAAGATTACTTAATAGGTCTTTTTTATTGTGAATTTTAAAGGAAGGAGGACTAACAATATGGGTACTATTAAAGAAAATTATCAAATGATGTTTACTTCATATCCAGATTTAGTAGATATCAAACAATTAAAAGAAATGCTTGGTATAGGTATCACACTTGCATATAGATTAGTAAAAAATAATACAATTCAAGCCTTAAAAGTTGGTAGAGAATATAAAATACCAAAAAGAAATGTTATCGCCTATTTAACAAATCAAAATGAAATATGACTAGATTTTAATTTGCTTTCATGGTATTATAGTTATGATATCAATAAGTAGGTTAATTTTAGTTGTTATGAAAAGAAAGGAGTATTTATGAATATAACAGCAAACCTATTTATACAGCATGGTTTATACTATGTTATTTTAAGTTACAGAGATAGTAACAACAAAAGAAAACAAAAATGGATTCCTACAGGAATTACAGAAAAAGGAAATAATAAAAGATTAGCAAATCAAAAGTTAGATGAAATAAAAAGAAACTATAAAGATTATTTACCAACAGAATGTACTTTTGAAACTAATGAGGCTGACAAATATTTTGAAGTATATCTAAATGAATGGCTAGAGTCATATAAACATAGAATTGAAGAAAATACCTATAATTCTTATAAAACTGTAGTTACTAAAACAACAGAATTTTTTAAACGGAAAAAATATTAAATTGAGAGATTTAAAACCTATTCATATTCAAAAATTCTATGACTCTTTATATGCAAAGGGATTGAATGGAAATTCTATATTACATTATCATGCCAATATAAGAAAGGCTTTAGATACTGCAATGAAACTTGATATTATTCCTAGTAATCCAGCTGATAAAATTGAAAGGCCAAAGAAAAATCAATTTATCGGTGACCATTATACTTTAGAAGAATTACAAATACTTTTTGAAAAGTCTAAAAATGATCCATTAGAATTAGTGATATTAATTGCAAGTTTTTATGGATTAAGAAGAAGTGAAGTTTTAGGTTTAAAGTGGTCTGCTTTTGATTTAACTAACAATACAATAACCATTAAACACAAAGTAATTGAGGCTATTGTAGATGATAAAAGAACATTACTTTTAAAAGATAAAACTAAAAATAAATCAAGTTATAGGTCTTTACCTTTAATTCCAGAAATTAAAGAGGCTTTACTTGAACACAAAAAGAAAATAGATAATAATAAGAAGTTATGTGGAAATAGTTATATTAAGGATTACAAAGATTATATTTGTGTAAATGAAATAGGAAAGATATTTAGACCAGAATATATTACTGACCACTTTTCATTATTACTTAAAAAGAATAATTTAAGGCATATTCGCTTTCACGATTTAAGACATTCTTGTGCTAGTTTATTACTCGCTAAAAATGTTCCAATGAAAGCAATTCAAGAATGGTTAGGTCATTCCACCTATTCTACTACTGCTAATTTATATACACATTTAGAAAGTAATACTAAAAATATTTCTGCAAATATTTTATCAGAAGCAATTAGTTTTTGATAAAATAAAAAAATTATCATACTTAAACCCACCTTCGAAAATAAGTTTAATTAGATAATTTTTGTTTGACATTGTTTGACAAAAAAATGTCTTAAATTGGCTGGGCTGGCTAGATTCGAACTAGCGCATGGTAGAGTCAAAGTCTACTGCCTTACCACTTGGCTACAGCCCAATGTTTAATATTAAATTTTAAAAAAGAAATTTTGCAGAGTTTGTTTGACATTCTGTTTGACATTTGCAAATTTTGAAAATAGTATATCATTCAAACTCTATATATGTCAAGCCATTGCGGGATTGGAATAACTTTAAACCATTAAAGAGTCAAAGTCTGGTGCCTTACCGCTTGGCTACAGCCCAATATATACATGGGGTGGAAGATGGGACTCGAACCCACGGTCTCCAGTGCCACAAACTGGCGCGTTAACCAACTACGCTACATCCACCATGGTTTACGTGCAATTTACTAGCACATTTCTTATTTTACCCTATCTTCCCCCATTTTGTCAACTGTTTTATGAATTTTATTTTATTTTTTTGCAATATTTTAAAATTAATAGTCCAAAACTCGTCTTCAATAACATTATTAACAAAATATAAATTATTATTCACTTGTTGTTAAACTACTTGGATCTATTCCATATTGTTGATATAGCCAAGAAGTATAATCAAATGGTGTTAATGTTTCTGGCAATCCATAATCAACTCCATTAGTTTCTACTCTTATTGAAGTAATTTTTGGTGGGTTTACTGGTGTACTAACTTCAGTGTTTCCACTTTCTTCCGCATTATCAGCTGCCTTTACTTCTACTTCTTCTATTTTATGAACAACATCCATTCCTTCTATTACTTTTCCAAAAGATGTATATTGACCATTTAATGAAGTATTTTTCTTTGTCATTATAAAGAATTGAGAACTTCCTGAATTATATGATTCTTCTGTTAAAGATGATGAATAGCTGGTGTAATCTGATCTTGCCATTGCAAGTACTCCTTCATCAAATTGTAATTTGTTTTCTACTCCATTTGCTATAAATTCACCTTTTATTGAATATTCTGTATCATCTCCATCATCTTTTAAATCGCTAGTTGTTGCTAAGCCTGTTCCATCTCCATTTTTATCTCCACCTTGAATCATAAAGTCTTTTACAATTCTATGAAATGTTAATCCATCATAAAAACCTCTATTTGCTAAAGCTATAAAATTTGCTACTGTTTCAGGAGCATATTCAGGATATAATTCCATTTTTACTGTTCCAAAATTTTCTACTTCCATTGTTGCAACTGGTCGTTTTACCTCCATTGTCGCATTTCTATAATATCCATAACCAATTATTCCTATTAAAACTATTAATATTATTAAAGCAATAATCCATATAATATTTTTAAACTTTCCCATTTACTTCACATTTCCTTTCTTTTATATTTAGAACGTTTTGGCATGTTCCCAATGTTCTAACTAAATAATATTATCAAAAACAAATTGTTCTTGCATTCGTTTCAATGATTGTTTTATTGTTCTAGCTCTTACTTCACCTATACCATCAACTTCATCTAAACTTTCTATATCTGCTGCAAGTATATGTTGAAATGATTTAAATGACCCTACCAAGTTTTCTACAATATTTGATGGCATTCTTGGAACTTTACTTAATATTCTATATCCTTTTGGATATACAGCTACTTCATCATAATTATCAAAATAGTCATACCCTAATATTCTTGCTATTGATGACTCTTTTAGTAATTCTTCATATTCTAATTCTTTTAGTTCTTCTATTAATTTATTAGGTTCTTTTCTCCTTCTAACAACATAATCTTTTATAATTAACAATTCTTCTTTTTCTAATCCACCTATAAGTTCATCTAGTTGCATTTTTACTAGCCTTCCATCATCACCTAGTTCATAAATCTGTCTTTGGATTTCATCAACTATTCTCATAACCATTTCTGCTCTTTGAATTGCAAGTACCACATTTTGTAATGTTACTATATCATTAAATTCGTATTCATTCAATATATTTAACTTATTATCAAATACTTTTTTATATTTTTCTAATGTTTGTATTGCTTGATTTGCTTTATTTAAGACAACATCTGTATCCTCTAGTACATATCTATCATTACCTTTAAATACTGTAATTATATTCCTTCTTTGTGATATGCTTATTACCAATTCTCCTGTTTGTTTTGCTGTTCTTTCTGCTGTTCTATGCCTTGTTCCTGTTTCCGTTGTAGGTATTTCTCTTTCTGGAATTAATTGAGCATTTGCATATAATATTTTTTTTAAGTCTCCACTTAATACAATTGCTCCATCCATCTTTGCTAACTCATATAGTTTTGATGAAGTATATTCTTCATTTATAACAAATCCTCCATCAACAATTTCTTTTATGACTTCATTATTATCTGTAATTAATAACAATGCTCCTGTTTTAGCTCTTAATATATTTTCAAGCCCATTTCTTATAGGTGTTCCTGGAGCTATTAATTTTAAAACTGATGTTATATTGTCCTCTTTAATCTTCTTCAAAATTAATCTCCTTTCTTCCCCCTTAAACCTTATGTTTTATTTTAATCCAATCTTTTTCATTGCTTCATTAATATTTCCGACACCTATTATATCTAATTTATATTTTTCTTTCAAGTCTTTTTTGTTAGATTCTGGAATAACACAAGTTTTAAATCCTAATTTTTCTGCTTCTTTTAGTCTTTTATCAATTAAATTTATTCTTCTTACTTCTCCTGTTAATCCTACTTCTCCAATTACTACCATATCTTTTGGTATTGCTATATTTTTAAAACTAGATGCTACCGCCATTATTATTCCTAAATCAATTGATGGTTCATTTACTCTTATACCTCCTACTAAATTCAAGTATACATCTTGGCCACCTAGCATCATTTCAGCTCTTTTTTCTAAAACAGCAATTAATAATGCCAACCTATTATAATCTATTCCATTTGCTGTTCTTTTTGGAATTCCAAAAACACTTTGAGTTGTTAGTGCTTGAAGTTCTATTAATATTGCTCTTGTTCCTTCTATACTAGAAATTATACATGAACCTGCTTGATTATCTTCTCTTTCTGAAATTAATATATCAGATGGATTTGTTATTTCACACATTCCTTCTTCATTCATTTCAAACATTCCTATTTCATTAGTTGAACCAAATCTATTTTTCACTCCTCTTAAAACTCTATACGAAAAATATCTTTCTCCTTCTAGATATAAAACAGTATCTACCATATGTTCTAAAACTCTAGGTCCTGCAATATTTCCTTCCTTTGTTACATGTCCTATAATTATAGTCGTAATTGCTCTTGATTTACAAACTCGCATAACTTGTGAAGTAATTTCTCTTACTTGACTAACACTTCCAGCAGCTGCTGTTATCTCTTCTGAATACATAGTTTGAATTGAGTCTATTATTACTAGTTTTGGATTTATCTCTATAATTGCTTGATTTACTATATCAATATCTGTTTCACCTAAAAATAATATATCATCATTATTTATTCCTAATCTATCTGCTCTCATCTTAATTTGCTCTGCTGACTCTTCTCCTGAAACATATAAAACTTTTCCTTCTCCTTTGATTTTATCACATATTTGTAAAATTAGTGTAGATTTACCTATTCCTGGTTCTCCTCCTAATAATACTAATGATCCTTTTACTAATCCGCCCCCTAAAACTCTGTCTAATTCTCCAAAACCTGTTGAAGTTCTTAAAGTTTCTTTTGCCTCATAAGAATTTAACTTTTGTGGTTTGTTTTCACTTTTAGATAAATCTTTATGTGTTCCTGATTTTGTTTCTACTATTTTTTGCTCATAAAAACTATTCCAACTATTACAAGCTGGACATTTTCCAAGCCATTTAGATGATTCGTTTCCACATTCACTACATACAAAAACAGTTTTATTTTTTGCCATTTTGCAATTTGGGGAGTTTTTACTTAAATCTCTTTTTGCTTATACTCTCTCCCCATCCTCCTCTTTTTATATTTTACTTATTATTATTGTTGTTTTTTTGTTGAATATAAAAATTTTAATTTTTTTATTCAAGAACAATAGCGGTCTTTCTTAAACATTTTCTCTGTTCATAACATTTTAAAGTCCGCGTCTATTGTTCGGCGCCAATTTTACGTTAGTAAAATTGTGTGCAACGAATTTTTATATATTAGGAAAGTCATGCTGACTTCCTAATATATAAAAAAAGTATAGCATATATTTCTCTATTTTGCTATACTTTTAAAAAACAAATTTTTGTAAAATTCTGATTTTACATTATACTTCTGTTTTCTTTTTTCCAAATCTTACTTCTTGGAAAAGAAAATCATGTACTTTTTCCCATGTAATTTCTTGATGTAAAAATTCATTTATTTCATTTTCTACTTTTTGTTGATATGGTGTTAACTCTACTTTTATCTCTTTGTTCCAATCTATTTCTTGGAACCAGAAAGCTTTAAACTTTGTCCAAAAGCCTTGTTTTACTGGCAAATTTTTTCCGTTTGATGCTTGCTCAATATTCTCATTATTATTTCCAGTTTCTACTCCTCCATATACACCTGAAATTTTATTTTCTTCTCTTATATCTGCCATTTAATTTCCTCCTTTGTAGCTTCATATACTTTACTATATTATTTATACTATATATTTTTTAATTTAGCAATACTTTTTTCTTTCTTTTTTATTAAATATTGATTACAAAATTATTACATTTTCATTACACTTTATTCAACTATAATATATTCTTCATTAGCTTTTACACATTTTAATTTTAAAATTGTATTTTCAATTTTGTCTGATGTCTTATAATGAGCTAATATATAATTCTTGGTATGTCCCTGATATACTCCATTTTTTTCTTCTTCAAAAAGAATTTCAACACTTTTTCCTATATAACTTTCATTATAATATCTTTGATTTTTATTTGATAATTCTATTAACTTTTTACTTCTCTCTTCTTTTATATTACCATTAACTTGTCCCTTCATTGATGCTGCTTTAGTACCTTTTCTTGGTGAATATTTAAATATATGCATTTTATAAAATTTTATTTTTTCCAAAAATGTATATGTCTGGTTAAATTCTTCTTCACTTTCTCCTGGAAATCCTACTATAATATCTGTCGTTAAAATTGCATCTTCAAAATAAGTTCTCAATAATGTTGTTATCTCTTTAAATTGTTCTGTTGTATATCTTCTATTCATTCTTTTTAATGTCTCATCACATCCACTTTGTAATGATAAATGAAATTGATGGCAGACTTTAGACAATTTTTCTAATCTATTTACAAATTCTTCTGTTATTAACAATGGTTCTATAGAACCTAGTCGAATTCTTTCAATTCCTTCTATGCTATTGATTTCTTCTAATAAATCTATTAATTTATATTCTTCTTTAAAATCTTTTCCATATGATGCAATATGTATTCCAGTAATAACAACTTCTTTTATCCCTTCTTTAGCAATTTTAGTGATTTCAGATAAAATATTTTTTGGCTTTCTACTTCTTACTCGTCCTCTTGCATAGGGAATGATACAGTATGAACAAAAACGATCACATCCATCCTGGATTTTGATAACGGCTCTTGTTTTTTCTGTAAATGTAATATCTCCAAATTCCACAAATTCTTTTTGTCCGCATCACATCTTCTGCTTGTGTTTCAGGAATTTTACTATCTATATATTTTTCTACATGTTCTACTATAGTTTTTTTCTCATTATTTCCTAATACTAAATCAATTTCATCTATTTTTTCTAATTCTTCTTTAGCTACTTGTGCATAACAGCCACATGCAACTACAATGGCATCTGCATTTAATTCTTTTACTCTTCTTAACATTTGCCTAGATTTTCTGTCTGACATATTGGTTACTGTACATGTATTTACAATATATATATCAGCTTTTTCTGTATGTTCAACTATTTTGTAACCTTTTTGTATAAATTGCTGTGTCATTGCATTTGTTTCATATTGATTTACTTTACAACCTAATGTTATAAATGCTACTGTTTTTCTATCATTTTTCATCTTATATCTCATATTACCTTTCTAGAACATTAGAGACACGCCAAAAGTTCCAATTGGCGTGTCCAAACGATCCAACTATTATTTCTTATCTTGTTGTTTTTCCTTCTAATACATCTAAATTATCTAGAGCTTTTCCTGTTCCTAAAGCTACACATGATACTGTATCTTGTGCTATCATTACATTTATTCCTGTTTTTTCTTGCAATAATTTATCTAAACCGTCAACTAAGCATCCTCCACCAGTCATATATATCCCCTTGTCACTTATATCTGCTGAAAGTTCTGGTGGCGTTCTTTCTAATACAGAATGCACCGCATCTACTATCATCATTGCTGGCTCTAATAGTGCTTCTAACATTTCACTTGAATGAACTGTTAATGTTTTTGGAAGACCTGTAACTAAATCTCTTCCTCTTATATCCATTTCAATATCTTGTATTTTTGGATACACACATCCTATATTTACTTTTAAGTCTTCTGCTGTTCTTTCTCCTATCATAACATTATGTTTTTTCTTGATATATTTAACTATATACTCGTCAAATTTATCTCCAGCTACTTTTAATGAAGTATTAACAACAGATCCTCCTAATGATATAACAGCTATATCTGTTGTCCCTCCTCCAATATCTACAACCATATTTCCACATGGTTTAGATATATCTATTCCAGCTCCTATTGCAGCAGCTATAGGTTCCTCTATTAAATAAACCTTTCTTGCTCCTGCTTGAGTTGCTGCATCTATTACCGCTTTTTTCTCTACCTCTGTTACTTGTGAAGGTATACAAATCATTATTCTTGGTGCAAAAACAAATTTACCACAAACTTTATTTATAAAATGTTTTAACATTTTTTCTGTTACTGTATAATCTGATATTACTCCATCTCTTAATGGTCTTGTTGCAACTATATTTCCGAGGTGTTCTTCCTAACATTCTTCTTGCTTCTTTTCCTACTGCCAAAACATCTCCTGTGATATTATCTACAGCTACAACAGAAGGTTCTCTTAAAACTATTCCTTTACCTTTTACATATACAATAACTGTTGCAGTTCCTAAATCGATTCCAACATCTTGTCCAAAACCTAATTTAAACATTTGCATATCTTCCCTTCTTTTATTTTTATTACAAACTTGTTACAATTATATTACAAAACTATTATTTTTTCAACTCTTTTTTAAAATTTCTTAACTTTCATGGTAACTTATAGTTACAATTCATTATACAAATTATTATAAATATCATAATCCCTTAATATTTTTCTCACATAATTATTAGTTTCCTTATATGGTATATTTTCTATATCTGAACCATCAGGCTTTATCACTTGTTTTTCTATCCAATTATTAACAGTTCCAATACCTGCATTATATGCTGCCAATGCGACTTCTATATTACCATATTGTCCTAATAATGTTGACAGATATTTTGTACCTATATTTATATTTTTTTCAATATTTAATAATTCTTCTTCTATATTTTCTGTATTTATATCAATATTATTTTTTTTCGCAACATCTATTGCTGTATCTTCTACTATTTGCATTAATCCAATAGCTGATTTATTTGAAATTGCATCATTATTAAAATTACTTTCCGCTTTTATTACTGCAAAAATTAGATTTTCATCAACATTATATTCCTCGGCATAGACAGATATTATTTCACTATATGTTTTTGGATATATCATTTTCATTATTTTATCTTTAAATATCATAAAAATAGAAATTATTATAAGAATAACAATTATGATGCTTATAATTTTTTTCCAATTGTTCTTTATCAAAAATCTTCTCTCCTATCTTTATTTTATATATTAGCAAAATAAAATTTATCCCCAATTATATTTTATAATGTCAACAACTGTATATAACTTATTACTTACAATCATACCAATTTTTTGCTTCTGATATGTCTGCAATAAGTGGAACTTTTAATTCTACTGCTGACTCCATTTCTCTTTTCATAATTTCTTTTACTTCTTCTTTTTCCTTTTCAGGAGCTTCTATCATCATTTCATCATGTACTTGTAAAATAACTTTTGCTTCTAATCCTCTCTTTTTTAATTCTTTGCTTACATTTATCATAGCTATTTTCATTATGTCTGCTGCTGTTCCTTGTATTGGTGTATTCATTGCAACTCTTTTTCCAAATTGTCTTACCATATAATTTTTTGATTTGAGTTCTGGTACATATCTTCTTCTATTAAATAAAGTTTCTACATATCCTTGCTCTTTTGCCTTCTCTATAATATTTTCCATAAATTCTTTTATTCCTGCATATTCAGTTAAATATTCATCTATATATTGTTTTGCTTTTTTTCTTGATATTCCTAATTGCTCCCCTAATCCAAAATCACTTATTCCATAAACAATCCCAAAATTTACTGCTTTTGCATTACTTCTTTGTTCTTTTGTTACTTGTTCTATTGGAGTTTTAAATACTTTAGAGGCTGCTTGTTTATGAATATCTTCATTATTTTTAAAGGCTTCTATCATATGTTTATCTTCAGAAATATTTGCTAATACTCTAAGCTCTATTTGAGAATAATCTGCATCAATATAAACTTTTCCCTCTTCTGGCTTAAATACTTTTCTAACTCTTTTTCCTAATTCAAACCTTGTAGGAATATTTTGCAAATTAGGTTCTGTTGAACTTATTCTACCTGTAGCTGTTATTGTTTGGTGAAAAAATGAATGTATTCTTTTAGTCTTAGGATTTATAAATGGCTTTAACCCTTCTACATATGTTGAATTTAACTTCATTAATTGTCTATATTCTAGTATTTTCTCGATGATAGGATCTTCTTTTTTTAATTTTTCTAAAACATCAACATCTGTTGAATATCCATTTTTCGTTTTTTTAACAACTGGCAATTTCATTTTTTCAAAAAGAATTTCCCCTAATTGTTTTGTAGAATTAATATTGAATTCTTCACCTGCCATTTCATGTATATCTTTAGTTAATATTTCTATTTGATCAGTTAATTCTTCACCAAATTTATTTAACTCTTTTTCATCTACATACATACCATTCCATTGCATATTTGATAATACCTCTATTGTTGGTATGTCAATATTTGTATATAAATCAAAACTACTAATTTCTTTTAACTTTTTTAAAATAATATTATTTATTTTTTCTATTAGATATACATATAATGTATATCTTTCCTCATCTTTATTATTTTCTTCCACATTACTATCTTCAAATAAAGTCATTTGCTCTTGTTTTTCTTCTTCTGTTCCTAAATATTCATCAATATCTAACTCTAAATATTGCATTGCTAAGTTTTTTATATCTAATTTATTATTAGTAGGATTTAATATATATGCCCCTACTGAAATATCATCTTTTATTCCATCTAGTACTATTCCCTCTTGCCTTAATAATATATATACTTTTGTTACATTTATGCTTGTCTTTTTTATATTTTCAGATTCAAATATTTTTGCAAATTTAAATATTTCTTTTTCTTCTAATTTTAAATAATATGCTTCTTCTGCTTTTGGGTTATATATACTAATTCCTGTTATTTTTTCTTTTATTATGTTTTCTGGATTTTCAACTTTCTTAGTTTGTAAAGCAAATATCATATATTTTTCTTTATTTATTATATCTATTATTTCTTCTATTGTTTTTTGTGTAATCTTAAATTCTATTTTGTATTTGCTTTCTTCTTCTTTATTTACTTCACCAGTTAATCCAAATCTTTCAATATATCTATTAAAATTTAGCTCTTTAAATATTTTTAATACTTTTTCCTTATCCCATTCTTCTACTTTAAATTGTTCTAATGTATCTTCTATTGGCACTTCTAAATTAATGGTTCCCAATGTCTTTGATAAAAGTGCTAAATCTTTATTATCTTTAATTTTTTCTCTTTGTTTTCCCTTTAGATCATCCTCATCTTTTTCTATTTTATCATATAAATTTTCTATTGTTCCATATTTTTGTACTAAAGATAAAGCTGTTTTTTCTCCTACTCCAGGAACTCCTGGTATATTATCTGAACTATCTCCTTGTAATCCTTTAACTTCTATTAATTGTTTTGGTTCTATTCCATAAGTTTCAATAATTTTATTTCTATCAAATAAATCTGTTTCTGTTTTTCCTCCTTTAGTTCTAGGAATTCTTATTGTAACTTTATCTGTAGCTAATTGAAATGTATCTCTATCTCCAGATAATATTGTAACATCAAACCCTTGCTTTTCACCATATCTAGAAAGTGTTCCTAAAACGTCATCTGCCTCATATCCCTCTTTTTCTACAATATCAATATTCATGGCTTTTAATATTTCTTTTATTACTGGCATTTGTTCAGCTAGTTCTTCTGGCATTCCTTTTCTATTTGCTTTATATCCTTCATATAATTTATGCCTTGCTGTAGGAGCTTTTAAGTCAAATGCTACAGCCATATATTTTGGTTTTGTATCTTCTATTAGTTTAAATAAAATTGCTAAAAAGCCATATACTGCATTAGTATATTTTCCGTCCTTTGTTGTTAACATTTTGCTTCCCATAATACCATAAAAAGCTCTATTCATTATACTATTTCCATCAACTAAAACAAAGTTATCCATTTTCTTATTCCTTCCTTTCACACATTCTATTCTTATTTCCAATTAATACACATATCAAAACTCCTAATAACATAAAAAATGTAAATGGTACTCCATTTTTCCATCCTTCTCCATTTATTAGAAAAATACTATTTGCAAATTGGCTTATTAACATTATTTGTATTACAAATCTTGACTCTTTACTGTTTTGATATATTACTAAAGGGAATAACCACATTAAGTACCATGGTTGAAAGTTTGTTATTAGTAAAAATAGAAATGCTATTAAAAAATATTCTGCTGTTCTCATTTGCTGTCTAAATTTAATATCTTTTTTAAATAGTAATGTTACACAAGTAAAGAAATATACTATTACAAAACCTATTAAAAAGGTATTATGTACTTTTGATACAATATCAGGAACAGTTTGAAAATATTCCATAAGAATTATATAAAAGTTTTTTGCATATCTTTCTTGTTGAGTTATTAATCCCATCAATACTGTCCAATCTTGGACATAAGCAATATATGTAATTGCCAACATTATAGCAAATATAAATCCATAAGTAAAACATTTTTTTAATTTTTCTAATGGTTTTTTGTCTCTAAAATAATAAATAATTATAAAAGGTAATAATAATATAGTAAAATATTTTATTGCTGTAGCTAATGCCAAGAACAATAAACTAATAAATAAATTTTTCTTTTTTATTAAGAAATATATTGATGATAGTATAAATGTTACAATATATAAATCATTATGCACACTTACTATTCCTTCAATCAATACAAACGGATTTAATCCATATAATAATATAAATATTTTTTTATTTGTTATTTTATATAAAATATAGCAATTTAATACATGTAATAAAACTGCTATTAATTTAAAAGCTAAAAGTCCAATATCTATATTGCCAAAACTCATAGTTGCTACTACTTTACATACTAAAGTCCATATTGGTCCATATACTACTGTTGTTGCTGCCCAATCATTTTCATATCCTTGTAAAAGTACTGTATCTGTTTCTAAGTATTTTGCATTATCTCCATTTTCGACAAAATCTTTTATCGTTACATAATATGGATTTTGTCCATATTTACCATCTATTCTTCCAACTCCTAAATAGTAGAAAACATCTGAACACATAAATGGTATTACTAGAACAAATATTAAAGAAATTATCGTAACATATATATACATTTCTTTTGTGTTTTTAAAGATTTTTTCTCTGTTTTTAACTATTAAAAAATAAAATATTGTTAATAATGCTAATATAATAATATATATTATTGCTTGTTCAAATCTACTCCAACTATTATTTAAACAAAATTTAAAATATTGGTCAAATTGCAGTACTGTTCCATTTTTTAACATATAACATATTGATGGAAGTGCAAACATAATTGCTGATAATAAAAATATTATTTTTACTAAATTTTTATTTTCTAATATTCTTTCCACTTTATCTTTCATATTAAGATATTCTCCTTTATACATTGTTTTCTTTATCTTTTTGTATTTTCTTTTGATATCTATCCTCTTCTGAAAAAATACATCCACAATATTTTTGCATATATAATCCTATTTCTCGAGCCTTGGCTTGTCCTTCTCTAAAACCAACTCTAAAATCTCTATACAAAAATTTTACACCATATTTCTTCTCCATTTTCTCTGCAACATCTATTATTGCTTCATGATTTTGATATGGGCTTACTAACAATGTAGTAGAAAAATGAGTATATCCATTTTCTTTTGCATATTTAGCTGTTTGCTCTAGTCTTACTGGATAGCAATATTCCTTACATCTATTTTGTAAATTTCCTATAACATTTTTACAAAATTCATCTAGTCCATAATTTTCTTCAAATATAGCTTCTACATTTATACTTTTAGTATATTCTTTTAAACAATCTCTTCTAGCTTTATATTCCATATATGGATGTATATTAGGATTAAACCAATATACTGTTGGTTCTATTTCTTCTTTTCTTAATGAATCTATACAATATACACTACAAGGTGCACAGCAAGTATGTAATAATAATTTCATAATTTTTCCCTTCTTTATTTTTCTTTTATTTTATATATATTTATTTTCCCTCTTCATATGTATATCCTAAATGTTTATATGCTGGTGGTAAGACTATTCTCCCTCTCAAAGTTCTTGCAATAAATCCTATTTGTATCAAATATGGTTCATATACATCTTCAATTGTATCTACTTCTTCTCCTACTGTAGCTGCTAAAGCTTCTATTCCTACTGCTCTTCCTGAATATTGAACTATCATCGTTTCTAAAATTTTTCTATCAATTTCATCTAAACCTAGTTCATCTATTTCTAATTTATTTAAAGCATGTTTTGTTATTTTTAATGTTATATTTCCATCACCTAATACTGCTGCATAATCTCTAACTCTTTTTAATAGTCTATTAGCTATTCTAGGTGTTCCTCTTGATCTTCTTGCTATTTCTTTTGCTGCCTCTTCTTCAATTGTAACTTCTAATATTCCAGCAGATCTTTTTACTATTTTGGTTAAATCTTCTACTGAATATAATTCAAGTCTATGTATAATTCCAAATCTATCTCTTAATGGTGTTGTAAGTGAACCAGCTTTTGTTGTTGCTCCTATTAATGTAAATTTAGGCAAATCTAACCTTATTGACCTTGCACTTGGTCCTTTTCCTATTATAATGTCTAATGTATAATCTTCTAATGCTGGATATAATATCTCTTCAACACTTTTACTTAATCTATGTATTTCATCTATAAACAAAACATCAAATTCTGAAAGGTTTGTAAGTAGTGCTGCTAAATCTCCAGGTTTTTCTATTGCTGGTCCAGAAGTTATTTTTATATTTGAATTCATCTCATTAGAAATAATATTTGATAAAGTAGTTTTTCCCAATCCTGGAGGTCCATATAAAAGAACATGGTCTAATGGCTCTCCTCTTTTTTTTGCTGCCTCTATATATATTTTCATATTTTCTTTAATTTTATCTTGTCCAATATATTCATCTAATGTTTTAGGTCTTAAAGAATTTTCTAACCTTTCCTCTCCTGTATTTTCTAATTCTGGACTAATTATTCTATCTTCTTCCATTTTAATCACCTCTTTTTCACTTTGGAACGCTTTGGTATGCCCTAACGTTTCAACAAGTCATTAATACTTATTGAAATTGATATTTCCAATTCTTTTTTCATATCATTATAATATCCTTCCAATAACTTTCTCTCATCTTCTGATATTTCTTCTAAATTTATTTCTTCACCATTATCTCTTCTATACCATTTTTCATCATAATAATATCTACTAGTTACAATTCTTTCATTATTTAAGCATATAAAGTCTTTCCTATTAAACATATTTGTTCCTAAACTTATTCCCTCATCACCATTTATTAAATATGCAAATGTAGGTTTTATATCTAATTTATTAATTGGCTTTTCTAGTTTCATATTTCCTATTCCTGGTATTTTCATTCCAGATGCTACTCTTATGTAATTTAATTTAATATCTGTATCTGTTAAATTTGGATTTGTTGCCCTTAGGAAATCTAACATTTCTTCATTATACATATCTATTCCATTATGATCACCAAATATTAATATTACTGTATCATCATATAAATCTGCTTTTTTCAACTCGTCTATAAATACTCCAAATGCATAGTCAGCATAATTTACAGATTCTAAATAATTACCAAAAAATGTATCTCTATATTTTCCTACATCAATATTTACTTTACTTCTATCTTCTAGTCCTTCCAAACTAAATGATGTATGTGATGATGCTGAAACTATATAAGAAACAAATGGCTTGTCATAGTTTTCTAATTTTTCAACAGCTTGTTTGTACAATAATTCATCTGATAAATATCCCATAATATTTTCTGATGTGTCTTCAAAACTATCTTTTAATTCTATATTGTCAACACCAAATTTTTTATACACATTTTCTCTATTCCAGAAAAATCCATAGTTTCCATGCATATATGATGTTGTGTATCCTTCATCCTTAAACATTGTAAAAATATCATCATATTTATTAGTATAATATCTACTATATGACATTCCATTTTCCATAGGATATAATGATGTAACTGTAGAGAATTCTGAATCTGCCGTTGATGAATAACTTTGCATAAACATATTTGAAATTTCTATATTTTCATTTATAAATTTATTTATATTAGGTGTTATCTGTTTTCCATTTATTTCTTTATTTATAACAAATTCTTGTAATGATTCCAACTGTAATATTATCACATTTTTATTTTTTGCTATTCCTGGAAATTCATAATTAGTCTGCCCATATTCTTCTTTATAATTTTCTTTTAATTCCTCATATGCAGACAAAACATCTTGCTTTGTTGTATATTTAGCTTGTTTTTTTATGTTTATTGTATTTTTAATATCTGCTATATGATATCCATATATTGTACTCTTTTTTACTTGCATATCTTTGTTAAATGGATCTTCTTGTGCTAATTCTATAAAGTCTACATCAACTTTAAAAAATAGTATTACTGCAATTATTCCTACTATAGATTTAGCTATTTTCTTCTTTAAATCTATTTTTTCTTTTTTTTGTATTTTTAATATCTTAGAACATAATAATGCAATTATCAATATTATATCTATAAAATATATTATTTCTCTTGCCTGTATTAACATTGGCAATGTGTCCATTATTTCTTCTCCATATTGAAGATTCATCATCTGAGCCACAGATAATACAGAACTTGAATATGTATGATATAAATTATCGCTAAATAATAATATACTAATTAGTATATCTACAACAATTGTTACAATACATCTACCCCTATTAGGCAAAGTACATATCATACATATAACTGTTGACAAAAATGCAATTGTACCTAATATTGTATCAATATCAATAGCTTCTCTTATTGATATTGTATTTTGATAAAAGAATATTGTTTTTAATATCAATATAATCCCTATAGCTATCGAAAACCATATGGAATTAAAAAATTTATTTACTATATTCTTTAATTTTTCTTTGTTTATTTCTATTTTTTTATCCAATTTTTTCCTCTTTCTCTGTTCTCCTAATTAACCTTATCTATAAAGTCTTCTATAATTTTTAATATTTTATTATTATTTTCTGTATATGGATTTGGTTTAAATTTTTCTATTTTCTTTATTGCATTTTCTAATTCTTCTACTGATTTAATTCCTATTATATATCCACTTTTATTAAATTTTTCTATTATTTCTTTTTGATGATCATTTACATGTTCTCCATATTCATGTAATCTTGGTACTGCAATTACTTTTTTTCCTTTTTCAAGTGAAGTTATGATAGAACCTACCCCTCCATGTGTTATTATAAAATTTGCTTTTTGTTCTAATTTTTCTAATTCCTCTCTTGATGTAAAATCTATTATTTTCATCTTATTAGATTCATATTTCGTATATCCTGCTTGCACAATTACTTCTTCTTTTATTATTCCTTTTTCTATTAATTCATCTATTTTTTCTAGCAATCTATGAAAACTATTATTTTGTGTTCCTAACATAACTAAAATCATTAATAAATCGAACCTCCGTATATAGCTTTAGGATATATTTTTAACATTTCTTCCCATTGTACAATAAATAAATCTGCAATAGGATATATTAACCTTCCTGTAGCTGTTTTTTTGTTTGTATTTGCAAATGTTTCTATATAAATTATTTTACTTCCAAATATTTTCCCCAATATGCACATAGGCCCAGCTGTATGAGTTCCTGTTGTTATTATTACTTTTGGTCTTAATTTAAAATATAAATATACTGTTTTTATACATAAAAATAAGTACTTAAAAATATATGAAAATAATTTAGCTCTTGTACCATATGGTAAAAAATATAATCTATTACCATACTTTTCTTTTAGATTTTCATTTGCTTTGTCTTTTTCTGTTATTATATTATAATCATATTTTTCAAATAAAGGTGCTAACTGTAGTAACTCATTTAGATGACCACCTGTACTTGAAATAAATAATACTTTTTTCTTCATTTATTTTACACCTTTTTCTAACTATATTTCTTGTATATTATATCTTTTTTTTACATATATGTCTAGTAAAAAAAGAAGCAAATTTTTTTGCTTCTTTTTTTATATCTCTTAACCAAATATTCCTCTTTTCTTAATTGGTGGTTGTTCATTCATAGTTTTTGCTAACTGAACCAACAATTCTCTTTGTTCCTTTGAAAGTCTCTTTGGAGTCTGAACTTTTACAGTAAATATAAAATCTCCTACCGAATTAGAACTTACTGCTTTAAAACCTTTTCCTCTTATCGTAAATTTTGTTCCTGTTTGAGTTCCTTCAGGAATTTTATATGTTTCTTTATCTCCATTAACCATAGGAATCTCTAGATTTGCTCCTAAAGTCGCCTGTGTTATTGTTATTGGTACTTCACAATAAACATTATTTCCCTTTCTAGAAAAAATGCTATGCTTTTTCAATCTAACAGTTATATATAAATCTCCTTTAGGGCCACCTTTTTCTCCTGGTTCTCCCTCTCCTCTAAGCACTACTGTTTGACCATCATCTATACCTGCTGGTATTTTTACTTTTATTTTTGGTTGTCTTCTTACTTTACCTTTTCCTCTACAATTTTCACAAGGTTCCTTTATTATTTCTCCAGTACCATGACAATTAGAACATGTTCTTGTTGTTTGCATTTGGCCTAATATCGTATTTTGAACTTGCCTTACTTGCCCAGTACCATTACACATTGTACATTTTGTAACAGATGTCCCTGGTTTAGCTCCTGTTCCATGACATACATTACACTCTTCATTTCTAGTTATTGATATTTCTTTTTCTACTCCCAAAAAAGCTTGTTCAAACGTTATATCCAAATGAAGATTTAAATCTGCACCTTTTCTAGGTCCATTTTTCTTTCTACTGCTTGTTCTACCTCCAAAGCTTCCTCCAAAGAATGAAGAAAAAATATCTCCTAAATCTCCAAAATCACCGAATCCATCAAAACCTGAACTTGTATATGAATAATATCCATTGCCACCACCAAAAGGACCTCCTGCCCCATTAAATCCTTGTGGACCATCAGGACCGAATTGGTCATACATTTTTCTTTTTTGTGGGTCTGACAAAGTTTCATATGCTTCATTTACCTCTTTAAATTTAGCTTCTGCTTCTGCTTTATTATTTGGATTAGCGTCTGGATGGTATTTTTTTGCAAGCTTTCTATATGCTTTTTTTAGTTCATCATCTGTCGCTGTTTTACTTACACCTAAAACTTCATAATAATCTCTTTTTCCTGCCATTACTTTTCCTCCTTAGGAATGACGGAATTAAAATTCCGAAAGTTTACTTTTTATTATAACCTCTTTTATAAATCGAATCAAAAACGAGTATTACTAGGCAAGTAAGAAAAAAATCTTAAGATAATACGTCTGTATATCGAAAGATTTTTTTCGAAACTTAACGAAGTAAGTCGAAGTTTTTCATTCGATTTTACTTGTTGTCGTCTTCTACTTTATAATCAGCATCATACACATTTCCATCATTACCTTGTTGTTCTCCATTACTTTCTGTTCCTGCTTGAGCTGCATTTGGATCTACACCTGTTGCCCCATTTGGATTTGCATTTTTATATAATTGTTCAGACATTTCATAGAATACCTTTGTTAATTTTTCTGTTGCTTCTTTAATCTTTTCTGTATCATTTGATTCTAATGCTTTTTTAGTATTATCTATTTCTGTTTCAACTTTTGCTTTTTCTTCTCCACTAATTTTATCACCTAAGTCTTTTAATGTTTTTTCACTATTATATACTAAACTTTCAGCATTATTTTTAACTTCAATTTCTTCTTTCTTTTTCTTATCTTCTGCTGCATGTGCTTCTGCATCTTTTACTGCTTTGTCGATATCTTCATCAGTTAAATTTGTTGAAGCTGTGATAGATACATTTTGTTCATTTCCTGTTGCTGTATCTTTAGCAGATACATGAACTATACCATTTGCATCAATATCAAATGTTACTTCAATTTGAGGTACACCTCTTGGTGCTGCTGGAATTCCTGTTAATTGGAATCTTCCTAATGTCTTATTGTATGCAGCCATTTCTCTTTCACCTTGTAGTACGTGAACTTCAACTGAAGTTTGACCATCTGCTGCTGTTGAGAATATTTGTGATTTCTTTGTTGGTATTGTTGTATTTCTTTCAATTAATTTTGTAAATACTCCACCATATGTTTCAATTCCTAAAGATAATGGTGTTACATCTAATAATACTAAATCTTTTACATCTCCTGATAAAACACCACCTTGTATTGCTGCACCAATAGCAACACACTCATCTGGGTTTATTCCTTTATCAGCTTCTTTTCCTGTAATTCTTTTTACTGCTTCTTGAACAGCTGGAACTCTTGTTGATCCTCCTACTAATAATACTTTATGAATATCATTTGGTGTTAAGCCTGCATCTTTTAATGCTTGATTTACAGGTCCTGCAGTTGCTTCTACTAAATCGTGAATTAATTCTTCGAATTTTGCTCTTGTTAAATTAACATCTAAATGTTTTGGTCCTGAACTATCAGCTGTGATAAATGGTAAATTAATTTGTGTTTGTTGAACACCAGATAATTCTATTTTTGCTTTTTCTGCTGCTTCTTTTAATCTTTGCATTGCCATTTTATCTTGTTTTAAATCAATTCCATTTGATTTTTTGAATTCATCTACTAAGTAATCAATGATTGCATTATCAAAGTCATCTCCACCTAAATGTGTATTACCACTTGTAGATAAAACTTCAAATACACCATCACCAATATCTAGGATAGATACATCAAATGTTCCTCCACCTAAGTCATAGATTAATATTTTTTGATCTTGTTCTTTATCCATACCATAAGCAAGTGCTGCTGCTGTTGGCTCATTGATAATTCTTAGAACTTCTAGTCCTGCTATTTTACCTGCATCTTTTGTTGCTTGTCTTTGGCTATCATTGAAATATGCTGGTACTGTGATAACAGCTTGTGTTACTTTTTGTCCTAAATAATTTTCTGCATCAGCTTTTAGTTTTTGTAAAATCATTGCTGAAATTTCTTGTGGTGTAAATGTATCTCCTTCAACATTTACTTTATCAGCTGTTCCCATTTTTCTTTTTATTGAAATAACAGTATTTTCTGGATTTGTAACTGCTTGACGTTTTGCAATTTGTCCAACTAGTCTTTCACCATTTTTAGAAAATGCAACAACTGATGGTGTTGTTCTATTTCCTTCTGCATTTGGTATAACTACTGGCTCTCCTCCTTCCATAACTGCTACACATGAATTTGTTGTTCCTAAGTCAATTCCTATAATTTTTCCCATCTTAAATTCCTTCCTTTCTTTGAGGCTATACCTCTATTTATACTTTTTTAAATTATAAACTATTTTATTGTTACTGTTTTTCCTTTATATTCGATTACCATGCATTTATGCATATATACCATGTCTTCTATTGTCGTGGTTTCATCTGTTTCTTCCACATACTTTATTAATCTATCTATTTCTTCTTTAGATATTTTAATTTTAGTTATTGTATACTTATCCCCATTTTGTTGATTCCAATAATGATAAATCTTATAATTTATTTTTTTATCTATATTGATTAAATAATATGTATTTGAAGAGCTCCATCCTCCAGGGATTGGTGTAGCCGCATCATATATCTTTATATCATAATCTATATTTTCAATATATTCTAACTTTTTTTCTTCTATATATTCTGCAATTTTAGATTTTATTTCATACAAATCTAAAATTTTTATTATTGTTATTATTATCATTATTACAATTATTATTTCAGCTACTATTAATAATATTTTCCCCTTTTTACTCATATTAATTAGCCACAACTACCATCGAATGACGTATAACCTTTCCTCCAATCTGATAACCCTTTCTATATTCTTGTACAATTTCCTTTTCACCTTTAGTATCATCTTGAACACTACTTACTGCCTCATGTAAGCTTGGATCAAAAGTTTTTCCTAAAGCCTCTATTTCTTCAACGCCTTTTGCTTTTAATGTATCTTGAAATTGTTTTAATACTAATTCAATTCCTTTTTTGTATTCTTCATCTTTTGTTTCTACTTTAGCTGCATTTTCCAAATTATCAAGTATTGGAAGCATAACTTCTATAACATCTGATAATATTGAATTATATAAGTTTTCTCTTTCTTTTCCACTTCTCTTTTTGAAATTTTCAAATTCTGCCAAAATTCTTTTATATCTATCATCTAGTTCATCATATTCTGATTTTGGTACAATTTCTTGTTGTTTTTTACCTTTCTTATTTTCTACCTTTTCTTCTGCTTTTTTTGCATTTTTCTCTAATTCTTCATTTTTTTCTTTTTCTGCCATTATACTACCTCCTACCTTTTCACTAATTTGGAAAATAATTGTTATTTGGCTAGGCGACCAAATTTTTAATTTATGAGGCGTACTTCTTGTACGTTGATTAAATTAAAAATGAAGGTCAACAACGCCAAATGATGATTATTTTTCAAATTTATTCTATTTCTTTTAACTTTTTATTAATATATTTCATAACAGAAATAACTTTTGAATAATCCATTCTTTTTGGCCCTATAATTCCTATTGTTCCCAAATCTTTTCCATTTACTTTATGTTTAAATGTAACAACACTAAAGTCTTTTAACTCTTCTTTTTTGTTTTCTTCTCCAATATATACATGTATATCATCTGCAAATCCTGAATCTAACATATCTGTTACCAATTCTTTTGTATCTAAAACATTTATAAAGTTTTTAGCAACATCTAAACTATTAAACTCTGGTAATTCGAAAGATTTATTTGCTCCTTCCATATATATATTTTCTTCTTCCAGTACTTTTTTTATTTGTTCTATTATCGGTTTTATAACATTTACACTATATGTCATTTCATCATATAAATAATCTTCTAAAGGTCTGTCAATTGTTTCTATTGGTTGTCCTTTTAACTTTTTGTTGAACATATAATTGATTGTTTCTATTTGTTTTTCTGTTACATCTTCGTCAAATTTTATGATAGTTTCCTTCACTAATCCACTATCTGTTAATATTACTGCCATCATCATTCTAGAGCCAAGTAATACAAATTTTATTTCTTCTATAATTTGACTTTTAGCTTTTGGCCCTATAGATAGTGTTGTATAATGAGTAACCTCTGATATAGTATTAGCTGCAATTTTTGTTAAATCTTCAATTTCATTTACTTTAGTTTCTAATTTAGAACTAATATATTTTATTTCTTCTAAACTTATATCATCATCTTGTAACAATTCATCAACATAATACCTATATCCTTTTTCTGAAGGAACTCTTCCACTTGAG
This sequence comes from uncultured Clostridia bacterium, assembly GCA_944393395.1. Lineage (GTDB taxonomy): Bacteria > Bacillota > Clostridia > TANB77 > CAG-508 > CAG-269. The sequence goes on from CALYAB010000011.1 coordinate 27,251, forward strand.
GTATGTGTCTTATCCAAATATCCTGCCTTTTCCAAATCAGCCATTTCATTTCTAATTGTTGCGCTACTACAATTTAGTCCATGGTTTGTTGTTAAAGCATTTGAACTGACTGGCTCTGCTGTATTAATATATTCTTCTACGATTGCTTGTAATACTTTCTTTTTCCTATCATCTAACAATTTTTTCACCTCTTTAGTTTTAATTGTTAGTTTTTATATTTTTATGTCATTTTTTAGCACTCTTGCTTTCTGTTTGCTAACTTTCTATATATTATACCCGTTTTTAGCACTTGTCAATAGATTTTGCTAAAATAGTTTGTGAATTTTTTGTGAAAACTTAATACAAAAACGGACCTGGTCCAATTGTCTCTTCTAGACTTTATTGCCTATTTGTGCTATACTATTATAAGATTATTAGCTAATATGCTATTATTCTGTAATCTATTAACAATAGATTACAATTATTGTAACTATTAATATCTAAGTTAAATAACAAGGAGGTAAATATGAATTTTAATACTACAACATAGCTTTATCTTTTATCAAAATTAGTAAGTAATTAAAGTATGTGTCAAGCCAAAAAACAACACAAGGAGGAACAAATATGACTAAAATCGAACAATATAACTCTGAGGAAAGGGATTTACATCAAAGATTGGTTGATATTTTATCTAACAAAGCCAATAAAGATGCAAAACCTAAAGGTGAAAGTAAGGCTAAAAGTAATAAACTTATATATAGTAAGCATATATATAGTAAAAATAGAATTCATAACGAGGGCGCCTAAAATGGGCCCCCTCTTTTCTCTTTCATTCATATTATATATATCAATATTCCAATTGACTGAATAATAAATAAATTAAGCATATTTGATGTCAATAAATTATTAGTTGCTTCCACAACGCCTAATAAACTTTTATCATTATTATATTTATCTTTTGTATAATGTCTTTGTGCTTCAAAAAATGTAATCAATTCTGGAATACTTGTTATAGCACCTAATAAAATCCCCAACACAAATTCTGCTATATCAAAAATAATTGATAAATTTTCTAATACATCACCTAACTCATTTCCCACGAAATATAATAAAATTCCAGATACCAAAATATACAAAACATATATATATGTTTTTCGATTATTTGTTTTCTTATTTATGTCTTCTTCTGATTTATTTCCTTCATCTTCTTGATCTTTTAAATATTTTTCATGTGATTTTTTAGATATAAAAGAAAACACAAAATATAGTATTACTAATGTAATTACTAATATAATATTAAATGAATTTTCTAAACTTAGTAAAATAATTGGAAATATTATTGTTAAAATCACTAAAATATTTTGAATTATAATACCTTTATTTTTTATCTTTGTATAATTTTTATTTATTATTAATGATATAATATATTGAATAAAATTAATTACATTTGAACTAATTATATTATACAAACTAGTTCCTACTAATCCTCTAAAACTTGATACTGTTACAGTAAGTAATTCTGGTATTGACGTTGCTACACCTGCTATATTCCCTATAAATCTAGGCTTAAGCTTTAAATTCTCTGCTAAATTTCTTAAAGCTTTTACTAAAATATATTTTGAAATTAATACAATTAATATGGAATACACAAAAAATTTGATTATTTCTATTATCATATAATATCACTACTCTTTCTTATTTATTATGTTACTACATTAACTTTAAATTTATACTTTTTTATTGCCATTTATTAGAAAATATTGTATAATGTCTTCAAAACAAATATGAAAAATCAACGATTTTTCAGTAGATTTGGCATACGAATAAATTTATAAAATAAATTTGTGTGTAAAGTGTTTTATATAAAGGAGCGATGATTTATGGAACAAGTAAAAATCGGACGAGTTTATCGTCATTTCAAAGGTAACTATTATTTTGTAGAAAATATTGGTTACGATTCGGAAACCAAAGAAAGAATGGTTGTTTATAAACCTTTATATGAAAGAGCCGATGGTCGCTCCATATGGGTTAGACCTGAGAAAATGTTTTTAGAAGAGATTCCTGAAAGACCTGATAATGTAACTGGTCAAAAAAGAAGATTTGTATTAGCTGAAAATTTAATGGCTGATTATACAAATTCCTCTAACTAAAAATATAGTTCTCAAAAGAGCATAATGTAAAAAAAGAATATCCCAAAAGGATAAAAGGAGGAAAATTATGATAGATATTAAATTTTTAAGAGAAAATCCTGATATAGTCAAGGAAAATATTAAGAAAAAATTTCAAGATGAAAAACTTACTATGGTTGATGAAGTTATCGAATTAGATGAAAAATATAGAAAAGCTCAATTAAATGGTGATACTTTAAGATCTGAAAGAAAAACATTAAGCTTTAAAATTGGAGAATTAATGAAAAATGGTAAAAAAGATGAGGCTGAAGAGATAAAACAACAAGTTAAGGAAATTAATGAAAAACTAGAAAAAAATGAAAAATTAGAAAATGAATATTCTGAAGAAATAAAAATAAGAATGATGAAAATTCCTAATATTATGCATGAATCTGTTCCTATTGGTAAAGATGATTCTGAAAATGTTGAAATCGAAAAATTTGGAGAACCTGTTGTCCCTGATTATGAAATACCATTCCATGGTGAAATTTTGGAAAATTTAGGTGGACTAGACTTAGACAGTGCTAGACGTGTTTCTGGTAATGGATTTTATTATTTATTAGGTGATGTTGCACGACTTCACTCTGCTGTCTTGACTTATGCAAGAGATTTTATGATTAACAAAGGTTTTACGTATTGTATCCCACCATATATGATTAGAAGTGATGTTGTAACAGGTGTTATGAGTTTTGAAGAAATGGATGCTATGATGTATAAAATTGAAGGAGAAGATTTGTATTTAATTGGTACCAGTGAGCATTCTATGATTGGTAAGTTTAAAGACCAAATATTAAAAAAAGAAGATATGCCATATACAATGACTTCTTATTCTCCTTGCTTTAGAAAGGAAAAAGGTGCCCATGGTTTAGAAGAACGTGGCGTATATAGAATTCATCAATTTGAAAAACAAGAAATGATTGTTGTTTGTGAACCAGATGATAGTTGGAATTGGTATGATAAGATGTGGTCATATACAGTTGAGTTTTTTAGAAGTATGAATATTCCTGTTAGAACTTTAGAATGTTGTAGTGGTGATTTAGCTGATTTAAAAGCAAAATCTTGTGATGTTGAAGCATGGTCTCCTAGACAACAAAAATATTTTGAAGTTGGAAGTTGTTCTAATTTAACAGATGCTCAAGCAAGACGTTTAGGAATTAGAATTAAAGGTGAAAAAGGAAATTATTTTGCACATACATTAAATAATACTGTTGTTGCTCCACCTCGTATGCTTATTTCTATTATGGAAAATAATTATCAACCTGATGGTAGTGTTATTATTCCAGAAGTGTTAAGACCTTATATGGGTGGACTTGAAAAAATTGAGCCAAAAAAATAATTTATAAGATATAAAATAACATCTATTACTGATATATATATTATTATAGATGTTATTTTTTCATCTTCTTTTATTGCAATCCTTATATTTTTGTGATATACTTTTCAAGTAACTCTTTATGGTAACTCATTAATTACAGTTTTTTAGGAGGTCAAATATGAACAAATGTGTAACAATTATCGTAGGTACCAAATGGGGAGATGAAGGAAAAGGAAAAATTGCTGCTATAGAAGCAGCTGATGCTGACTTTGTCATTCGGGCTACTGGTGGATCCAATGCTGGACATACAGTAGTATTTAATGATAAAAAATTAGCACTTCATTTAATCCCTGGAGGCATCATATATCCTCAGACCACATGCATAATAGGTCCAGGTACAGTACTTGATCCCTACATTTTAATTTCAGAAATTAAAATGTTAAAATCATCAGGTATTCATAATGTTGATTCTCGATTACTAATCAGTGGTCGAGCTCATGTAATTTTTCCATATCATAAAGATTTGGATGAATTGCATGAAAAAATGAAGGAAAAACCAGTTGGTACAACCAAAAAGGGAATCGGTCCATGTTATTCCGACAAAGATAATAGAGTCGGTATAAGAATGTATGATCTTCTTCTCCCTAAAGAACAATTGGAGAAGAAGATTTATGAATCTACTAAGCTTCATAATCAAGCATTTATCAAAAATGACATGGTCGAAAGTGTTGTAGAAGCATCTACTTTAGCAAATGAATATCATTTGCTTGGATTAGAACTTAAAGAATACATCACAGACATCACTCCTTTTATTGCACATGCAATTTATGACAATAAAAAAATAGTTGTCGAAGGTGCACAAGCTTTTAGATTGGACATAGATCATGGAGATTATCCAATGGTCACAAGTTCAAATCCTGTAACAGCTGGAACACTTTGTGGAGCAGCTTTACCTCCACAAGCAATAAAAACTGTTATCGGCATCGACAAAGCCTATAACAGCCGTGTTGGAAATGGTCCGTTTCCAACAGAACTTCCAGCATCTATTGACCCAAAAGGAAATGTTTTTAAAGGTACAGAACCTTTAGAAGGAGATGTCCTTCGAGAACTTGGTCATGAGTATGGAACAACTACAGGTAGACCACGGAGATGTGGCTGGATGGATGCAGTTATATTACGTACCGCAAAATATACTTGTGGTATTGATTATTTATGTATCAATCATCTTGACACACTAGGTAAAATCGGTAACGAACTTGGTTATATAAGAGTTTGTATAGCTTATACTTATCAGGAGAAGATAATTGCTTATTATCCTGATAATATCGCTATTACCAATGAACTTCCAGAACCGATATATAAAACTTTAGATGGTGGCTGGGAAATAGACCCTTCATGCAAAACATATGAAGATTTGCCTCAAAAGGCTAAAGATTTCATAAAAATAATAGAAATAGTATCTGATATACCAGTTAAATATCTTGGTATTGGACCTTCTAATGATGATCTTATCATTAGAGAAGATATCTAAATAAACTAAAATAAAAGAGGAGCCTATAATCTTCTTTTATCATCGAGTTACAAAGAAGAGAGCTTTTGAATAAAATAGCTCTCTTCTTAATTTATGTCACTACTATATTAATAACTAAAAATTATTTTCTTATCATATTTGAAAAAAACATATTATTATGGTAATATATAGATATAAAATTATAAGGAGAAATTTTATGATAGTAAAAAATCCAAAATTTGAAATATCAGCAGTTGGCCCAAAACAATATCCAAAAAATCATTTACCAGAAATAGTTTTAGTTGGAAAATCTAATGTTGGGAAATCTAGCTTTATAAATACAATGATAAACAGAAAAAAATTAGCTAGAACTAGTAGCTCACCTGGAAAAACTCGCCAAATTAATTTTTATAACATAGATGATACTTTCTATTTTGTAGACTTACCAGGATATGGATATAGTAAAATGTCAAAAAAAGAACAAGAACAAGTAGGAAAATTTATTGAACAATATTTATTTAATAGACAAGAAATTAGTTTAATAATATTTTTAGTAGATATTAGACACTCACCTACTGCTAATGATAAACTTATGTATAATTACATTATATCTTCTGGATTACCTTGTTTAATTCTTGCTAACAAAGCTGATAAAATCGCAATTACTAAAGTAGCTAATACTGTAAAAACTTTACAAAAAGAACTAAATCCTATTGGAGATATAAAAACATTACCTTTTTCTTCTGAAAGAAAAATATATAAAGATGATGTTTGGAATTTTATAGAAAATTATATATAAATATAATAAGAAGGTATTTGAAAAACACCTTCTTATTTTCTTACTTATTCTTCTTTTCTCTTCTCTAACTTAGTTATAATTTTCAAAGCCTTTTCTCTTGGAAGCATAACAACATGTCCACAACCTTGACATTTCATTTTAAAATCCACACCAATTCTAGTTATTTCCCATAACTTACTACCACATGGATGAACTTTTTTTGTTCTTACAATATCTCCTATCTTATAATTCATTATCCTCTCCTCTTTTTATTTGACGGTTGTGCAGACAGTTAGGGCCAGTACTGAAAATGTATGAGTTATTATATATTTTATTTTTTAGTTAAATAGCTTAATAAAAACTCATACATTTTCAGTACTGGCCCTAACTGTCTGCACAACTGTCTCTTTCTCTATTTTTTTAATTTTCTTTTGCTGTTTCAAATCTCTTTATAATGCTTTTCTTTCCTAAAACTTGCATTATTTCATACATATCAGGCGTATTAGTTCTTGATGTTAATGCTACTCTTAACACTGTACTTACATCTCCCACATGTGCTTTATATGCATCTGGGTTTGCTTTGTACTCTTTCACTTCTTTTGCATATCCAAGTTCTCCTGATAATTCTTTTATTTTATTAAACCATGTTTGCTTATCATCATTTTCATCATAATATTTTTCAATATATAATTCTAATATTTTATTTATATCTTTTTTATCATTTATTACTTGATATGGATAATCCTGTTTTTTAGAAAAATATTTATTATCATACATATATTCTATATTTTCTTTTATATCTGACCATTTTGCTATATCCTTTCTAGGTTTTTTATTTCCTCTTTCTATTCCAAATACTTTTAAAGCATATTCTTTATCTTTTAGCATTTCTTCTAATTCTTCGTCATAATTTTGTGCCCATTTTAAAGCATTTTCATATACTTCTTCTGCTGTAAATTTTGATATAACAGTTTTTCCCACATCTAATAATTTAACAATATCAAATAATGCTCCACTTACACTCATTTTATTTAGTTTTAATTCAAATTCATCTATTGATTTATCTTTATTTGCTCTTCTCCAATTTTCAAAATTTGAATTTGCTATATTTAATAAATACTCATTAACTGCTTCTTTAGGTATTCCCATTTCATCATAATATGAAACAGCTGCTTCTGGGTCTTTTCTTTTACTTAATTTTCTTTTATTTCCATTGTCGTTTTTCATAATTGGTGCAATATGTGCATATTTAGGAGCTCTAAATCCTAATTCATGAAATAATTGTAAATGTAATGGTACTGATGATAACCATTCATCTCCTCTTATAACATGAGTTGTCCTCATTAAATGATCATCTACTGCATGTGCAAAATGATATGTTGGTAATCCATCTGCTTTTATAATAACTATATCTTGGTCATTTTCTGGAAAGTCTACATTTCCTTTTATAACATCATGATGTTTTATTTTTCTATCTTCACGTCCAGGTGATTTAAAACGAATAATATATTTTTCTCCATCTTTTATTTTGTTTATAGCCTCTTCTACAGTTATATTTCTACATTTTGCCCAAACTCCATAATAACCTGGTCTAACTTTTGCTTTTTCCTGTTTTGATCTCATTTCATCTAATTCTTCTGGTGTACAGAAACAAGGATATGCTTTTCCTTGTTCTAGCAAGTATTTTGCATAACTTTGATAAATTTCTTTTCTCATTGATTGTTTATATGGACCATAATCACCTTTACTTTCTGTTTCATTAATCATACCTTCATCAGTTTCAATCCCAAATCTATCTAAAGATTGCACAATATCTGTTATTCCGTTTTCTACTTCTCTTTTTTGGTCTGTATCTTCAATTCTTAATAAAAATACACCTTCTGTTTGATTAGCTAATTTTCTAGCAATTAATGATTGATATAAACCTCCTATATGTACAAATCCTGTTGGACTTGGTGCAAATCTTGTAACTACTGCACCTTCTTTAAGATTTCTTTTTGGATATTTTTCCTCATAATATGTTACATCTTTTACATTTGGAAATATTAAATTTGCTAGATCTTTATAATCCATTTTACTCTCATCCTTTCTTAAAGCATAATCTCCTTCTATTTTTTTAATATGCCTATTCATTTATGTCAAACATTATACTATAATTTCTTGCATTTCACAAGTCTTTTTCTCGACTTTGTAATGGAACTTTAAGTTTAAAAGTAAATTCTAGTTTTGGCTCAAAACTAGAATTTAGTCTTGGAACGAAATTCTACCTATCTA
>CALYAB010000012.1 GCA_944393395.1 uncultured Clostridia bacterium
TTAAATTAAATCTAGCATATAACAGTTGGGAAGAATTAGGCTATTTAAGATTGAAACAATCTGGAAATGAAGAATAGACAGTAAAAGAAATAGTAGTAATGAAAATAAAAAATTTTACTACTATTTTTAATTATATAAATCTCAAAAAGAACAAATTGATTATTATGTTTAAAATAATTATATAACAATCCATGTGTCAAAATCCATCGAATTTTGTAAATAAGTTAAATTTAATGTTATCAAATGTTACTTTCACAGCCTAAAAACATCTAAGACTTTGTGATATATAGTAATAGCTGTGAATAGTAACTATCAAATAAATAGCTTTATGCGAAGAAAAAATCGAAAAATTAGCAAGAATACAAAAAATAGTAGAATTTTGTAAAAAGATGCGACGAAAAGTCCTTGCAAAGTTAGTGGCTTCATAGTATTATTGAAAAGTACGAATGAAGAAGGGATGATGAAAATGAGAACTTTTTTTGGTGGAAAATTTATAGAGAAAGAGAGATTAAATGAGGCAGGAATAAATTATCCAATAAAGTTAGAATATTATAAAAAAATTAATGAAGATCAATTTATAAAAAAGGAAAATGCGAAATTTGGGATTGCAGTAGTAAAAACAGAATATATACCTAATAATACAAGAATTGAAAATAAAGAAATAACGTATTTATCAGATGATGAACAAAAAGTGGAAAAGGTATTAAAGTTGTTTAAAGAAAATGAAGTTACACCTATTGGTGTTGAAGATGTTTTGGCAGATTTAAGTAAAGAATTATTTTAAAGCAACTATTCATAGGTAAAAATGCTGAAAGTAAAGTGAGTTCTTATATATTTATTAAAAAAATATACAAGAACTTGCCTTTATAAATTTTTTACTAATGAATAGTTACATCCTAAATGACAAAATATTACAAAAAACTTGCAAAATATCTTCTTTTGGGCTAGAATACTATATGACAAAATAAATAAGAATAATTGTAAAAAGTAAATGGAGGAAGGTCTAAATGGCTGATAAATTAATTATAGTGGAATCACCAGCAAAAGCAAATACGATAAAAAAATTTTTAGGTGGTAGTACAAAAGTTATGGCCTCAATGGGACATATTAGAGATTTACCAAAATCAAAGATGGGAATAGATATAGAAAACGATTTTGAACCACAATATATAAATATTAGGGGAAAGGGAGATTTAATAAAATCGCTAAAAAAAGAAGCAAAAAAAGCTAAAAAAATATATATCGCAACTGACCCTGACCGTGAGGGAGAAGCTATTGCATGGCATTTAGCTAAAATTTTAGAAGATGAAAAAGAAAAAATTACAAGAGTAACATTTAATGAAATTACTAAAACAGCAGTACAAAAAGCGATTAAAGAGCCAAGAGATATTGATATAAATTTAGTTGATGCACAACAAGCAAGAAGAGTTTTGGATAGAATTGTAGGTTATAAAATAAGTCCAGTATTATGGAAAAAAGTTAAAAGAGGATTGTCTGCAGGTAGAGTACAATCAGTGGCTGTAAAATTAATAGTAGATAGGGAAACAGAAATAGAGAAATTTATTCCAGAAGAATATTGGAATATTTATGCAAATTTAGAAGATGTAAAAACAAAAAAAGAATTTGAAGCTCATTTTTATGGAAAAGATGGCAAAAAGTTAGAAATTCATTCAAATGATGAAGTTCAAGTGATTTTAGATAATATAAAAGATGCCAAATATATTGTAAGTGAAGTGAAAAAGGGAGAGAAAAAAAGAACTCCTGCTCCACCATTTACAACTAGTACAATGCAACAAGAAGCCTCTAGAAAATTAGGATTTACATTAAAGAAAACTATGTCTATAGCACAAGGATTATATGAAGGAGTAAAAATACCTGAGAAAGGTACAGTAGGACTTATAACATACATGAGAACTGATTCAACCAGAATATCAGAAGAAGCAAGAAGTGTAGCAAAAACACAAATTACAAAAGTATATGGCGAAAATTATTATGAAAATAGGTATTACAAAACAAAAAAAGATGCTCAAGACGCACATGAGGCAATAAGACCAACATATATAGATATAGATCCAGAAACTATAAAAGATAGTTTAACAAAAGATCAATATAAATTATATAAATTAATATATAATAGATTTTTAGCTAGCCAAATGAGTGCTGCTGTGTATGATACAATGAATGTTAATATAAAAGCAAATGAATATGACTTTAAAGCTAATGGCAGAATATTAAAATTTAAAGGATTTATGACTTTATATGTAGAAGGAACAGATAAAGATGAGAAAGAGGAAGAAGGAATATTACCTGATTTAGAAGAAAAACAAGAAGTAAAATTGAAAAAAATAAATCCTAAACAAAGTTTTACAGAGCCACCAGCAAGATATACAGAAGCAAGTTTGGTAAAAGCATTAGAAGAAAAAGGAATTGGAAGGCCAAGTACTTATTCTCCAACAATTACAACTATTCTAGAAAGAAGATATATAGAAAAAGAAAAGAAACAACTTTATCCAACAGAATTAGGAAAAATTGTAAATAAACTATTAACAGAAAATTTTACAGATGTAATTAATGTTGAATTTACTGCAAAAATAGAAAATGAATTTGATGAAATAGCAGAAGGCCATGAGGAATGGAAAAAGATGATTAGAGAATTTTATGGCCCATTTGAGTCAGAAGTAGAGAAAGTAGAAAAAGAATTAGAACATGTTGAACTTGTAGACGAGGTATCAGATGTAAAGTGTGAAAAATGTGGAAGAATGATGGTATACAAATATGGAAGATATGGCAAATTTTTAGCATGCCCAGGATATCCAGAATGTAAGAATGCAAAACCAATAATAGAAATAATAGATGTACCATGTCCTAAATGTGGTGCTAAAGTTCAAGTAAGGAAAACAAAGAGAAAAAGAAATTATTATATATGTGAAAATAATCCAAAATCATGTGATTATATTTCATGGAACAAGCCAAAAAAAGGAGAAAAATGGGAACCGGAAGAAAAAAATGAATTTGAAAATGTAGATGATAATAATAAAGGAAAGAAAACAAAAAAAGCAAAAACGAAAAAATAAATCAATAATAAATAATATAAAGGAAAGAAAATATGGGAAAATATGAATTAGAAATAACAGTATTTTTTAGTGGAGCATTAACAATGGTATTAGAGTTAATTGCAGCAAGAATATTGTCACCATATGTAGGAAGTTCAAATTTAATATGGACTACAATAATTGGAATCATGTTAATAAGTATGAGTATAGGATATTGGTTTGGTGGAAAAATAGCAGATAAGAATAAAGAAAATGATATAAATATTTTGTCAAATTATTTATTAATTTCTGCTATTGCTACTAGTATTATACCAATTTTAGAAGTGGAATTTATAGATGCATTATCAAGCATTTCAAATAATTTGATTTTGGTTTCAATTATATGTGCAACAGTAACTTTCGGAATCCCAAGTTTTTTATTAGCTACAGTATCTCCAATAGCGGTAAAAATAAAGAACAATAGTATGGATAGAGTAGGAACAACTTCAGGAAAAATATCTTCTTTATCTACAATAGGTAGTATTTTCGGTACCTTTTTTGCTGGATTTATTTTAATACCTAATATAGGAGTAAGAAATATTATATTAGGATGTTCAATTTTATTATGGTTAATATCAGGATATTTATTTAGTAAAAAGAACAAAAAATATTATATAGTAATGCTATTAGAATTAATAGTAATAGTTGGGTTAAATTTATTAGGAGGTATTTTATTTAATAAAGAACATCCTGAAATTATAAAAGATGTAGATTCTGAATATAGCAGAATATGGGTAAGAAAAATACAAGCTGGAGAAGATACATATAAAACTTTGCAAGTAGATACAGGTCTAGAGTCATATATTAATCAAGAAACAGGAGAAATGGGAGCAAGATATTTAGCATATTATGATTTATTTGAATATTATGATAAAGAGGCAGAGGATGCCTTAATGATAGGTGGAGCAGCATATACATATCCAATGCATTATTTAAGAAAGTATGAAAATAAAAAAATTGATGTAGTAGAAATAGATGAAAAGATGACTAAGATTGCAGAAGACGAATTTGGGCTAGATAAAGATAATCCTAATTTAGGATTAATTACTCAAGATGGAAGAAGTTATCTAAATTATAATGAAAAAAAGTATGATGCTATTTTTATAGATGCATTTAAAGGTTTAAATGCACCATTTGAATTGACAACTTATGAAGCTATGCAGAAAGCATATAATAGCTTAGAAGAAAATGGAACAGTGATTACAAATATAATATCATCAATTGAAGGTGAAGAATCTGATTTTATTAAATATGAATATAGCACATATAAAGCAATATTTGATGATGTAAAAGTGTTTAAAGTAAATCCAGATGATTCAAATACTGAAAGGCAGAATTTAATTCTTGTAGGAATTAAAGGAGAATATAGCATAAATAATGATAAAGAAGAGGAATATAAAGATTTATTGAATAATGAGATAAAAGATTTTTCTAGTGATAAATCGATTGTTACTGATAATTATGCACCAATAGGGAATTAATAATTTATTACAAATTTTTACTTTATTTTGTAATTAAATAATAACATAGTATTTTGAATTTGTAAAACATAATTTTTTATGCTATCTTTATTTTGAAAATTATTTGACTTTTTCTAAAAATCTGTGTATAATAATTATAGGAAATGGAGAAACCACAAACGTGGTCAACCTCAGTAATCGTGTTTTGACACATCAAACTTTGGCGAGTTACAGATGTGTCTTTTTTTGGTTTATTTGCTCTTACAAAGTAATATTACAAGTGCTATTATTGTTGAAGTAAGAGCTATGATAGTTACACCTATTAAAGAATAATATAATATGTATATTGTTGCAATTAATGTTTGTATTTCTACCATACGCCTCACCTCCTTGTTGGAGGCAAACCACATCTGTTTATTCTCATTTCCTATGTTCTACACTATACAACATTTTTAAATAAAAAACAAGCGAACACGTAAAATTTTATTTATAAATATTTTTTTAAAAAATAAAAATCCCGTAACGCCTCATTTACTAAGGTTATAGGATTTTTTTAGTGGAGGCGACACCCGGATTCGAACCGGGGATCAGAGTTTTGCAGACTCGTGCCTTAGCCACTTGGCTATGTCGCCATATATTCAATTATATGTTCCAAACTTATAAACAATGACTGTATTATAACCATTTTTATTTTTTGTAACAGTGGAACAAAAATTGGAGCGGGAAACGGGGCTCAAACCCGCGACCTCTGCCTTGGCAAGGCAGCGCTCTATCAACTGAGCTATTCCCGCATTTGGCAACTATTATAATACCAAATATATTGATAAAAGTCAAGAACTTTTTTAATAAAAAGTATTGACAATTGAATACATATTCAACTATAATAAAGAAAAACAGTTGAATATATATTCAATTAAAGTGATAAGGAGTGATTATTATGGTTGCAAGAATTGAAACATGTGATTGTAATAGCATACACCAAGATGTAATTGATACGGTAAAAGAACATATGCTATCAGAAAAGAAGATAGAAGTATTAACAAATTTCTATAAAATATTTAGTGATAGTACAAAGATAAAAATTTTATGGGCATTAGATATACATGAAATGTGTGTATGCGATTTAGCTGTTTTAACAAATATGACTAAATCAGCAATATCTCATCAATTAAAAACACTTAAAGAAGCAAACTTAGTTAAATATCGAAGAGAAGGGAAAAATGTATATTATTCATTAGCAGACACATGTGTACTTCATATTATAGAGAAAGGTATATTGCACATAATAAATAAAGAATAAGTATTGCTAAAATTTAATATATATATTCGATATATTAGATACAGAATTATAAAAAATTGATAACAGAAAGGATTTGAAAAATATGAAAAAAAAGTATATATTAGAAGATTTGGACTGTGCAAATTGTGCAGTTAAAATAGAAGAAGCTATAAAAAAAGTAGAAGGAGTTAAGGAATGTTCAGTAAGCTTTATTACTGAAAAAATGGTGGTTGAGCTAGATGATAATAACGAAAAAAAGATTGAAAAAAAAATAAAGAAAGTTATAAAAAAAATCGAGCCTGATACAACTTTAAAAGCAATTTAGAAAAGAGGTGACAAAATGAGAAAAAGATTAAGAAAAATAATAATTTCAGCTATTATTTTTTTAATAGCTGGACTTATAGAAAAAATAAATTTTGCTAATCAAGATGAAAATGTGTTACATATAGTGCAAATAATTCTATATATTATAAGTTATCTAATTGTTGGTTTCGAGGTAGTAAAAAAAGCAATCATAAATATTTCTCATGGAGAATTTTTTGACGAGAATTTTTTAATGAGTATTGCTACAATAGGTGCTTTTGCAATACAAGAATATCCGGAAGCAGTAGCAGTTATGTTGTTTTATCAATTAGGGGAATATTTTCAAAGTTATGCCGTAAAAAAATCCAGAAAATCTATAGCAAGTTTAATGGATATAAGGCCAGACTACGCTAATTTAAAAATTGATGATAGAATAGAAAAGGTATCACCAGAACAAATAAAAATCGGAAATATAATAGTTGTAAAACCTGGAGAAAAAATACCACTAGATGGGATAGTTTTAAAGGGAATTTCAATGTTAGATACTTCAGCATTAACAGGAGAGTCAGTGCCAAGAGAAGTAAAAACTAATGATAAAATTTTAAGCGGTTGTATTAATCTAAATGGTATATTAGAAATTAAAGTAGAAAAAGAATATGGAGAATCTACAGTAAGCAAGATACTTGATTTGGTAGAAAATGCAACAAATAAAAAAGCAAAAACAGAAAATTTTATTACTAAATTTTCAAAATATTACACACCTATTGTAGTAGTTTTGGCATTAATTATAGCATTTATTCCACCAATTGTAACAAGAACTAATATGTTAGATTGGATATATAGAGCACTAACGTTTTTGGTTGTATCATGTCCTTGTGCCTTAGTTATTTCAGTTCCACTTAGTTTTTTTAGTGGAATAGGAGCTGCATCTAAAAAAGGAATATTAGTAAAGGGAAGTAATTATTTAGAATTATTAGCTAAAACTGAAATAGTGGTATTTGATAAAACAGGAACACTAACAAAGGGAGTATTTGAAGTACAGAAGATAGAAAATAAAGAACATATTGATAAAAAAGAATTACTTGAATTAGTAGCATATTGTGAAAGTTATTCAAATCATCCAATATCAATATCAATCCAAAAAGCGTATGGAGAAGAGATTGACAAAAAGAGAATAATAGACAGTAAAGAAATTTCAGGAAAGGGCATTATAAGCAAAATAGATAATAAAGAAATAGCGTGTGGAAATATCAAGTTAATGAATGAATTGAATATAACAAATATAGATCAAATTGATGATATAGGAACATGTGTATATGTTGCAATTGATAAAAAATATGTAGGATATATTCTAATAAGTGATAAAATAAAAGATGATTCCAATGAAGCAATTACAAAATTAAAGCAAGCAGGCGTAAAAAGAACTGTAATGTTAACAGGCGATAATAAAAATGTATCTGAAAAAGTAAATAAAAAACTTGGATTGGATGAAGTATATAGTGAATTATTGCCAATAGATAAAGTTAATAAATTAGAAGAAATATTAAAAAGTAAAGATGATGATGCAAAATTAGCTTTTGTAGGTGATGGAATAAATGATGCACCAGTGCTAGCAAGAGCAGATATAGGAATCGCAATGGGAGGATTAGGCTCAGATGCAGCGATAGAAGCAGCTGATATTGTCATTATGACCGATGAACCATCAAAAATAGCAACAGCTATAAAGATTTCAAGAAAAACTTTAAAGATTGTATATCAAAATATTAGTTTTGCATTAATTGTAAAAATAGGTGTATTGTTATTAAGTGCATTCGGATTAGCTTCAATGTGGGCTGCTGTTTTTGCAGACGTTGGGGTAACAGTTTTAGCAATTTTAAATTCATTTAGAGCATTAAGATAAAAAATCGGTTACTGAATTTTTATCAGTAACCGATTTTTTTATATAGGAAAAAACAATGTTAAACTTATTCTATTTTACAATTTTAATAAAATTATATTCATATCCTGAAACAGTAGTATTATCATATTTATATCCTTTATAGATACCACCATCATTTCCACTTAAATCGACTTTAAGTCTTATAGGGCAAATGAATTTTTCATTTAAGTTATTTACTATGTTAATAGTAAAATTTAGAGTATAATTTATATCATTCAAATCAATACCAGCTTCCTGTAATACTTTACCGTTAAAAGAAATAGTGTTAGCATCAGAAGATGTTGCATAATTTGTTACAATATCTTGATTCATATATTCTAAAGTGATTGGATTTGAACAATCAGTATAAAAAGTTGGTTTTGAATAATCAGTACTATTGTTTTGATCATTTGAATTTACAATATTATATTCTATTTTATCACTATTTGGTTCCTCAATTTCTTTATATTTTGCAAAATCTAATGCATTTTTATAATTTACATATTGATATCCTTTATCAGAACCAGTAGATATACTAATATTATCAATATATAGTTCTTTTACTGTATTTTCATTTGTAATATCATAAACTGTACTTGTATTATCTAAGTATATTGCAATATCACTATATTGCAATATACTTAAATCTTGTAAAGATTCATTTTCACTTTTATCAATTGCATTTGCACTACTATATACAATTATTTTCTGGATTTTAAAAATAGGGTTTTCATTTTGCTCAGCAATTTGTACTACTTGATTTGAAAATTCATCTTTAGCATAGCTATTTCTAAATATTAAATCATAGTATAAAAGTGATAAAATACATAGTATTAATATCAAAATTGTAAAAACGATTTTATGGTTTTTAATTCTAATTTTTTTCATAATGACTCCTTTTTAGCTAAGTCTATTATATAACATTTCCATATAAGAATAAACTTTTGTGTGCCAATCTGAATCACTTGCATATCTTTGGTTAACGCCCTCTAGAGTAGGACCATTGTAATACCAAGCACTTGCTGTTTCTCCATCATATATTTTTGTACCTGCAGGGTTTAGATAGTATTTAACTAATGATTTTGCAACTGTTTCAATTCCGTCAGCAAATGATGTAAATTCATAAGAAGAGTCATAAGGTGTTTCATCATATGAGCCATATCCAAATAGATTATTTTTATCATTAGCTATTTGTGATGTTCCCCATCCACTTTCATGTATAGCAATTGCAGCTATAAAAATACCATTAACATTGTATTTTTTATCTATGTTATAAAAGACTTCAGCATTTTGTTGAAATACTCCATTTGTATCATTTGGTATACCTGTGAAGATTTTTTGATAATCTTTTAAAGTTAATCCTGTTGATTTATTTAATTCCATTTCTATATTAACATTTATTAAAATTCTTTGAATTCTATTTTTCTCTACTATACTAGGTGTTTTTGCAGCTGATGTCAACTTGCTAGTAGGCAAATATCCTTCAACAGAATCAAAAGATACTTTACACCAATTTTCATTAGGTAATTCAAGAAGCTTTACATCTAAACTTTCTTTTATTTCAGCGACTTCTTCTGAATCTTCAGAAGGTTCTTTTCTTAATTTAGTTGTTGAAGTTAAATAAATTGTGTCTCCAATATGTATTTTTAAATTAGCTAAGAAATCTGATGTCCCTATATCTAAAATTTCAGGTGTTGGTTCTTCAAGTGTTTCTTTTGCTAAAATAATTTCTTCTATGAATTCTCCATTTTCGTAAGTTTTAACTAAAGAAACATTTTCTTTTCCTTCAATTCCTTGTTGTAAAACAACTTGTTCACCTCTAGGAAGTGTGGCATTAGATTGAGTTTGTGTTTCATACTCTATGGCCCTTTCTTCGGTAACTTGTTCTTTTACCTTTTCAAAACTCGAATTTTCAGAAATTATCTTTTGCATATTTAAAGCTTTTCTATTTATTTCAAAATCAGTAGGAATAGATGAAGTTTCTACAGTTTCGTCAGAATTACTTTCGGCTGTTTCTGTTTCCATAGAAAATACATTCATAGGAAATACAGCAATTATAATTAAAACTAAAATAACGAAAACTATAATTAAATTAGAAAGTTTTATTCCTCTTTTATCGTCAAAAGAAACATTATTATCATAAACAAAAGAAACTTTTGCTTTAGGTTTAGATTTGGATTGTTTACTGGTTTTAGTTCTTTTGACATTATCCGAAGATGTATTTATTTGACTTGATTGAGAATATCGAATTTCTTGTAACTCTTTGAAAACATCAGATAAATTTCTGTTATCTTGTTTTTTATTTGTAGAGTTATTCTTGTCATCTAACATCCTAAATTCCTCACTTTCATAATATTATACATAAATATTATACAATAACAAATGCCAGATGTCTACAAAAAATGATAAAAAAAATCAAATAAGAAAAAATTTCCGTTACTGTTAAAAAAATATTATTGTTCAATATAGTGTTCGAAGAGAGATATATATTTTTCGAATAATAGAATCAAGCTGTGAATTGTAATACTTAATTATATAAATTGTTACTAGATAATGATTTTGGATTATATTATTTACTAAACCCTTATCTAGTAACTATAAATTCAAGAATAATAATTAAATTGCTTGCAAAATACATAAAATAGTATATAATAGAAATGTAGAAGAAAGAAAAATGAAAAGGAAGAAGAAATGATGAACATTGAACAATTAGAAAATGAGATTGGATATACATTTAAAAATAAAGAATTATTAAAAAAAGCTTTAACACATACTTCTTATGCATATGAGAAGCATATAGAGAGTAATGAAAAGTTAGAGTTTTTAGGAGATAGTATATTAGAATTTTTATCAAGTAGATATTTATATGAAAATTATATTAATCTAAAAGAAGGAGAAATGACGAAGGTTAGGGCCACAGTAGTTTGTGAAAAGAGCTTATACAAAATCGCAACTAAGCACAATTTTGGGAATTACTTATTTTTAGGAAAGTCAGAAAGACAAAATGAAGGAAATAAGAGACCAGCTATATTAGCAGACAGTGTTGAAGCAGTAATTGCAGCAATGTATTTAGATGGTGGATTAGAACCAGTAGATAAATTTATTATAGAAAACCTAAAAGATGAGATTGAACAAGCAAGTAAACATGTTGGAGATAAAGATTACAAAACTGTGTTACAAGAGAAGTTGCAAGAAGGTGGAGATGTGAAAATAGAGTACGAGATCATAAAAGAAAGTGGTCCAGACCATGATAAGAGTTTTGAAGCACAAGTACGTTTTAATGGGAAAATTTTAGCAAAAGGTTCTGGGAAAAGTAAAAAAGGAGCTGAAATGCAAGCTGCAAAAAAAGCATTAGAAAATTTAAAATAGAAAAGAGGTAAATCTATGAAACATCAATATATAATTCCTATATTTGTACCACATTTGGGATGCCCTAATGATTGTATATTTTGCAATCAAAAATCTATTAGTGGTCAAAAAAAGAATATGACAAAAGAAGAAGCAAAAAGGATAATAGATAATTACCTAAAAAATTTAAAAGATAAAGATGCACAAGTAGAGATAGCATTTTTTGGGGGAAGTTTTACAGCAATAGAAGAAAAATTACAAAATGAATTATTAGAATTAGCATATACATACATAAAAGATGGAAAAGTGGAAAGTATAAGAATTTCGACAAGACCAGATTGTATAAATAAAGATATATTGAAAAGATTAAAAAAATACAAAGTAAAAACAATAGAATTAGGAGTTCAATCCTCAAATGATTATATATTAAAAAGAGCCAATAGAGGTCATAATTTTAAAGATGTAAAAAAAGCTTCAAAGTTAATAAGATTTTATGGATTTAAATTAGGCCATCAAATGATGGTAGGATTACCAGAAAGTACAAGAATTGATGAAATAAACACAGCAAAAGCATTAATAAAATTAAAACCTAAAATGGTAAGAATATATCCTGTATTAGTAGTAAAAAATACTAAACTAGAAAAAGAATATAGAGAAGGAATATATGAGCCATTACCATTACCACAAGCTATTGAAACATGTAAAGAATTAGTAAGAATGTTTGCTGATAAAAAAATAGATATTATCAGAGTTGGATTACAAAATACAGATGAAATAACAGAACCTGGCAAAGAAAAAAGTGAAGTTATAGCAGGACCATATCATCCAGCATTTAGACAATTAGTGGAATCTGCCATGTGGTATGATGCAATTGTAGGGAAAATAAAAAAATTAAATGTAAAAGTAAAAGAAGTAGAAGTAAAAGTTAATCCAATAGATGCAAATAATGTTATTGGACATAAAAAGGAAAATGTAAAAAAATTAAAAGAATATTATGATGTGGATTTAGTATTAAAGCAAGATGAAACAATAAAACAAGGAAAATCTAAAATAGAAATAACAAAAACTTTTAAAGATTTTGCTTATGAAGAAAAGGAAGAACAAGAAAAAGACGTAATTAAAAGCAGAAAATAGAATAAAATCACCAAACTTTACAAATAATTGTAATAAAGGTGATTTTTATTATGAAAGTAAAAGAACAAATAACAATAAAAAAGATAATTTTAGAAATAGTAGGAACAATTTTTGGTTCATTTGTTATTGCAGTATCTGTATCCTTATTTCTATTACCTAATAAACTGTCTTCAGGGGGAGTAGCTGGAATAGCAACAATAACATATTATTTGTTAAATATTCCTATGGGAGTAAGTATATTATTAATAAATGTTCCATTGTTTTTGATGTCAATATTAAAAATAGGAAAGGTATTTTTTTTAAAATCAATAGTAGGAACAGTTAGCTTATCCATTTTTATAGACATATTAGATAAAATGCAACCATTAACAAATGACAAATTTTTAGCATGCATATATGGCGGAATTATAATGGGAGTGGGAACAGCTATTATTTTAAAGGCAAATAGTTCGACAGGAGGAACAGATTTAATAAGTTATATAGCTAAAACATATAGACCAACTATAAAAGTAGGAGAAATTATATTTATGTTAGATATAGTAATAGTAGTCTTAAATATGTTCTTTTTAGAAGAGATAGAAATAGGTTTATATTCTGCAATAGCTATATATTTAATGGGAAAAATTATTGATATTTTATTTGAAGGAATATATTTTACAAAATTAATATATATTGTGTCTGAAAAAGCGGAAGAAATTGCTATAAATATAGGAGAAGAAATAGGAAGAGGGACAACAGGTATATATGGAAAAGGAATGTATACTAATGAAGATAAGTTAATATTAATGTGTGCAGTTACAAGAAAAGATGTTGCAAGAACAATACAGATAATAACTAAGATAGATAAAAATAGTTTTGTAATAGTTACAAATTCTAGGGAAGTATTGGGACTAGGGTTTAAAGATAATGTCCCTAGTAAGTGCTGAACAGTAATATTATTTCTTTCTATTTAGTCTAATACTGAAAGATATATTGAACAATAATATTGGCCTGAACAGTAACCATTATTTGCATAAATTTTGAATATAAATGTGTTATTTTACTTGCTAAATATATATTAATTATAATATAATTAATATAGTCTAACAAAGGAGAAGTTTATGGATATTATAAAATATATAAAAAATATGTTTTCATCTGTTTTTGGTAAGAAAACAAAAATGCTAGAAGCAAAAACAACTAGTCAAGATGAAAACAATGGATTTAAGAAAAATACTTCTAAGAGAAAAGAATTTATAGAAAACAATAGAGAAGAAATAAACCCTAAAGGATTAAATTTTGCAATAAATCAATATTTGAATAGTCTAATATATCAATTACAAAATGAAGGAAGAGTAAATTCATATAATGCACTTGTAAGTTTAGGAGGAATTTCTAGCAAAGAACCTGGTAAAAATTTAGAAACTCAAAATGAATTAATAAACAGAATAGAGAATAACAAACATTTTCAACTGATAAGGCAACCCAGGGACAAAGATAAGCCAACAAATTTTTTTCATATAAAAGCAAATAACTATAAGGTACCACAAGAAGCAATTAGATTATATATAAACACTGAAAGAAAGAATGTGGCACAATTGAGCACAGAATTAATAAATGAATTAGGAACAGATGAACAATATTATTTTAAATTTATTTCAGACGAATATATATCTAAGAAACCTAGATCCGAGACATTAGTAGTATATACAGATCATTTGCAAATTAATAAAATGTTACAAACATTAGAACATATAAAAGAAAAAAATCCACAATTTTTTGAAAAAAGAAAAATTGGTAATCCATTTATGAAAAAATATTTGGACGGATGTGTATTAGTAGCTCCAGAGGTAAATAGTAAAGAGTATATTACAGAAGACAATAAAAGAAAAACTGCAAAATCATATAATAAACTATTATCATATGCATTACAGGATAGTTTTATAAATGCAATGCATATGAGAGCGGAAAAAAGTAGAAGGTTAAAGAAAGAAATAGCAAATAACGAATTTCTAGAAGAATATTTAGGGACATACATTGAGATGGATGATGAACAAAAATATATGCTAGTAGAAGACATGAAGAAAGAGTTAAAAAAGGCACAAGAAAGAAATCCTGATTTAGATATTGCTGGAATAGAAGATGTAGAGGTAAATGAAACAGAGAAAGTAAAGGAAAATGAAAAATAATGCTAATGGAAAGTAATGAAATAGGAGATAAGAAAATGCAACAATATATATTAAAAAATCCAAAAACATTTAATATGAAAGATATATTTGAATGTGGACAATGTTTTCGTTGGAATGAACAAGAAGATGGTAGCTATACAGGAATATGGAAAGAAAATGTTGTCAATATAAAAAAAGAAGGGCAAGATTATATATTTACAGGAATATGTAAAAGTGGAAATTTAGAAGAGGAAATAAAAGAGTATTTTGATTTAAATAGAGATTATGAAAAGATAAAAAAAGAACTATCAAAAATAGATGAAAATATGAAAAATAGTATCAAATATGGAGAAGGAATACGTATTTTAAATCAGGATTTGTGGGAAACTATCATTTCTTTTATTATTTCTGCAAATAATAACATACCAAGAATAAAAGGAATCATAGAAAGATTATCAAAAGAATATGGGAAAAAACTAGAATTCAACGGAAAAGAATATTATGCTTTTCCAACCCCAGAACAGTTAAAAGATGTTACTGTAGAGGAGTATAGAAAATTAGGATTGGGATTTAGAGATATTAGATTATATGAAACAACAAAAATGATAATTGATGGAAAGGTAAATTTAAAGCAGTTAGAACAAAATCCAAATACAATGGAAGTTAGAGAAAAATTATTAACACTTTCAGGTGTTGGGCCAAAAGTTGCAGATTGTATCTTACTTTTTTCTGCATTGAAAAGATTTGAGGTGTTTCCTATAGATGTGTGGGTAAGAAGAGTAATGAATGACTTATATATTCAAAATGAAGATGAGACTAAAGTGAATAAAAAGCAAATAGAAAATTTGGCAAAGGAAAAGTTTGGTGACTTAGCTGGATTAGCACAACAATATTTATTTTATTGGAGAAGAGAAGCATAAATAGCAAGAAAATATCTTGCTATTTTTTTTAATATATTATAAAATTTACTAAGAGAAGACAACAAAATCTAAGGAGAGAAAGATGGCTTTAAGAATTATTTATGGAAAAACAGGAACAGGAAAAAGTAGTTTTTGTTTTTCAGAAATAGCAAAGTTAATCGAAAAAGAAGAAAATATATATTATATTACTCCAGAGCAATTTTCATTTACAGCAGAAAAAAATCTGATGAATTTCTTAAAAGAAAAAGCAGTTATTAACGCAGAGGTAATAACTTTTAGTAGAATGGCTAATAGAGCGCTAAATGAAATAGGAGGAAGTAATAAAACGAATTTATCTAAGTGTGGGAAAGCCATGCTTATTTATTCTATTTTATCTAAACATCAAAATGAATTTCAATTTTTAGGGAAAAGTGATGAAAATATAGAAATTGGAATACAAAGTATAACTGAATTAAAAAAGCATGGAATTACGATGGAAAACTTAGAAAAAGAAATAGAAAATATAAATGATACATATTTGCAAACGAAACTGAAAGATATTGGCTTGATATATAAAAGTTTTGAAGAACAAATATCACAAAATTATATAGAAGAAACTGATTTATTAGATTTTTTGGCAAAAAATATAGAAAATCTTAAATGGCTACAAAATAGCATAATATATATTGATGAGTTTTCAGGTTTTACGGCACAAGAATATGAGGTTATAAAACAATTTATAAAATATGCAAAACAGGTCAATATAACAATGTGTATAAATGATTTAGAAATGAATACAAACCCAGATACAGACATATTTTATTCTAACAAACAAACATTAAAAAAGCTTATTAGAATTATTGATGAAAATCATTTTATACTAGAAGAGCCTATAAAATTAGAAGAACAATATAGGCTAAAAAATAAAGAATTAAAATATTTGAGTAAAAATATTTATAATATAAAATCCACAAAATATTCTCAAAATGTGGAAAACATACATCTATTTTTAGCAAAAAATAGATATTCAGAAATTGAAAATGTAGCAAAAATAATTAATAGAATAGTTAGAGATAAAAATTTAAGATATAAAGATATAGCAATTATAACAAAAAATATAGATATGTATTCTTCACTGGTAAGAAGTATTTTTTCAAAATACAATATACCTGTATTTATCGATGAAAAAAGAGATTTAAACCAAAATATTATTGTACAATATTTGCTTTCTATATTAGAAATTTTTACAACGAATTATTCTAGGGAGGCAATGTTTAATTATATAAAATTAGGATTTTTAGATTTTGAAGAAGATGAACTATTTAAATTAGAAAATTATTGTATAAAATGGGGAGTAAAAAGAAATAAGTGGAAAGAGAATTTTAAATATGAGCTTGAAAATGAGAACAAAAAACAAGACATAGAAAGATTAAATGAAATCAGAAAAGAAATTATAACTCCATTAGTAGAACTAAAAAAGAATATAGATAAAGAAAAAACAGCAATAAATATAACAAAGCAACTATATGATTTTTTACAAAATCAAAATATAGAAGAAAGAATTGTTAAAAAGGTAAAATGGTTAGAAGAAAATGGATTTATTGATTTAGCTAATGAATATATAGAAAGTTATAACATCGTTTTAGAAATATTAGATGAAATTGTTTTAGTATTTAATAATGACAATATTAGTATAGACAAATACAGTAGAATTCTAAAAATAGGATTAAAAAACAGCGAATTAGGAAAAATACCTGGTACACAAGATCAAATAACATTTGGAGATGTTGATAGAACTAGAAGCCACAAAGTAGAAGTTGTATTTGTCATTGGTTTAAATGATGGAATATTTCCAAGTGTAAATAAAGACGAAGGATTTTTAAATGATGCTGACAGAGAGTTACTAAAAAATGATGGCATAGAGCTAGCAAAAGGAACGATAGAAAATCTCTACGAAGAAAATTTTAACATTTATAAAGTATTTACAACAGCAGAGAAAGAAATATATTTATCATATTCTTCATCTGATGAAGAAGGAAGAGCATTAAGACCATCTATTTTAATTAACAAGATAAAAAAAATTTTTCCTGAATTAAAAGAAGAAAGTGATATCATTAATAAAAAATATGAGATTGTTAATGAAAGTATAACTTATGAAGAATTATTAGAAAAAATATATAAATTAAAGAACAAAGAAAAAATAGAAGAATTATGGTATATAGTATATGAATGGTATAAAAATAATCCTAAATGGTATAGTAGATTAGAACAAGATATGGCAGGATTAGAATATACAAATATTCCTAAAAAAATAAAAAAGGAAAATATAGATAGATTATATGGAAATACATTAAACACAAGTGTATCAAGATTAGAACAGTTTAGAAGATGTCCATTTTCGTATTATTTGCAATACGGATTAAAAATTAAACCAAAAGAAGAACTTAAAATTCAAAGTTTTAATACAGGTTCATTTATGCATGAAACAATTGACGAATTTTTTAAATATGTGCATGAAGATAATTTGAATTTAGCTGAGTTAGAAGAAATAGATATTCAAAAGATTGTTTCTAAAATTATAGATGAAGATTTGGAATTATCAAAGAATTATATCTTTAAAGCTACTGTAAAATATAAAATATTAGTAAGGAGATTAAAGAAAATTGTTACCAAAGCCTTAAGATATATAATACAAACATTGATTTATAGTGATTTTAATATAAAAGGCACAGAAGTAGAATTTGATAAAAAAGGTGAGTATAAACCAATAAGATTAGAACTAGAAGATGGCAAAAAAATAGAAATTACAGGAAAAATTGATAGAATAGATATTGCAAAAGAATCAGATGGAAATTACTTAAGGATTATCGATTATAAATCTTCAAGCAAAAATATTGATTTAAATGAAGTTTATGCAGGACTACAGATACAACTTTTAACTTATGCAGATGCTGTATGTAAAGAAGAAGATTTAATTCCAGCAGGAATATTCTATTTTTCATTATTAGAGCAAATGGTAAAAGCAGACAAAAAAATATCTGATGGAGAAATAGAAGAATTAATTAGAAAAAACTTTAAGATGAAGGGGTTAATAGTTGCTGATGTAAAAATTATAAAAATGAATGATAATAATTTAACAACAGGAACATCAAAACTTGTTCCAGCAGCAATCAGTAAGTCAGGCGAAGTAATAGAAAGATGGACAAATGGAGTAAAACAAGAAGAGTTTGAAGTATTACAAAGATATATATATAAAACAATTAAAGATATATCATCAGAAATATTTAGTGGGAATATAGATTTAAAGCCATATAACAAAAATGGAAAGACACCTTGTGAATATTGTGAATATAAAGCAATATGCACATTTGACCCTAGAAAAAAAGGAAATCAATATAATTATATAGATAAATTGACAAAGGATGATATAATAATTAAAATGAAAAAACAAATGAAAAGGGAGGAATAAAAATACATATGGGAAATAAAGAAGAAGTACGAATGATGAGGAAAACAAATATGAGAATATTTCCAATATATAAAAGATTGGCTTGGGATTATTTGTTTTTTTATACAATCGATTTCTTATTTTTAACACAAATAAAAGGTATTAGTGCTTCAGATGTCATGTTAAAAAGTACGTTTTATGCATTTTTTAGTATTATATTACAAATTCCAGCAAATATAATTGTTGAGTTTTTAGGAAGAAAAAACAGCATTGTATTAGCAAATATTTTAAATTGCTTATATATGGTAATTATTATGATGAGTGGAAGTTTATTTGACTTAATAGTGGCAGAATTTTTTGGTGCAATAGCATTTTCAATAAAAAATGTAGCAGAGCCAAGTTTATTAAATGAATCTATTCCACCATCAAGATATAAAAGTCAAATATATTCTAGAATTAATGTAAAAGGAGCATCAGGATATTATACATTAAATGCAATTTCAAAAGTAATAGCAGGAGCATTATTTGTAGTTAATGGATATTTACCAATAATATTATCTTTGGTAATACTAATTTTTGTTACAATATTGTCAATTGGATTTATAGAGCCAATAAAGAAAAAGAAAAAAAGTAATGCTACATTAATGTATAAAGTAGAAATGAAAAATGTAAAAGATGGTTTTATATTTGTGCTAAAATCAGAAAGATTAAAAGCGTTAATTTTATGTGCTTCATTAATATATGCATTATTATCTATATTACAAACTTATCATGTGAGTTTACAAGAGGATATAGGATTATCATCTTTTGTTATAGGAATTATTGCAGCAATAGGAAGTTTAGTGAGTGCTTATGCATCTAAGGGTCAAGCACAATTTCATAATAAATTTAGAAATCACTCATTATTTATCATTTCCATGATACTTTCAATAACTACAATAATATCTGGCTTATTTGGTATAGGTGCAGAAATGAATAGCTTTTTATTAGTAATAGTAATAGGTGCATTTCTTATGTATACTTTTGGATTAGGCATGTTTTATACAATAATAGATAAATATCTTAGAAATTTTTCGAATGAAAAAATAGATACTAAAATATTTGCAGCTTACAATTTGTTTAGAAATGTGCTAAGAGTAGTTACAGGAGTGCTAGCATCATTTTTATTAGATAAATTGACAACAGTTTATTGTATGATAGTTATTGGAGTCATTTTTACAATTATGTATATATTAATGGGAAAATATATGAAAACAAGAGTAGGGTTAAGCCCAGAAGAATATTCTAAAGAAGAAACAAGATATGATGAGCTAAAACAAGTAGACTAAAAATAAGAAGGGAGATTTTATGAAAGATTTAACTAATAGAAATGTAATTCATGTAAAAAAAGGTGATATAGAATATTTACAATTTAGAAAATTGTTGGAATATACAGACATTAAACATGCATATACATTAGGTTTAAATGTAGGATTTAAAACAACTTCAATAAACCAAAAACCAGCACCATTAGATAGATATAATTTGGCAATTGAATCATATAAAAAAATTTGTAAAGCAATAGAAAGTGAGTATGTCAATATTGTTCAAGCCAATCAAAATCATACAGATAAAATAAAAATTGTTAAAGAAAAAATAAATAAAAACGAACCAGATTTTAGTTTGACAGAAAAAGAGATAGAAGATGGATTAATAACAAACCAGAAAGGGATAACATTATCGACAACAAATGCAGATTGTATATTATTAATATTTTTTGATCCAGTAAAAAAAGTTATTGCAAATACACATTCAGGATGGAGAGGGACAATTCAAAGAATATCAGTAAAAACTATAGAAAAGATGGTAAAGGAATTTGGATGTAACCCTAAAGATATTATTTGTTGTATATGTCCTAGTATAAGAAAATGCCATTTTGAAGTAGATACAGATGTAAAAGATATGTTTGCAAAAGAATTTAGTGATTTAGAAAATTATAACTTTATAGATATAGAAAATAACAAAGAACAAAAAGTAAAAATTTCAGATTTTATTGAAGAAAAGCAAGAGAGCATAAAATGGAATATAGACACTGTTTTAATAAATAAAATTCTTCTTCAAAGAGAGGGATTAAAACCAGAGAATATTATAGATTCAGGGATTTGTAGTGTTTGCAATTCTGATATTATACATTCATATAGAATAGAAAAAGCGAATTATATGACAGAAACGGCATTGATAGAGTTGGAAAATTAGGAACAGATTAAAACGTTTCAAAAGTTTTGAATTTAGAATAAAAGGATGTAATAAAGATGTTTAAAACATGGGAAGAATTAGAAGAATCAATAAAAAATTGTAATAGATGTAAGTTATGGAAAACTAGACGAAATATTGTATTTGGTACAGGAAATAAAAATGCTAGATTAATGTTTATAGGAGAAGGCCCAGGAGCAGATGAAGATAGACTAGGAATACCTTTTGTTGGAAGAGCTGGAAAATTAATGGATTTAGCTTTTGAAACATTAGGAATAGACAGAAGTGAAGTATATATTGCAAATATTGTAAAATGTAGGCCACCATCAAATAGAAATCCAGAAAATGATGAAGCTATGGCATGTTTAAATTATTTAAGAAATCAAGTTATACTAGTAAAACCAGAAATAATTGTTTTATTAGGAAGTGTAGCTTTAAAAAATATTTTAGGAAAAGAGTATGGGATAACAGATTCCAGAGGAAAATGGGTTGAAAAAAAAGGAATAAAATATATGCCAACTTGGCATCCAGCAGCATTATTAAGAGATGAAACTAAAAAAGTTGATTTTATTAAAGATTTGAAAAAAGTAGTAGAATTAATCACATCAACAAAAAGTGAAAATAAAGATGAAAAGAGGTAAGAAGATGATAAAAAAATTAGAAGAAAAAGTAAATTATTGTTTAAATTGCAAAGTAAAACCATGTTCTTTAAAAGGATGTCCATTAAATAATAATATACCAAGTTTTATACAAGCTCTAAAAAAAGAGGATTATTTAGAAGCATATAAAATTTTATCAGAAACAACAGTATTACCAGGAGTATGTGGTAGAATTTGCCCACATGAAAAGCAATGTCAAGGTTCATGTGTTAGAGGTATAAAAGGAGAGCCAGTTTCAATAGGAGAACTAGAGGCATATGTTTTTGATAAAGTACATGAATTAGGCTATCATTTAACAGATTGTTATAAAAAGGTAGAAAAGAAAGATAAGAAAGTAGCAGTAATCGGAGGAGGACCAGCAGGATTAACTTGTGCAGCTTTCTTAGCTAAAGAGGGAATACAAGTTACTATATATGAAAAATATGATTATTTGGGTGGATTATTAATGTTTGGAATTCCAAATTTTAGATTACCTAAAGAAATTGTAGAAAAAACAGTAAATGATATTTTAGATTTGGGAATTGAAGTTAAATATAGTAAAGAATTAGGAAAAGATTTTGAATTAAAAGATTTAGAAAATCAATATGATGCTATATTTTTGAGTATAGGTGCTAATGTTTCATCTAAAATGGGAGTAGAAGGAGAAGAACTAGAAGGAGTATATGGAGGAAACGAATTATTAGAATATAATTTACATCCTAATTACAAAGATAAAAAAGTTATTGTTGTAGGAGGAGGAAATGTAGCAATGGACTGCTCTAGAACGATAAATAAATTAGGAGCAAAAGAGGTAACAGTTGTTTATAGGAGAGCAGAAGAGCAAATGCCAGCAGAAAAGAAAGAAATAGCAGATGCAAAAGCAGAAGGTGTAAAGTTTGCTTTTCAAAATAATATTGTAAAAATTTTAGGAGAAAATAAAGTAGAAAAAGTAGAGTTAATAAAAACACAGCTAATAAAAAAAGAAGGAGAAAGTAGATTAGTTCCTGTAAATATTGAAAATAGTAATTATCAAATAGATGTAGATTATATTATTATGGCATTAGGCTCAAAACCTCAGGATTTTGTTAAAGAATTAGGTTTGAATTTAAACAAATGGGGAAATATAGAAATTGATGAAGAATACAAAACATCTAATCCAAAAATTTATTCAGGTGGAGATTTAGCAGGAGTTAAAGGGACTGTTGCTTGGGCTGCAAATTCGGGTAGAGAAGCAGCTAAAAATATAAGAAAAGCGTGCATTAACGAAATCAAAGATTTCGATGCACACATGTGAAGACTGCTTCGCAGTACCTCACAAATATATGTAGCTTAACCTTGTTGTATACGGAAAAATCTTATATGTAGTCAAGATAAAAGTCGATTTTTCCTATACAAGAACGTCGCTTTGCTCTAATGATTGCACACAATTTTACTAAAGTAAAATTGGCGCTGAACAATAGACGCGGACTTTAAAATGTTATAAACAGAAAAAATGTTTAAGAAAGTCCGCTATTGTTCTTGTATAGGAAAAATTAAGTTTTTCCTATACAAGAACGTCGCTTCGCTCTAACAATTGCACACAATTTTACTAAAGTAAAATTGGCGCTGAACAATAGACGCGGACTTTAAAATGTTATAAACAGAAAAAATGTTTAAGAAAGTCCGCTATTGTTCTGATTTTCAGCAGATTTTCCTAGAATTAATCGTTTGATTGCTTTAAATAAAGAAATAATTTTACTTTGGCTATTAGTTCTTATATTAATAGCAGTTTCTATCCCACCATTTTCTAATATATTATATTTATGCTCTAACTGAGACATTTTTTCAACATAATAGTCATTGAAAAAGGTATAACCCTCAGCAAAACCTAAATATGATTTGAAATTATACAATTTTTTTCTGTAATTCTCTAATTCTTCTAAATTATTTATATTTAAAAAAGCTTTATCAAAATAACTAGAAATAATTAAATTTTGAGTTCTTAAAAAAGTCAATTTTATCTTTTCTTTTAAGTCATCAATCTTTTTAACCATATCATCAACTTTTTTATTTCTATCATCTGTTGTAGCAATTTTATTATTTAATTTTATAATATCTTCTTCAGCAAATAAAATATCATCAATTGCATTTTGTATAGCCATAAAATCTTTTTGAGAAGTTAGTTCGGAAAATTTTACTTTAAAATTGTTATCACTATTTAAAGTACTTTTAAATAATACATCTTCTCCTGTAATATATGCTAGTTGATTTACTAAACAACATTCTAACGGATAATATGAAGGACTGGTTGTTTCAAAACTGATACCGAAATATTTTACATAGTCTTTTGGAATACCAATTACTTTAGATGACATTAATTGAACAGCTGCTTCATTTAATCCTAATCCATAAATTTTAAATTCAGTATAATCACATAGACCCATTTTTAATAAATAATTTCGTTTATCTTTTACTTCTTGAAGATAGTGAATACATTCATGTATAGCAAATTCTTCCATATCTTCTTCAGGTATATGTTCATTAAAATATATAGATGTATTTTTATAATAATAATTTGCTTCTGCCATACCTTCAGGCATTTTTGCTTTATACATATCAAGCCTAGATAGTTTGATAAATAAATCATTTTCGTTTAAACCATAAGATGGAAAGGTTTCGCATAATTTAGAAGCAATATTTTTGGCAATTGAATTTATTTTCAAAGTATCTAACTTTTGAGTTACTTCAATTCCATCTTTTTTTAAATCAGATTTAATACTCATCCTCATTCTCCTCAGTATATAATTATCTAATTATATTATACTATAATGTGAGTTAGGTTTTGTTTCAATAATATTAAATATTAATTACAGTTTTGTTACAAATATAGAGATGAAGTTGAGTTACAATTAACACTTTATAAAGTGAGATATGGGGCTGAATTGTAACACAAATAATATAATGTAGAAATTTGTCGAAATATTTTTATTGACTTTATGACTTTTAGAATATATAATACTAGAAAAAGAAAGGAGGGAAAGAATGAGTACTATTAATGAAAATATTTTACTAAAGATATATCAAGAGTTGCAAGAAACAAAAGAACAATTAAAGGTATTGCCTAATATGCAGCAACAGTTAAATCAAATTGCATCAAAGGAAATGCCAGAAATCAAAAAGCAACTAGAAGAAATACCAGAAATAAAGAAACAGCTAGAAGAGATACCAAAAATGAAAGAAGATATACTAGAGATGAAGAAACAGCTAGAAGAAATACCAAAAATGAAAAAGCAATTAGAGGAAATACCAAAAATGAAAGAAGATATACTAGAGATGAAGAAACAACTAGAAGAAATACCAAAAATGAAAAAGCAACTAGAAGAGATACCAAAAATGAAAAATGATATTGAAAGTATGAAACAGGAATTGCGAAATATTAGTGGTTCTGTAGCTAGAATAGAAGTAGAACATGGAGAAAAATTAGTAGCTCTATTTGATGCGTTTAAAGTAAATTCAGAAAAAATTGAAGAACATGATAAAAAAATTAATAAATGTGAAAATAGACTTACTAGCCATGATGATCAATTATATGTTTTAAATTCAAAAGTTGGAAATTTATAAAAGCCTATTAGAGCTTTTAAACTAACTAATAGGCTTAACTAATTATTTTATAACAATATTATAAATTTTATTCTTTACATAGATTTCTTTTACAATCGTTTTATTTTCTAATTTATCTTTAACAGCTTTATGAACATTTCCTTTAACAACTGATTCATCTTCATCTAAAGGAATTGTAATAGTAGCTTTTAATTTACCATTAAATTGGATAGGTAAAGTGATTTCGTCAGCAATTGTTTTTTCCTCATCATATTTTGGCCATTCCATATATGCAAGCATTTCTTTACCATTTAATACTGTTTGCCAAAGTTCCTCTGTAATATGTGGTGCAAATGGATTTAACAATTGTAAAAATGTTTTGAATTCAGCTTTATTTATTCTTTTTTCTTTATAGAAATCATTTACTAAAGTCATAAATGTTGAAACAGATGTATTAAATTTCATTTCTTCAATATCAGAAGATACTTTTTTAATAGCTCTATGCATTGTTTTTTCAAATTTTTGTGAATATTTGTCACCATCTACTAATAAGTCTTGAAGGTTCCAAACTCTATCTAAAAATTTAGCACAACCTCTAATACTTTCCATAGACCATGGAGCAGTTTGATCAAAAGGTCCCATAAACATTTCGTAAACTCTAAAAGCATCTGCACCAAATTCGTCTACAATATCGTCTGGATTAACGACATTTCCTTTAGATTTAGACATTTTTTCTCCATTGCTTCCCAAAATCATTCCATGAGAAGTACGTTTTTGATATGGTTCTTTTGTTGGAACAACTCCAATATCATATAAAAATTTATGCCAAAATCTTGAATATAATAAGTGAAGTGTTGTATGTTCCATACCACCATTATACCAATCTACTGGAGACCAATATTCTAAAGCTTCTTTTGAAGCCAATGCTTTGTCATTGTGAGCATCCATATATCTTAAATAATACCAAGAAGAACCAGCCCATTGAGGCATTGTATCTGTTTCTCTTTTGGCTTTTCCACCACAATGTGGACATGTAGTATTTACCCATTCTAAATGTCTAGCAAGAGGAGATTCGCCATTTTCACTAGGTTCATAATCTTCAACTTCAGGCAATTTTAAAGGTAATTCTTCTTCTGGGATAGGAACCCAACCACATTTTTCGCAATAAACCATAGGAATTGGTTCACCCCAATAACGTTGCCTAGAAAATACCCAATCACGTAATTTATAATTAACCTGTTTTTTTCCAATATGTTTGTCTTCTAGAAATTCTATAACTTTTTTCTTAGCATCTACAACAGGCAAATCATTTAGAAAACCTGAATTCATTAAAATACCTGTTTCTACATCAGTAAAAGCTTCTTTATCTATATCACATTCTATACTAGAATCTACTGGCTTAATAACCTGAATAATAGGTAAATTAAATTTTTTAGCAAATTCATGATCACGTGTATCATGTCCTGGAACAGCCATGATGGCACCAGTACCATAAGTAATTAAAACATAGTCTGAAATCCATATAGGAATTTCTTCATTTGTCAATGGGTTTATTGCTTTTATTCCTTTGATTTCGCAACCAGTTTTTTCTTTGTTTAATTCAGCTCTTTCAAAGTCAGATTTTAAAGATGCCTGATGTTTATATTCCTTAATTTCATCCATATTTGTAATCTTATCAGATAATTTATCAATTATAGAATGTTCTGGGGCAACTACCATATATGTAGCACCAAATAAAGTATCTGGTCTAGTTGTATATACAGTTAAAGTTTCGTCAGAATTTGAAATCTTAAATGTTACTTCTGCACCTTCAGAACGACCAATCCAATTTTTTTGTTGAGCCTTAATTTTATCTAGAAAATCTACATCATCTAAGTCATCAATTAATCTTTGAGCATATTTTGTTATCCTAAGCATCCATTGACTTTTTTCTTTTTGAACAACAGGACTACCACATCTTTCACAAACACCATTGACAACTTCTTCGTTTGCAAGCCCTACTTTACAGCCAGTACAGAAGTTTATAGGCATTGTTGCTTTATATGCTAAACCATGTTTATATAATTGGATAAAAATCCATTGAGTCCATTTATAATATTCAGGATCAGTTGTATTAATTTCTCTTGACCAGTCAAAAGAAAAACCAATTGATTTTAATTGTTTTCTAAAATGATTAATATTTTTTTCAGTTGTAATTTTAGGATGTATATGATTTTTTATAGCATAATTTTCAGCAGGTAACCCAAAAGCATCAAAACCAATAGGAAATAACACATTGTATCCTTGCATTCTCCTTTTTCTAGCAATGATATCTAATGCTGTATAACTTCTAGGATGCCCTACATGAAGTCCTTGACCAGATGGATAAGGGAATTCTATTAAACCAAACCATTTTTTTTGGGTAAAATCATCTTTAGCATTGAATGTTCCTTCACTATACCACTTAGTTTGCCATTTTTTTTCTATTTCTTTAAAGTTATATCCCATAAATGCCCCTTCTTTCTTATATAATATTTTTTGTATTATATAATAAAAAGTGCAGTAAATCAAGGCTTTTTTGTTGAATAGTTACATTAGAGGTTAATGTTAGAGATAAAGTACTTGAAAACAAAAAACAAAAATGTTAGAATTTCAAAAGAGATGTAGAAATAATGATAAATCTAAAAGATGTAGAAAATAAATTTATAAAACACACAAATAACTTGTATTTTCAAAAAAGGAAGGAAAGAAAACAAAATTGAGCAAAAAATTAATTATAACAGAAAAGCCATCAGTAGCAATGGAATTTGCCAAAGCATTAAAAATAACTACACATAGAAAAAATGGATATTTAGAATCAAATGATTGGATAATAACATGGTGTGTAGGACATTTAGTAACAATGAGTTATCCAGATAAATATGATGAAAAATTGAAGTTTTGGAGATTAGATACATTGCCATTTATTCCAAAAGAATGGAAATATGAAATTATACCACAAGTACAAAATCAATTTAATATAGTAAAACAATTATTGCAAAGGGAGGATGTAGAAGAAATATATAATGCGGGAGACTCTGGAAGAGAGGGAGAGTATATCCAAAGGCTTGTTTTTATGATGGCAAAACCAAATCCTAAAGCTAAAATGAAAAGAGTCTGGATAGATTCACAAACAGAAGAAGAAATCTTAAGAGGTATTAGAGAAGCTAAAGATATGTCAGAATACAACAGTTTATCTGATAGTGCATATTTAAGAGCAAAAGAAGACTATTTAATTGGTATTAATTTCTCAAGATTACTTTCAATAATCTTTGGAAGAAGATTAGCTAAAGATATAAATGAGGATAGAGCATCTATTTCAGTTGGAAGAGTTATGACTTGTGTATTAGGAATGGTTGTGTCTAGAGAAAGAGAAATTAGAAACTTTGTAAAAACAAAATACTATAAAATAATTGGAGAATTTGGAGAAGAAAGTGCTTCATTTAAAGCTGATTGGAAAGCAACAGAAAATTCTTCAGTATGGGAGTCACCTAAATTATATAATGAAACAGGATTTAAAAAAGAAAAAGATGCTAAAGAATTTATAGTAAGTTTAAAAGATAGAAAAGCAGTTATAACAGAATTGAAAAAATCGAAACAAAAAGAGAAAGCACCATTATTATTTAATTTAGCTGAAATACAAAATGAATGTACAAAGAGATTTAAGATAAAACCAGATGAAACTCTAGAGATTATACAAAATTTATATGAAAAAAAATTAGTTACATATCCAAGGACAGATGCAAGAGTATTATCAACAGCTGTTAATAAAGAAATAAACAAAAACTTAAATGGAATTGCTAAAGGATGTAAAGATGAAGAAATACAAGGTTATATTAAAAAAATGGTAGAAGAAAAATATTCTACAAATTTAGCAAAAACAAAATATGTTAATGATAGTAAAATAACAGACCATTATGCCATTATTCCAACAGGACAAGGATATGAAAATTTTAACAGTTTACCACAATTGCAAAAAGATATTTACTTAGTAATAGTAAAAAGATTTTTAGCAATTTTTTATCCACCAGCAGAATATAATAAGATTCAATTAACAATAGAAGTAGAAATGGATAAAGAGAAGAAGGAAACATTTACAACAAGTGGCAGGGTATGTGTTAATAAAGGATTTTTAGAAATATTAAAACCAATTGCTAAGAATAATAAAAAAAATAAATCCACAAATAGTAGTAAAGATGTGGAAAGTGACAATGAAGAAGAAAAAAATAATGCAGATAAATCATCAGATTTAGAGATTTTAAAAAAATTAAAAAAAGGGCAAGAAATCTTAATTAAGAATTTTGAAATTAAAGAGGCTGAAACATCACCTCCTAACAGATATAATTCAGGTTCAATTATATTGGCAATGGAGAATGCAGGAAAGTTAATAGAAGAAGAGGAGTTAAGGGAACAAATTAAAGGTGCTGGTATTGGTACAAGTGCAACAAGAGGAGAAATTATTAAGAAATTAGAGAAGATAAATTATATAGATATTAATAATAAGACTCAAATAATAACACCTAGTAGAAAAGGTGAATTAATATATGATATAGTATTACATTCTATGCCAGATATGTTAAACCCTAAGTTGACTGCAAGTTGGGAAAAAGGATTAGATATGGTAGCAAAAAAAGAAATTAAACCAGATGAGTTTATGATAAAATTGGAAAAATATATAAATAGTAAATTTGATAAATTGGTTATAAAAAGATAGAAGTTAGAATATTGTAGATATTAGAAAAAGATAAAAAAATAGTTCTAATTTTAACTAATTGATATGTTGTATAGTTTATATGAAATTAATTAGATAATAATAAAAAGGAAGATACAATAGTCTAAAATAGGACCCAAAGACACAAAAAATCCAACTCTTATTGAGCTGGATTTTCTGGCTTTTGGATTCCTATTTTAGAAATCCTTTCTAATTTTTTCGTTCTGCTTGTTCAATTTAGTCAGAAGAATTTCTTTCCGCAATGGACAAGCAGCACAGCGACACAGTTGTTGACCTCTTTGGTTAGTCTGAGGATTTCTTCCTCTACATTTTTCGCGATTTCCTGGGCATTTAACATTAGACATAAACATATATGTCTCCTTTCTATAAAAAAAGTATTTACTGCTACAATTATATTGTACCAAATTTTTAGTAAAAAGTCAATTTATGTAAAGCCGATTTTGTGAACTGTAATTATCTAGTAACATAAAAATATTCTAAAAACTATTTATATTTTTCTCAAAACGTAGTATAATATAGAAACAAACCAAAACTTTATATAAAAGGAAGAGAAAAATGAATACAATATTAGGTGAACTGGGAAAATCTCAAAAGTTTGTAACACTAATAGATCAATTAGAAAAAGAAAAAAGCCCGATAATGATATCGGGC
This sequence comes from uncultured Clostridia bacterium, assembly GCA_944393395.1. Lineage (GTDB taxonomy): Bacteria > Bacillota > Clostridia > TANB77 > CAG-508 > CAG-269. Next base: position 30,879 of record CALYAB010000012.1, read on the forward strand.
TTAACTGGCGTTGGAATGGTAGAAATTTTAGCAAGTATAAATGAATATGCAAAAAAGCCTATATTAATAGTTACATATAACGAAATTCAAGCAAAAGAGATAGCAGAAAATATAAAAGCTTTTACAGACAAAGGTGATATATTTCCTAAAAAAGAAATTGTAACATATGACTATATTGCAGAAAGTAAAGATTTGCCATATGAAAGAATAGAAGTATTAAGCAAAATAAAAGAAAAAAGAAATCCAATAATAATAACAACTATTGAGGCATTAATGCAAAAATTACCGCCAGAAGAAGTATTATTTAAAAATATGTTACAATTTAAAATAGGAGATGTATATTCATTAGAGGAAATAAAGAAAAAGTTAGTAAATCTAGGATATGCAAGATGTGACTTAATAGAAGGAAGAGGACAATTTAGTATAAGAGGAGGAATACTAGATATTTCTCTTTCTGAAAAAATAGGTGTAAGGATTGAATTTTGGGGTGATGAGGTAGATTCGATAAGAAACTTTGCGATTGTCAGCCAAAGGTCAATAAATACATTAGAAAAAGTAAAAATCTATCCAGCGCATGAATATATATTAGAAAATTCTATAGATAAAGTATGTAAAAATATTAGAAATTTAAATATAGATAAAAATCAAGAAGAATTACTAGAAGAAGATATTGAGCAAATTATTGCTGGAAATTATATTAGCAAAATTGATAAATATTTTGATTGTTTTTATTCTAAATCATCAAATTTATTAGACTATATATCAAGTAAATATATTATTGCTATAGATGAAGAAAGAAAAATAGAACAAAGGGCAATTAATATTAAACAAGACAGAAAACATCTAATTGATAATTTAATTGATAAAGAAAAAATTATTCCGCAAGCTTTAGAGAATACGATAGAGTATGAAGAATTAGAGGATATTTTAGATAAAGGAAAAAGAAATATAATATATTTAGAAAAACAAGATTCTGTAACTAATAAACAAGCAGAAAAATATGTTTTTGAATATAGAGAAGTAAATTTCTATAAAAGTGAAATTGAAAATTTATTTGAGGAATTAAAAGAAGCATTAAAAAAGAAAAAAAGTGTTTATGTCTTAGTAGAAAATAAAGAAAAAGCTAAGAAATTAAAGGAAATATTAGAAAAAGAAGAAATAATTTGTAAGATAGAAGAAAAACTAGATAAAACTATTGTTGTAAAAACAGAAGAAAAAGTAATAACAATTGGTATTGGGAAAATATCAGCTGGATTTGAAAATTATGAAATTAATCAATTAGTCATTTCAGCAGATGAATTAATTAGTGGAGAAAAGAAAAAGAGAAAAAGAGTACACTCAGCATATAACGAAGGAGAAAAAGTTGTATTTGCTGATTTACAAATTGGAGATTATGTGGTTCATAAAACTTATGGTATAGGAATTTATATAGGAGTTAATACCATAAAAGCAGATGGAACAATTAAAGATTATATAAAAATAAAATACAAAAATGATGATATTTTATACATACCAACAAACCAAATGGATATGATTAGAAAATACGTTGGTGGAGACAAGATTAATCCTAAAATTAATCGATTAGGAAGTAAAGAATGGGAAAATACAAAAACAAAAGTAAAGAAAAACTTAAGAGAAGTTGCAAAAGAATTAATAGAATTATATGCCAAAAGAGAGAAATCGCAAGGTTTTGCTTTTAGTAAAGATACACCTTGGCAAAATGAATTTGAAGCAAAATTTCCATATCAAGAGACAGATGACCAATTACGTTGTATAGAAGAAGTTAAAAAAGATATGGAAATAGCTAAGCCAATGGACAGATTACTATGTGGTGATGTTGGATATGGTAAAACAGAAGTAGCCATAAGAGCAGCATTTAAGGCTGTTATGGACCAAAAACAAGTAGCATATTTGGCACCAACAACAGTTTTGGCAGAACAACAATATCAAGAATTTAAAGAAAGAATGAAAGATTATCCAATAAAAGTAGAAATTTTGAACAGATTTAAATCAGCAAAATATCAAAAGGAAGTTGTCAAAGCTTTAAAATTAGGAGAAGTTGACATTGTTATAGGTACTCATAGAATTCTTAGTAAAGATGTTGAATTTAAAGATTTAGGGCTATTGATTATTGATGAAGAACACAGATTTGGAGTAAAAGATAAAGAAAAGATCAAACAATACAAAACAAATGTAGATGTATTAACCATGACAGCAACACCAATACCAAGAACATTGCATATGTCAATTGTAGGCGTAAGAGATATGTCAGTTATTTATGAGCCACCACAAAATAGAAGACCAGTACAAACCTATGTATTAGAGTATGATAAAGAAGTTATAAAAGAAGCAATTACCAAGGAATTAGAAAGAGATGGGCAGGTATTCTATATATTTAATAATGTAGAAAATATCCAAAAGAAAGCAGATGAAATATCAAGTTTAGTTCCAGAAGCAGAAGTTGTTTATGCACATGGACGAATGACAGGAACACAAATAGAAGAAATTATGGATGATTTTGTCCAAAAGAAATCTAACGTATTAGTATGTACAACTATTCTAGAATCAGGAATTGATATTCCAAATGCTAATACTATTATTGTTGAAAATGCAGATAGAATGGGCTTAGCACAGCTATATCAAATACGAGGAAGAGTAGGAAGAAGTGATAGGCAGGCTTTTGCATATATTACCTATAGAAGAGATAAATTATTATCAGAAGTAGCAGACAAGCGATTAAAAGCAATAAAGGAATTTACAGAATTTGGTTCAGGTTTTAAAATTGCGATGCGTGATTTGGAGATTAGAGGAGCAGGAAGTTTACTAGGAGAAATTCAATCAGGTCATTTAGAGCAAGTAGGATATGACACATATTGTAACTTATTAGATGAAGTTATAAAAGAAATGAAAGGTATTGAAGAAAAACCAGAAGTGGATATTCAAATAGACTTAAATGTAACCAGCTATATTCCAGACGACTATATCTCAGATGCCAATCAAAAAATCGAAATTTATCAAGATATTGCGTTATGTAAAAATGAAGAAGATATACAAAATATTATTGATGAAATAATTGATAGATTTGGAAATATGCCAGCAGAACTAGAAAACTTAATTGATATTGCAAGAATTAAATATTTAGCAAAAGCGTTAAATATATTAAAAATTGCAAGTAAGAAAACAGCAGTTGTATTTACTTTTGAAGAAAGAGATTTTAATTATGATGTCGCAAAATTAGTTAATGAATATGGAAATAGATTAAAATTCTCAGCAGGTATTAAGCCGATGATTACTCTAGAGATTGGAACAACTAATGAGATAAAGATTTTAAATGATGTGACAGAATTTTTGAAGACATTAAAGGAATATAAAATAGAAGAAAATAAAGAAGTAACAAAAGAATTATAAAAGAAAAATAAGTAAATAAAAAAGGCCTAACTTATTAGATAAATATGTTTAATAAGTTAGGTTCTTTTTTTACGTTTTTTTGAGAGTTAAAAAAAATATTCCTAGAGTTTTATACTCTAAGAATGTATGTTGTTTATCAAAAGTGCTGATATTACAGAAGTTATCTGTTTTTTGTTATGAAAAATATTTTTGATATGCAAAATTTTTGTATATTTTTTTTACACAAAAACTTTATATATTTTTATTGACTTTACTATATTTTATTGTTAGAATTGAAATGTAAAAAGTGTTCTTAGAGTATAAAACTCTAGGAGAAACAAAGAAGTAAAATACGATAATACATTGACTTAATTCACAAATAAATATAAAATAAAAAATAAAAAGAGTATAATAATAGTTTTATAAATTAAGGAATAAAGAATAAAATAAAAGTAAATACTAATACAAAAAAGATAAAAATATAATAAAAAATACAAAAGAAGGGAGAAATAGGATGAATGGATTTCTAAAAGAAAAAAAGCAAAAAAATAAAAGTGAAAGAGAAAGAGGTATTACATTAATTGCGTTAGTAATAACAATAGTACTAAATTGCTCGTTCCTCGCAATGGTATAAATGAATAATAATAGAAATAAAATTGA
>CALYAB010000013.1 GCA_944393395.1 uncultured Clostridia bacterium
ATCCAAAATCATTGTAATTATAATATTTGAATTAATTGCGAATGTGATTGGAGAATTATATTAGAAACTCTTAAATGATTTTATGGAAAATGTTCGCGTTGTTAGAACAATAGCGGACTTTCTTAAACATTTTCTTTATTTACAACATTTTAAAGTCCGCGTCCATTGTTCGTGTGCCAATTTTACTGAAGTAAAATTGTGTACAATCATTAATGCGAAGCAACGTTCTTGAATAAGAAAAATCAAGTTTTTCCTATTCAAGAACGTTAGCGAGGACTAAGTGAAAGGGTGCCATAAAATTATTTTAGAGTTTCTTATAATTCGTATTGAGTCGAGCAATTTAATGAAAATATTATAATTACAATGATTTTGGATTATATTATTTACTAAACCATTATCTAGTAACAAAAACTTTACTTAATAAATTCTTCTAAATATTCAATTAAAAATAATGGAATATTTAAAATTTTACCATCTTTTTTTAAATTATTCATTGATAATCTTATAGATATATCATTATTAAATTTTTCATTATATCTTGTCAAACTTATATTATTCTTTGATATATTTGATTTTACTTCTATTGGTATAATTTTGTTTTTGCTTTGAATAACAAAATCAATTTCATATCTGTCAAAAGTAAAATAATTTGGTACAGTTTCATAAATATTTGTCAGTGTATTTAAAACATAATTTTCTGTAAAAGCTCCTTTAAACTCTTCAAATAACTTATTTCCTTCTATAACAATCTTACTGTCTAGATTAGACATTCTTCTGAGTAACCCTACATCGTTCATATATATTTTAAAGCAACTTAAGTCATAATATGCTTTTAAAGGAAAATCTGTCTTCTTTACATTATATACTTTATATATTAAATTTGCATCATTCAACCAATTTAATGCTGATTCATATTCTCTTGCACGAGCCCCTTCCTTTATTGTCTGATATAAAAATTTCTTATTTTCTTTTGCAAGTTGTGATGGTATACTATTCCATATTAAAGAAATTTTATTTGCCTCATGATTTTGTGTATGTTTCGAAAAGTCACTTTCATAAGCTTTTAATATGTTTTCCTGAATGTTATTTACCAATTCCATGTTTTTTTCATTAACCCATGAATAAGCCGCTTCAGGCATTCCTCCAATAATTAAATACGCTTTTAATTTTTCCTCTAATTGATTAAAAAATATTTCTGGAATAGTTTCAATTTTTGTTATTGATTTCATATATTCGACTAGATTTTCACAATTATCTGCTATTAAAAATTCACTAAAAGACATTGGGTACAAATTCATAAACTCTACTTTTCCTACTGGAAATGACGTATGCGATAACCTTATTCCTAACAAACTTCCCGCACAAACAATATGATATTCATTTGCTTCCTCTTGAAAATATTTTAAACTATTTAGTGCATCTGGACATTCTTGTATTTCATCAAAAAATATCAATGTTTTTTCTGGTAATATTGATTTTCCATATATAAATGCTAATTGCTCTAATATCCTTTTAGGACCTTTTGTATTTACAAATAAATTCTGTAAATCTTCATCATGGTCAAAATTAAAATAAGCTATTCCCTCGTAATTCTCTTCTCCAAATTGTTTTAATATGTATGTTTTTCCTACTTGTCTAGCCCCTCTTAATATTAAAGGCTTTCTATATTTGCTATTTTTCCATTTTATTAATTCTTCCATTATAAATCTTTTCATTCAACATCACTTCCCTATATAATATATACATTATGTATCTTAATTATAACACATAATCACATTTTTTCAAACTTTTTTAGCACTTTTATCACATTTTCGCAAGGTTTTTTAAGCTTTTTATCACACTTTTGCAAAAATAGAAATATTCACGTCAAGTAGGCTATAGTTTTATGTAATCTAGAATTTTGTAATATTTTGTAGTATAATGAAAAATGTTAGAGCGAAACGACGTTCTTGAATAGGAAAACTTGATTTTTCTATATTCATAATATTTAAAAGTACGCATCATTTTTCGATGCCAAATTTTAATTTCAAAAGGTGGTAAAAAATTATGATTGAGTTACTTTCACCAGCTGGTGACTTTAAATGCTTAAAAGCTGCTATCCAAAATGGCGCTAATAGTGTATATTTAGGCACAGATGTCTTTAGTGCTAGAGCTTTTGCTTCTAATTTTAATCTTGACGAACTAGAAAAAGCTATTCAATATGCTAAAATTCGTGGTGTTAAAACTCATTTAACCCTAAACACTTTAATTACAGATACAGAATTTGAATCAGCAATAAATGTAGCAAAAAAAGCATATGAATTGGGAATTGATGCTATTATTGTCCAAGATTTAGGTTTAGCTATGGAATTAATGAAATTATTCCCTGATTTACCTATACATGGTAGTACTCAAATGACTGTCCATAATTTAAATGGTGCTTTGGAATTACAAGATTTAGGATTTAAAAGAGTTGTTCTTGCTCGTGAGCTTTCTGTAAATGAAATTGATTATATCTGCAAAAATACAGATATTCAAATAGAAACATTTATCCATGGTGCTATTTGTATATCATATTCTGGTCAATGTCTATTTTCTAGTATATTAGGTGGACGATCTGGAAATAGAGGTAAATGTGCAGGACCTTGTAGACTTCCTTTTGAATTGCTAGAAAATAATAAAAGTATCAATTCTGGATATCTATTAAGTACAAGAGATTTGTGTGGTCTTGACTTTATTCCAAATTTAATTAATGCAGGTGTTAAGAGTTTTAAAATTGAAGGACGTATGAAATCACCTGAATATGTTGCAACTGTTACTAGAATATATAGAAAATATATTGATTTAGCTTTATCAGGAAACGAATATATTATTGATGAAAATGATAAAAAAGAATTATTACAAGTATTTAATAGAGGAATGTCATCTTCAGGACATTTAAGTAATGAAGCAAATAGAAATCTTGTATTTAAAGAAAAACCTAATAATATGGGACTATTTCTTGGAAAAGTTCAAAAATATAATCCTAAAAAAGGATATATTACAGTAAAATTAAATGAGCCTATTGAAGTAGGAGATACTGTCGCTTTTGAAAAAGTAGATGGTTCATATACTGTTTCTGAATTAATGAATACTAATATGAAAAATATTAAACATACACAAAATCGGTCAAACTGTTGTTATTGGTAGAATGAAGGGAAACATTAAATTAAGTAATAATATTTATAAAATGAGTTCAAGGAAATTAAATAAATTAGCTCATGACAGTTACTCAAAAGAAAATCGAAAAGTTGCTCTTAATTGCCATATAACTATAAAAAAAGATAAACCTATTAATATAACAATATCATCTGCTAGTAATATTCAACTTTATAAAGATTTGAAGATAAACTATACAAGTGATGTTATTCCTTTACAAGCAAAAACTAGACCTATAGATAAAAACACTATAATATCACAATTCTCAAAAACATCTTCAACACCTTATGTTTTTAAAAAACTAGAAATTGATTTAGATCATAATCTGTTCATACCTAAACTAAGCACATTAAACGATTTAAGAAGAACAGTTTTAAGCATGGTTGAGCAATATGCAATTAAAACAATGAGGCGAACAATTCACAAAAAAGATAAATTAAATAGAGCTACTACAATTACAAAAAATAATCATACTACTATAAAGAAAACTAAAATTTCTATACTTTTAAATAATTTAAATAAAAATTTTGACTATTCTAAAATAGATGATATTGAAAATGTGTACATACCATTAAAATATTTTTCTATGAAAGATTATAAAGAAATTTTGCATATTTTGGATGATAAATTTAAGTTATACATATATATGCCAACAATTATAAAATCTAATTATAAAAATTTATTATATAATAATATTGAAACTACTTTAGAAAATTATAATATTAAAGGTTTTGTAATCTCAAATATATGTAATATAAAGTTATTGAAATTATTATTTAAAAATGTTAATAAATCTTTTGAAATAATTACTAATTACACATTTAATGTGTTTAATACAAATACAATTAATGAATTAAAAAATCTAGGTATAAATAGATATACTTTATCACCAGAACTTAATAGAATAATAATTACAAATTTATGTAATTGTAATAGTCTACCTACTGAATTAATGGTCTATGGTAAAATACCTTTAATAAATATGAATTATTGCCTTTTGGGTGAAACAGATAAATGTTATCCAACATGTAAACAAAGATGTTTAACTTCTAATATATACTATTTAAAAGACCGTTTAAATATGAAGTTTAGAATTATGCCAGATAATATTCAAACTGTTTCTACTGTTTTTAATAGTAAAACAACTTCAATTTATCCAAAAGAATTTAACATAGATTATGCTAGGATTGATATTTTAGATGAAAATATTGATGAAATTAATGAGATTATTAATAGGGTCCATAATAACCAAAGATTTTATGGTAGTAATTATACTAATGGAAACTTAAATAAGAATATTTAACTATATTTGTTTACTACTTAAATCTATTATTAAATCCATATTATCATCTTTTGCGGCTTTATTTTTTCTAATAGAGCCGCATTTTTTACACCTATAAATTATGACATATCCTTTTTTACCATCAATCTCTAAAGCAACTGGTTCTAAATCGCCATGACATTCTTCTTGCCTATCTCCAGGATTGATATCTACATGTTTAGAATGTAAACAATATGGACAATGGTCTCTACAAGAATAACCTAACTTAGAGACCTTTTTTCCACAATTTTCACATATAAATTCTTCATCTATTTCTGTAAATTTTCTACTTTCCATATCTCTTCTCCATTTGGAACGTTTATGTGTGTCCTTAAAGTTCCAGTTTAATATTTAAAATCTCCTCCACCTAAAAATTCTTTTAATAGTGAATTATTTGGTACACTTTCTTTAGGAATTTCTTCAAAATATTTTAAAACATTCTTTAATCTTCCTGCTTCTGCATATTCTACATCTTCTTTTGTTATCTCTTCTAATAATGGCATTACTATTGGTTTTAATGCTCCTATTTCATAAATTAATGATGTATTAAATATAAAGTTTGCTTCTTCTTGAAATGGAAATATATTTTTCTTTTCTCCTTCATTTACTTTATTCCAAGTTCTTATTGTCTCTTTAGCTGAATACCCCCTAAATTGATGGTCTCTTACAATTCTTCTTATCAATCTTGTATCTGTTGTTGATATTCTATTAAATCTATCTAAATTTAATACTGTTAAAGCACTTATATATACTTTATATTTTTGTTCTGATGGTATCTTTTCTGTTAGCTTATCATTTAAACAATGTATTCCTTCTATAACTAGTACTTCATCTTTTTCTAATTTTAGTTTTTTACCATTATATTCCTTTGTTCCTTTATAGAAATTAAATTCTGGAATTTCAACCTCTTCACCATTTAATAACTTTGTTAAATGTTCATTAAATAGTTTAAGATCTATAGCTTCTATGCATTCAAAATCATAATCCCCATTTTCATCTCTTGGCGTATCTTCTCTTTCTACAAAATAGTTATCTACTGATATTGTTACTGGTTTTATTCTGTTTAATTTTAATTGTATACCTAATCTTTGTGCAAATGTTGTTTTACCTGATGATGATGGTCCAGCTATTAATACCATTTTTATTTTCTTGTTTTTAGCTATATTATCAGCAATCTTTGCTATTTTCTTTTCATGTAATGCTTCTGCTAGCAATATTATATCTTTTATTCTATCTTCTTTTATAGCTTCATTTATTTTATATACTCTTTCTATATTTAAGATTTTATGAATATCATCATATTCATCTATTGCCCACGCCAATTTTTTATTTTTTACAAATTTAGGCATTCTTTCTGGATCTTTTTGACTTGGATATCTTACTAAAAATCCATCATTATATTTTACAATCTCAAATATCTTTACAACTCCTGTTCTATTTGCTAAAGTTCCATAACAATAATTATAATAGTCTTCGCAATAATACATAAAAATAACATCATTATTATCTAAATCTAATTGTAATCTACCTTTTGAAGTTTTTGTTTTCTCAAAAAAATTAGTAGCTTCTTTTCTATCCATTATCACTTGTTTTATTGGAAGATTTTCTTTTACTATTCTTCTAACTTCTTTATTTAATTTCTCTATAATTTCATCTGTTACTTCTCCATCTTTTATATCACAAAACATAGAATTTGATAATTGATAATTTACTTCCATTTTATTATTTGGAAATAAATTTTCAAAAGCTTTCCCTACTACATATAACAATGTTCTTCTATATACTTTCATTCCTTCATTTGATGTTGTATCAATCAAATCTATTTTAGCATCATGTTTAACATAATAATCTAAATTTCTATATTCATTATCTAAAGTTGCTGCTAGTACTGTGTGTTCACTATTCTTTATTTCCTCTTTTAATAAATCACTTATTTTTGTTGGTTGATCCCTTTCAATTATTTTATCTTTGTATTGTACTTTCATAAACTCCTCCATTCGTTTGATTTTTCAATATTTTTATATGATTTTTTCCTATAAATGATTGTATCTTAAATTGTTTTATAAGTCAAGAATTCAGAGAATAGAAATATGAGGCAAAAAAAATGACCAAAAATCTTTATGAATAATTTTGATATTTTTGGATATATTTTTAATAACAATAATTTTATGGGAGGAATTTGTTATGGATATAGCTAGAATTAATTCTATTTTATCTAATAAAGAAAAATGTGATGTTTTTTATGAGGATAGACCTGTATGGATTCAAGGTGTAAATGATAATATTGCTAAAGTTGGGTTTATTGACAATTTTGAAGAAAAAGATGTTTTCATTAATGATTTATATGAAAGGAATTTGTATAACTAAGAAATATTGGATACTAAATTTTTTAAATCAAACGACACCCTCTAAGTATTTTTTAATATTAAACTACTTAGAGGGTGCCACTTTTTTTACTTTATTATAAAAGTTTTTGATTTAGATTTTCCCATTCTTTCATTTTTTCTTCTATATCTGTATTTATTTTTTGTATATCATTTTGTAATTCATTTAACTTTAAATAATCTGAACTTATTTCATCATTTGCCATTTCTTTTTCTATTTTCTTTATCTCATCTTCTTTTTGCTCAATTTCCCTTTCTATTTTATTAATCTTGTTTTTTATTTTATTCTTTTCCTTTTCAATAAAATATTGATTAGTATTTTTATTTTTTTCTTTTTTATTTACTATCTTTGCTTCTTCTTGTTCTTTTATATTGTTTTCTTTATATTCTAAATATTCTTGATAATTTTTATTATAAAATGTTACCCTTCCATTATCAAATTCTAATATACAATCTGCCAATTTATTTACAAAATATCTATCATGTGAAACAAAAATCAAAGTTCCTGTATACTCTTTTAGGATATTTTCCAAGCTTTCTTTTCCTAAAATATCCATATGATTAGTTGGCTCATCTAACAATAAGACATTTGGTTGCTTTTTTAAAACTTTACACAATTGTAAACGGCCTCGTTCTCCTCCTGATAATACTTTTATTTTCTTAAATACATCTTCTCCTGTAAAAAGAAAAGTTCCTAATAATGTTCTAACTTGTGTAGTTGTTAATTCTGGAAAGCTTTCTGCTATTTCTTCAAATATAGTATTTTCAGGATTTGTAAATTCCATTTGTTGGTCAAAATATCCTTTTTGAACATGATATCCATATTGAAACTCTCCATTAATTTTTGGTATGTTTCCATTTAATGTTTTTAGTAATGTTGACTTACCTGTTCCATTTTCCCCAATAATAGCTAATTTTTGCCCTTTATATAGTTCAAATGATACTTCTGCAATTGGTTTATCATATCCAATTTCTAATTTATCTACTTTTAATACCATTTTTCCACTTTGCGTTTTGACATCAAAATTTGCATAAAATGTTTTTAAATCATATTTATCTGGTTTTTCTATAATTGTCATTTGCTCAATCTTCTTTAATTTAGATAATGCCATTTTGGCTTTTGTTGGTTTATATCGAAATCTATCTGCAATAGCTTGTAATCTTTTGATTTCTGCTTGTTGATATTCATAATCTTTTAATTGTTTTTCGTATCGTTCCTTCTTCTGTCTCTCGAAATCCGCATAATTTCCTTTATACTCTACCATACTTGCATATTCTATTTCGTATACTTTATTCACAATCTTATCTAAAAACATTCTATCATGAGATACAATTACAATTGCTTTAGGATAATTTTTTAAGTAATTTTCTAACCATTCAATAGCTGTAATGTCTAAATGGTTTGTAGGTTCATCTAATAATAAAATATCTGGCTTACTTAATAATAATTTTAAAAAAGCAATTTTTGTTCTTTGCCCTCCAGAAAATTCACCTATTTTTTTCTGTTTATCCTCTTCTTTAAATCCAAATTTTTTAATAGCTGTTTCATATTCTTTTTTATACACATATCCACCTTGTATTTCATATTGTTCTAAAGCATTGGTATATTCTTTAATTGTTTTTTCGTCTGTTTTCTCTTGTAACGCTTTTTCCTTTTCTTGTATCTTCTCTTCTAAATTCAATAAAGGCTCATACACTTCTAATATTTCCTCTAACATAGTTTTATTAGAACCTTCAAAATTCATTTGTTGTAAATATCCAATTACAGGTTTTCCCTGTTTATATACATGAAACTTATCTTCTCCTATCCCTTCTTCTAAAATTTCATTGTTTACAAGAGCTTTTAAAAAAGTGGTTTTCCCTGCTCCATTTCTTCCAATAATCGCTATTTTGTCTTTTTCTTTTATTTCAAAATTGATTTCTTCTAATATGGTTTCTGCTCCATAAGATATAGAGCCATTTACAATTCTGTAGTTCATTTTTATCATCCTTTATACTAATTCTTTTATATATATTATATTTTATGACTATGTTTTTACCTTTTTTATATACAATATATTATCATAAAATCCTTTAAAAGAATAGTATTAGTCTCCATCTTTCATCATATTATACAAAAGAATTTTTCAATAAAAGAGAGACAATACGGACCAGGACTGAAAATGTATTTTTGGATAAAAATACATTTTCAGTCCTGGTCCGTATTGTCTCTTTTTCTTTTTAACCTAAAATTCTAATTTTTCTTCTAACCAACTTTCTACTTCATCTATTGGAATTCTAATTTGTTCCATTGTATCCCTATCTCTTATTGTAACTGCATTATCTTCTAATGTATCAAAGTCAACTGTTAAACAATATGGTGTTCCTATTTCATCTTCTCTTCTATATCTTTTTCCTATACTTCCTGTTTCGTCATAATCACACATAAATTTTTTAGATAATTTTTCATATACTTCTTGTGCTTTTTCTGACAATTTTTTAGATAATGGAAGTACTGCTATTTTAAACGGTGCTAATACTGGATGTAAATGTAATACAACTCTTGTATCTCCTTCTCCTATTTCTTCTTCATCATAGCTATTACATAAAAATGCAAGTGCTACCCTATCTGCTCCTAATGATGGTTCTATACAATATGGTACATATTTTTCTTTTGTTTCTGGATCTGTATATGTGAAATCTTCTTTTGAAACTGCCATATGACTCTTTAAGTCAAAATCTGTTCTATCAGCAATTCCCCATAATTCTCCCCATCCAAATGGAAATGCAAATTCTATATCTGTTGTTGCATTACTATAATGTGACAATTCTTCTTTTGAATGATCTCTTAGTCTAATATTTTCTTCTTTTATGCCTAAGTTTAACAACCAATTTTTACAAAATTCTTTCCAATATTTATGCCATTCTAAATCTGTTCCTGGTTTACAGAAGAATTCTAGTTCCATCTGCTCAAATTCTCTTGTTCTAAATGTAAAGTTTCCTGGTGTAATTTCATTTCTAAATGCTTTTCCTATTTGTGCAATACCCATAGGTATTTTCTTTCTTGTTGTTCTCATTACATTTTTAAAATTAACAAATATACCTTGTGCTGTTTCTGGTCTTAAATATATTTCAGCTGTTTTGTCTTCTGTTACTCCTTGGAAAGTTTTAAACATTAAATTAAATTTTCTTATATCTGTGAAATTTGTCTTTCCACAATTTGGGCATGGTATGTTATTTTCTTTTATAAAATCTATTAATTCTTTGTCAGACATACCATCAGCAATCATATCTTTTCCGTTATCATGTGCCCATTCTTCTATTAATTTATCTGCTCTATGTCTTGTTTTACATTCTTTACAATCTATTAATGGATCTGAAAATCCACCTACATGACCTGAAGCCACCCACGTTGTAGGATTCATTAAAATAGCTGCATCTAACCCTACATTATATTTACTCTCTTGTATGAATTTTTTTCTCCATGCTACTTTTACATTATTTTTTAACTCATTTCCCAAAGGACCATAATCCCATGTGTTCGCTAGCCCTCCATAAATTTCTGAACCAGGGTAAATATATCCCCTATTTTTACAAAGTGCTACTAAAGTATCCATTGATTTTAACATAACAATTCCTCCTCTTTTAATTTTATTTACTAGACAATGATAGTTTTTTTGATTACATTTAGTATATTGTACATTTTTATAAATTCCTCAAGCTGAAGGCGTATGTTTATACGTCGAAGTTTGATGAATGAAATAAAAATGTGCAAGATGCTGAATGTAATCGATTTTAACAAAAAAACTTTCATACACCTAGCATAGCTAGGGACGAAAGTTATTTTCCGCGATTCCACCCTAATTCTTAAAACTCGAAAGCAAAAAACACAAATTCAAGTTTTAAACACCTCAATTTACAATGTTACTCCAAAGCTCCCCATATGCATCTACTATTGGTATCACACCACCACCAACTCTCTATAAGTAAATGAAACCATACTTTTTCTTCTTCACCGTAACTATTTATTTTCATATATTTTATTACGATTAAAAAAAAAAGTCAATAATTTTTAAAAAAATATTGATAAAATAGATTTTTTATGCTAATATATTAATGTTGTTATTAATATATTATTTATATAGGGGTATAGTGTTAATGGTAGCACATCGGTCTCCAAAACCGCCTGTGTGGGTTCGAATCCTACTACCCCTGCCAGTTTTAGAAGCCTTGCTACCTAAAGTAGTTTGGCTTTTTATATTATAAAAGTAAACATTTTGGGGGAATATTTTATATTTTCTCGAGGTGATTTTTATTTTTAATATTATAAAAGTTATTAATATATTAATTATTTTTTTAGTTTTATTTATTACTATCTTTTTTACTCCTGTTATAATATCTAATGGTTTTACATATGAAGATAGTTCAAATTCTGAAATTATTTCTATTAACCCTAATGGATTTGTTTGGCCTATTCCCGGCTATACCAAAATAAGTTCATATTTTGGTAAAAGAGTTTCTCCAACTTCTCGGAGCTTCTTCTTCCCATTCGGGTATTGATATACCAGCTCCTGAAGGTACAAAGCTCATCGCTGTAGCTGATGGAACCATAACTTTCACTCAATTTTTAGGAGCTGGTGGCTATACTATTACTCTTTCTTTTGATAATTATAAAGTATCATATTGTCATTGCTCACCAAATTATATTGTTAAAGTTGGTGATACTGTAAAACAAGGTCAAGTTATTGGATATGTTGGTCCAAAATATGTCTATGGTGTAAAAGGAAATCAATATTCTGATTCTAATGGTAAACCTACAAATGGTGCCACTACTGGTACACATCTTCATCTTGGTATTAGAATTGATGGAAATTATCAAAATCCATTAAATTTCTTTTAACCTATTTTTATAATAAATTAATTTCTTCTTCTGTTAATCCTGTCACTTCTTTTATAAAATCTATTTCAGCACCTTTATCCTTCATTTTTTTGGCAATTTCCTTTTTACTACGTTCTTCACCTCGCTTTTCGCCGTATTTTTTTCCCTCTTCTATCCCCTTTCTTCTTGCTTCATTTATTTCCGTATTATATGTAAGTCTACTTCTTTCTCTAATTTCATACAACTCTCTTTCATATTCATCTGCACTCATTTTAGTTAATTGTTCTACTGCCTCTTTGATTTCTTCATTTTCTTTTTTACATTCTTCCATCATTTTTTGATCGCCCCCAATCACATATAACCATTTTTCTAGCAAATCTGCTATCTTTGGTTTCTTTTTCTTAAATTTTGGTAATTCTATTATGTAGTATTTTACCATCTCTGTTAAGTATTCTTCTTCTTTTTCATATCCCATATCTACATATCTTATCTCTTCTGTTTTCTCATATCTTAACTTAGCTAAACTCATGTATGCATTCCTTTTTACTACATTATCATTTATGATACATATGACAATTGTATCCTTTGCCTTTTTGTATTCTTCTGATACTTTTATTTCTCCTGCTATTAATTTTGCATTATATACTACTAATCTTCTTTCTATTGCTGTTGTATTTCCTACTTGCATTTCTATATCTACTACTGTATCTTCGTTAATTTCTGCTCTTATATCTAATATACTCAATTTTTCATCTATTGTTTCTTTTGGTATTTCTGGATTTTTTACTTCTATTTTTTGTATGTTAATTTTTAAGATTGCCTCTAACAGGCTTTTTAGAATTTTCTCATTTCCTCCTTTTCCAAATATTCTTTTAAATACATAATCATTTGATAATGGTAGCATGTCTACCTCTTTTTGTTTTTTGGTTTTGCTCATATTTTTTTCTCCTTTCATTCTATCAAATTTTCTTTGCTTATTCAACAAATTAATTTGATTTATATTTATAAAAATACATTAGAAATATTTTTTATAAATATAACTGAAATCTTTTCACATCATAAATTTGTTAATTATAAAATATGGAATCATTTATGTATATAAATTTATAGAATTAAAATAAAATTATAATTAAAAAAATGAATAAAAAATAAACTAAAACTATAAAATACTCAATATAAATCTCTTAAAAACTTAAAAATTTATTACCATAACAAAATTAGATAGTAATTTTTATATTATCTGAATTATAATGAAAACGTTGTTTTTGGTTGAATAGGAAAAATTTGATTTTTCCTATTCAATAAAAAATATCTCTAATTGTATTTCCACTATTTTACAATACAATTAGAGATTTTTCAATACTTTTTTGTTATTTTTTATATTTATGGTAACTTCAAAGTGAATTCTATTTACATATCATCATCATTATTTTCTTCTTTTTCTTGCTTATTTTCTTCTTGTGGTTGTTGCTTTTCTTGTTTTGGTTCAGGTTGTATATCATCACATCCATGGCATCCTGAACAATCTTGTTCACAATCCATGTCATCTTCTAGATCTCCTGACCAATCCAATTCTATTATATTATTACAAACTGGACATTCTACTTCTGTTTTATTTTCATCAACATCTATTACAAATTGATTATCACAATATGGACAAATAATTTCAAAATCAAATCCATCTTCAGAATATATATCATTTTCAATATTATCAATTATTTGTTGCATTTTATTCATTTTATCATCTATTTGCTTTTGCTTTTCTTCTATACTATTCATTTTTTGTTCTTTATATTCAAGAATAGCATCCATTTCATCTATTACTTTATCAACAAACATTGAAAACCTTATTTTTACATATTCCAAATCTTCTTTATTTTTTAAATTTTTTTCCATATCATTTAAAAAACTTTTATACTCTTCTTTTATTCTAGCCATTAAAAATTCACCTTTCTTATATTCTTTCCATATATTCGCCAGTTCTTGTGTCTATTCTTAATACATCTCCGATATTAACGAATAATGGTACTTGTATTTCTAAACCTGTTTCTAATTTTGCTGGCTTTCCTGAAGTTGTTGTTGTGTTTCCACTAAATCCAGGTTCAGTATATGTAACTTCTAATTCAACAAATATAGGTGGCTCTACTGCAAATACTTTTCCTTTGTATGAAAGCATTGTAACTTCCATGTTTTCTTTTAAATATTTTAAACAATCACCTATTTGTTCTTCATTTAATGGTATTTGGTCATATGTTTCATTATCCATGAAATAGTATAGACCTCCATCATTATATAAATATTGCATTGCTTTCTTTTCTATTTGTGCTGCTGGGAATTTATCTGAAGGGTTAAATGTCTTTTCTAATGTTGCTCCTGTTATTACATTTTTTAATTTTGTTCTTACAAAAGCTGACCCCTTTCCTGGTTTTACATGTTGAAATTCTACTATTCTATATACATTTCCATCCATTTCAAATGTTGTTCCATTTCTAAAATCTCCTGCTGAATAAACTGATGCCATAATTATTTCTCCTTTCATTTTTCAAATATTATTACAAACTTTATATATTTTACTACATTTTTTCACAAAAATCAAGCTATTTCTTGATTTTAAGCCTTTTTGCTGTAACTATTCAGTGGTCAAAATGTTGAAAGTTAAGCGAATTATTGTATATTTATTTTTATAAATGACGAATGTGATTGGAGAATTGTTAGAAACTCTTGAATAATTTTATGGAAAATGTTCGCGTCGAGCGTTAGCGAGGACTAAGTGAAAGGGTGCCATAAAATTGTTTTAGAGTTTCTTATAATTTGTATTGAGCCGAGAAATTTATGAAAAATAAATATACAATAATTCGCCTTTACAAACTTTTTTATCACTGAATAGTTACTTTTTGCTTTTTTATTACATAGGAAAAATCGACTTTTATCTTGACCACACATAAGATTTTTCCGTATACAACAAAGTTATGTTTCTTATATTATAATATAATTTTTCTCAGAATTAGTTAAATTTATACAACCAAATTTTGTAATTTGAACTGTATCTTCTATTCTCACTCCAAATTTTCCTGGAATATATATACCTGGCTCATTTGTAACCACCATATTTTCCTTTAAAGATACATCTGTCTTATAATTAATATATGGTGCTTCATGTATTTCCATTCCAACTCCATGACCTAATGCATGTACTAAATCATATCCATTTAATTTAAAATCATTTTCAACCATTTTAGTTAATAATCTTGTACTTGCACCATCTTTAAAATCGTCTGTTGTTTGAGTCTGATTTTTTAAAACCAAATCATAAACTGGTTTTACATATTCAGGAACTTCTCCTACAAAAAATGTTCTAGTCATATCTGAACAATAACCATTTACCTTACACCCCATATCAATTGTTATTATATCTACATCTTGTATTTTTCTGTCTGTCGGAACAGCATGAGGCTTTGATGAATTTTCTCCTGAAGCTACAATTGTTTCAAATGATAAACCATCTGAATTTTCTTTATAGTACCTCTCTATTTCATCTGCTATTTGCTTTTCTGTCATTCCTGGTTTTATATAACTTAATATATGAGTAAAACAATTATCGGTTATTTCACATGCTCGTTTTATATTTTTTATTTCTTCCTCATCTTTTATCATTCTTTGTTTTTCTATTATATTATCAGTTTCCACTAAACTATTTATTTTATATTTTCTTATATATTCTTTATATTTAGCATATGTAACATAATTTTCTTCAAAACCTACATTTTCACAAAACATAAAGAAATTTTCATAATCCTCTTTTGATACATCTTTTATGTCATACACAATTATTTCATCATATAGAGTTAATATACTGTGAACATGTTCAATATATCTACTATCTGTTATATAAATATTTTCTTTTCGAGTTAATAATAATATTCCCTCTGCATTTATATTAGTTAAATATCTAACATTTACAGGGTTTGATATTATTAAACCTTGTAAGTCTAGACTAGACATTGTATTTCTTAACCATTGTAATTTCGGATTCATCTTACCATCCTCCATATCTATTTCTATATATTCTACTTTTATATTTTTTATTTATACATTCCTAATGTAAATATTTTTATTAATACTATTTTTATTGTTTCTAATGGTATATACATACTTATAAATGTTGCTATTACTATAAATGGCCCAAATGGTATGTATTCGTCTGTCTTTTTTATTTTTGTTATTAATAGTCCTATACTAAGTATAGCTCCTATTAAAAATGATATTAATGTTATAACTACAATATTTGATAGCCCAAAATATAATCCTAAAGCTCCCATTAATTTTACATCACCAAATCCCATTGCCTCTTTACCATAAAATAGTCCTCCAACTACTGTTATTAGTAAAAATATTCCTGCTCCTGCTAACATTCCTAACAACATATTTAATGTTATTGCAACATTTGATAATCCATATAAAAATGCAAATATTAATCCTATTTCAAAAATTGTTAAATTTAGCCTATTTGGTATGATTTGTAATTTATAATCTATTACAAATGCTGATAATAATAATGGCGTTAAAATTAAGAATTTTATCAAATCTAAATTAGCAATGAGAGTTTCCTTAATTCCTAAGGTATAAACTAATGTTACATATATTGCTGAGGTTAAAATCATTAATATATAGTTTAATCTAAAATTAACTTTATATTCTCTGAAAAAATCCAAAGATAAAAATTTTTTATATTCTGGTAATCTTTTATTTGCCCAGTCTACCAATTGTCCTACAATTAATCCCAAAATTGCTGCTACTAAATAGTATCCTATATGCACATCATTGTAATACATTATTTTCTCCTTTTATTCTGTTTTTAATTTTTTCTTTTATTCTATTTTCAATCGGTCTTTTCCACTTTGTGTACCAAAAATCTTTTTTGTTTATTGGGTCAACTAATATTGTATACATTTTAGACCTTTTTCCACCTATTACATCTGTAAATATTTGGTCACCAACTATCGCTATGTTTTCACTTTTTTCATTCAAATCTTTTTGTCCTTTTTTAAAACCTCTTTTTAGTGGTTTCATAGCAAAATTATGATATTGTATACCTAGTTCTTTTGAAATTCTTATTATTTTTTCTTTATCATTTGTATTGGATAATATATATAATTTTACACCTTGTCCTTTTAATTCTTTAGCCCATTTTTTTACACTTTCTGTCATCTTTTTTGTGTGGTCTACTAGTGTATTATCTACATCCAATAATAATGCTTTTATTTTATTTTTATTAAGAAATTCTATATTTATATCTTCTACTTTTCTAAAATACGCATCTGGATATATGTTCATGTCTCCCCTCCATTACATTTATATATTATCAATTAGTTATTTTTTTGTCAATATGACTGTTATGTTACTTTTATTAAATCAAATCCTAATCCATCTGCACTAACCAATTTGAATTCTATTCCAAAAAACTTTCCTTCTATTGCTTCTTTTATGGCCGCACCATGTAGGTGTCCATAATAGCATTTTTTTATATTATATTTTTTTAAAACCTTTATAAATTCATTTGCTTCATCATTTTGAACATTTTGTTTTACTATTGGTGGATAATGCATAAATGCAATTATTTCTTTATTATCACCATAATTTTCTATCCCATTCTTTATAGATAATTCTAATCTTAAAACTTCTCTATTAATCATTTTTTTGCTTTCTGCATCGTCATTTAACGTCCATCCTCTTGTCCCTATTATTATTTTGTTATCAAATTCGTAAGCATTGTTATAAAGAAAATCAATTTTTTTAAATTCATTTTCTTTTATATAATTTCTCATACTTTTTAATGTTGTCCACCAATAATCATGATTTCCTTTTAATAATATTTTTTCTCCTGGTAATTTGTTTAAATATTCAAAATCCTTATATGTATCTTTTAAATACATTGACCATGAAAAATCACCTGGCAAAACCACCAAGTCATTTTCTTTTACTGTCTTTTCCCAATTATTCTTTAATTTTTCTTCATAACCTTCCCAATTTTCTCCAAAAATACTCATTGGTTTATTTTCATTGAATGATAAATGAAGGTCTGCTATTACATATATTGACATTTATTTTCTCCCATATATTCATTTCTAATTGTTTAATAAATTTTCTCTTTGTTGCTTTATTTCTTTTGTTAATATTTTCCCACAAAAATCGCATCTATTAGTTTCTTTTGCACATTCTTCACATATATCTGCATGTGTTGAAGAATCTTTAAATTCAGTTCCACATATTTCACATTTATGAATTACTAAGTCCATTGTTGACATATGTAATATTGCCTCACAATAACCATTGCCAAAAATTTCTGATGCTTTTTGTTTTTTTGTATTTAATTTATTATATATAATTAATAATAACAATATTATTACAACTATACTAACAACTAATATAATGATTTTTTTGCCATTACTTTTTTTCTTATTTTTTTCTGATGTTTTAGCATCAGTTAGCATTTTTTCTTCGTTTTCTTTTTTCATTTTATTTTCCTTTATTCTTTATAATTTTAAATTTGGTATTGCATTTAAGTTCATATTATCTCTTTTTCCATTAATATAATTATAATATCCAGCTGACGCAATCATTGCTGCATTATCAGTGCATAATTTTAAATCTGGCATATATATTTTTATATTTTCTTTTTCTAAATCCATAAATTTTTTTCTAATATAACTATTTGCTGAAACTCCTCCTGCTAGTACAATTGTTTTTATTCCTGTTAATTTTATTGCTTTTTCTATATTTTCTATTAAAATCTCTGTTACTGTTTTTTCAAAACTAGCACATAAATCGGCCTTATTTACCTCTGGATTTTTGTGGTGTAAGTTGATTACTGCTGTTTTTATTCCACTAAAACTAAAGTCCATATTTTCAAAATGTGTTTTTGGTAATTTAATATTTGCACTTCCTTCTTTAGCTAGCTTATCTACTTTAGGACCTCCAGGATATCCTAGTCCTACTACTCTTGCTACTTTATCAAATGCTTCTCCTATTGCATCATCTCTAGTTTTTCCTAAAATCTCGAATTCAGTATAATCTTTAACATGTATTATTTGGGTGTTCCCACCTGACATCATCATGCATATAAATGGAGGTTTTAAGTCTTTATAAGTAATATAATTCGCTGAAATATGTCCTTGAATATGATTTACTCCAACTAAAGGCTTATTTATTGCAAAGCTTAATGCTTTTGCATATGACAATCCAACCAATAAAGCTCCTACCAGACCTGGGCCATATGTAGGAGTTATTGCATCTATTTCTTCTAAAGATATTTTTGCTTCCTCAATTGCTTTTTTAGTAACTCTAGAAATAGCTTCTATATGGTTTCTTGACGCAATTTCTGGTACTACTCCTCCGTATTTTTCATGTATCGGTATTTGTGTATCTATAATATTTGATAATATTTCTCTACCATTTTTTACTACTGCTACTGATGTTTCATCACAACTTGATTCAATTCCTAATGTATAAATATCTTTCATTTTTTATTATCCCTCTTCTTATTTACTTTTCCATTTCATTAACAGATCGATCTTAGCTATTAAATATCTTTATAATCCCCAAATTGCTGCACCTAGACTTGATATCCAACCACCAACTGCTCCTATTGCTGGTGATATTATATATGATGCTAATCCTGTTATCCATAAAACAACAAAAACTATATAAAAAATATATTCATTATTTCTAAACCAAGTTTTAGCATTATATGGTAAAAAAGGCATTATCACTTTTGAACCATCTAATGGTGGCAATGGTATTAAATTAAATAATCCTAGTCCAACATTTATAGATATAGTTGCAGTTATTAATATCATTACAACATTTCCTACAGTTGTCTCTATAAACTGCATTCCTGTAAATTTCCATATTCCATAATAGATGATAGAAAATATTATTGCTAGTAAAAAATTCATTACTGGTCCTGCTATAGATACTAAAGCTTCACATTTATCCATAGAAATCTTCCTTGTATAATTTCTAGGATCAACATGTACTGGTTTTCCCCATCCAAAGCCTGCAAATAATAACAAAACTGTTCCTATTGGGTCTAAATGGTCTAATGGATTTAAACTTAGTCTACCTTCTCTTCTTGCTGTATCATCCCCTAATTTATCTGCTACAAATGCATGTGCAAATTCATGAAATGTTATTGCTATTAATACTCCAGGTACACTTATTAATAATGATATCAATAATCCTGGACTGGTTATATATTGTACTACCATTGATAAGACCATAATAGCTATTATTATATAAATAATTCTTTTGTCAAATGAAAAATTAAACATAAAAACACTGTATGATATATTTAATAACTTAAATATCCATACTCTCCTTTCTTTTTAATTTTATTACTATAATGATGGTAATTATAAAATTTTGCAATATTAAATTTTCATATTTATTATCTATCATCTTTATAAATTATTCCCATTTTTGCATAAACAGAATCATCCTCTCCTGATAATAAATAATTTGTACTATATACATTCTTTTCAAAACTATTAAAGTTAGTGCAATCATCTACTAATTCTAAGCCTTCTCCATTGTAATAATAACATTTATCTTGATTTTCTTCAGAACATATAATAATAGTATCTTTATATATTTGTGGTTCTTTTCCTTCAGATATAGCCATTACCTCTAAATTATTTTTATTAATAATTTCATATTCATCATTTTCACTATTATATGAGACATAAAAATTATTATAAATCTTAAAATTTTCATATTCTTTTTCTATTTTTCCAGTTTGTCTATTGTAAATATATGATTTTGCTGTTGATTTATTTATAATTATTTGGTAATTCTCTGTCATATCTTGAATTAAATATTTATTATTAATTCTGATCTTTTTACCATTTTGGTCAAAATATCCACTATTGTCAGTATCATAATATGGTATATACCCATTTGAATATATTAAAATATCTTCTTGTAATTCTTCTTTTTCATTATAATATATTCTATAAAGTAAATTGTTGCATTCTAACTTAATTTTATTGTTTGAATTAATATCTAATAAGTAATATTCTTTTTTGTAGTTATAGAACTCTTCTAACTTAGTAGTTAATGCATCATATTTATCGTATGAATAATCTGACATTACAATAATATTAGATTCTAAATAATTATTATATAATTCACTATTTGTTTCTTTTTCATCTTTTTTTATTACTACTTGTAATATTTTATCTGATATCTCTTCATTACTAAAATATTTATACTCTGCATTTTCTTCTTCAAATTCAGACATATCTATATCACCAGTATATGTTTTTAAAGATTTACTTTTCTCTATATATTCCTTATACCCTATTTCATTAGTTGGGTTAGTTATATTAAAAATATTATTTCCAACAACTAAACTGAAAAAATTACTAATTATTTTTTCAGGATCATCAAATAAATTATATATTTCAAACAATTTCTCACCTTTAGAATTTATTATATATAATTTATTTTTATTGTCTATAGCATATCTTAAATTAATTGTTTGATTTTCAATTTGTAATTGGATTGGATAATATGAAATATCATATTCGTTTTCAGAAATTTTCTTTCCATCTTCACCTATAATTATATTTCTATTATCCTTTGAATATATGTATGTTTCTTCTTTTCCGTCTTGCACTATTTTAGATATAGCATTTTCTAAATTTTTAAGATTCATTATATTTAGTGTTACAGGAATTATAACAATTACTAATTCAAATACTAATATTATCGCAAATATAATACCAGCTACTTTTCCTTTTTTTATTGTCATTACTCTTTTATTAAATATTAAATTAATTATCGATAAAACAAATACTATTATGCTTACAAAACATTGCATTAGTATTGATGCCTCATAACTTGCAATTATTGTTCCTGCAAGCATAATAATTCCCGTTAAAATTTGAACACTTCCAATTTTACGATTTTTCTTTAATAAATTAACAATCGCTAAGATAATATTAAATCCTGCTATTATATAATACATTAGTGATAGTATTTCTTTCGCTGTTTCATAAATTATAAAGTCTTGAATAATATAAATTACCATGACTAAAATAATATTTATAATATTTAAAATACTTATATATTTATTAAAACTTTTCATTTTTCCCCTTTTTTCGCTTTTGTTTCTTTATTTTTTACATCTTTTAGATTAGTTTAATGGTTTCATTGTTGGGAATAGTAAAGCATCCCTTATTGAACTACAATCAGTCAATAACATTACTAGACGGTCTATTCCTATTCCTAAACCTCCTGTTGGTGGTAATCCAATTTCTAAAGCTTGAATATAATCTTCATCCATCATTCCTGCTTCTTCATCTCCCGCATCTCTTGCTTCTACTTGCTTTTTAAATCTTTCATATTGGTCTATTGGGTCATTTAACTCTGAAAATGCATTTCCATATTCTCTTCCACCTATAAATACTTCAAATCTTTCTGTCATTCTCTTATCTTTAGGTGATTTTTTTGCAAGTGGTGAAATTTCTACAGGATAGTCATATATGAATGTTGGTTGTATTAATGTTTCTTCTACATATTCATCAAAGAATAAACTTATAACATCTCCTCTTGTTTCTTTTGTTTTATCAGGTATTTCTATATTTCTTTCTTTTGCAAGTTGCACTGCTTCTTCGTCAGAATTTATTTCATTAAAATCAATTCCTGTTACTTCTTTTATAGCATCTATCATTGATACTCTTTTCCATCCTGGTGCTAAATCAATTTCTTGTCCTTGATATGTTATTTTTGTTGTTCCTAGTACTTCTTTTGCTGTTCTTGAGAATATTTCTTCTGTTATATCCATCATGTCATGATAATCTTGATATGATGCATATAATTCTAACATTGTGAATTCAGGGTTATGTCTTATATCCATTCCTTCATTTCTAAACACTCTTCCTAGTTCATACACTTTATCAAATCCACCTACAATTAATCTTTTTAGGTTTAATTCTAATGCTATTCTTAGATACATATCAATATTTAATGCATTATGATGTGTTACAAATGGTCTTGCTGTTGCTCCTCCTGAAATTGTATTTAGTATTGGTGTTTCAACTTCTAAGTATCCTTTTTCGTTTAATATATCTCTTATTTTACTAATTATTTTACTTCTTAATATAAATGTTTCTTTTACTTCTGGATTTACTATTAAATCTGTATATCTTTGACGATATCTTAAATCTGGATCTTTTAGCCCATGGAATTTTTCTGGTAATGGTCTTAAAGATTTTGAAAGTAATGTAACTTCTTTTGCATGTACTGATATTTCTTCTGTTCTTGTTTTAAATACAAATCCTGTTATTCCTATGATATCTCCTATGTCAAAAGTTTTAAATGCTTTATAACTTTCTTCTCCTAAATCATTTATACTTACATAACTTTGGATTTTCTCGTCACAATCTTGTATTGTACAAAATGATGCTTTTCCCATAATTCTTTTAGCTATAATTCTTCCTGCAACAGTTACATCTTTTTGTTCAAATTCTTCGTAGTTTGATTTTATTTCTCCTGCTGTATTTGTTCTATTAAATTTTGTTATTTCAAAAGGATCTTTTCCTTGTTCTTGTAATTCAACTAATTTTTCTTTTCTTACTTGCATTAAGTGATTCATGTCTAATTCTTCTGTTTGATTATTATTATTTTTTTCTTGCATATTAAATCTCTCCTTTTTTCTTTTATTTATCACTTATTTTTCTTGCTACATTATATCTTAATTTTACCCAAAAGTAAAGGAAACTATCTTGAAAAATCAAATTTACGGTAACTATTTGTTACAATTCACAGCTATTACTAGATATTGTGATATATATTATATTCTAAGCGGGGGTCGGGGGGACCGACACACTACATACTGTTAAGAACAAATCTGAAAAATTGAAGATTTTTCAGTAAATTTGTTCGTGCGCCAAATTTATGTAATAAATTTGTGTGCAATATATTTTATATATTGGAAAGTTAGCATAACTTTCTAATATATAATCAATGATGACTTTGGAAGAATTGATTTATCTACAGTATGTAAAGTGTTGGGATAGCGCAGAATATAATATATATCACAAAGCTTTAGATTTTTTAGGCTGTGAACTGTAACAACTATTCGTTAGTAATCTAATAAAGGTTACAGTCTAAACTTGAGTTAATTTGTTTGTTTAAACTGTAACCTTTTTATATTCTATATCTTGAATATATTGGTTTTTTGTGTATCAAAATTGTATTTTTAATTTACTGTAAGACATGTACGGAAACCAGAACTAGAATGTTCTAAACCTGTAGTTTTATAAAAGTAAAACACTCCTGCCCCTAAATCACTGTCACCACCACCGCCACGAGAAAAGAAGGGATTGTACAAATCAGAAAATGAACTGTTATCTTCATTCCAATTACTTATTTCATATGTTGCATCCCCATATTTATAGTCATTACTTCCTGATGTTCCTTCGTATGCTGTTGAATAAACATCACTGGTTTTATTTTGACTTGCAAATGTACTTCCATATGATAAATTAGTACTTCCATTATAATATGCTGTCACATACTCATTTCCACCTCCTGATAAATCATATATACCATAAACATTTCCTGTACTACTTTGTGTAATATTGTTTATATATGCTGTTCCAGAGCCTCCTCCTGTATAATAATTACTATTAGAATTTATTGTAACTTCTGTGCCATTTCTTCCATATTTACTATCTGTTAAATATGCAACTGCTCCCCATTCACTATTTTTCATCAAATGGCTTTCTAAATTTGTATTATATTCTTTAGAATAAGTATACATATCCCCTATTGATATGTTTCTCCAACTACTTACTCCTGGTACAGATTTTATTGTTGTACTACTACCTTGTGTTATTCCTACAGTATCACTATGTGATGATTCATATTTTGCCACCCATATTCCTTGTAGTTTAACTGGTGTTCCGTTATCATCAGCCCAACCACCGTAATTTACATCTCCATCAAATACAGGATGTGTTTTAAAATATTTGTCATTTACTGATATTGCTGTTTGTGAAGCTACTCCTGTTGGCTTTTTACCTTGTGCATCTACAATTCCTCTTGCATCACTATATCCTACTATATATCCATTTGCTAATGCTTCTTCTTCTGTTAAATCTCCTGCTCTATATTGATTCTCATGTGTTTCTATATCAAAATATATAATTCTATATGCATATCTTGGTATCCATACATAATAACTATCTACTCCATCTTTTGTCACTTTGGCATTTGCCCATCTACTACTTCCACTTTCTGTTGTCTCTCCTGATTGAGCTGTATAGCTATACCATCTATCTTTATTTAAAGCACTTGTGTCATTACTAACTATTTCATAGGTATTATTTTTTATATTAGTTTCATCTATTTCTCCACTACTATCTTTTGCCCAATAAACAGCTGACATTCCTTCTGATGTTTTTAGAATAGGCGCATTTGCTGTATCTGTCACAGCATAACCTGTATTATTTAAAAATGCTATTTCTATAACTCCATATCTCATCTCTTGCAATGTTTCTACATTAGAATCTTCTGGTGTAGGTTCCTTTACTCCTACAGCCTTATTCTTCGTATCTGATTGAATATCTCCATTTTGTATATAAATATTGTATGTTCCTTCTCTATCTACAATGAAACTCATATCTTCTGAAGTATTCCAATAATCTGAACCATCTAGTTGATATTTTACATCCCATTTGCTAATATTTCCATCATACTGTATGTTTGATATTGTTATTTTCCATTGATTAGCCCCTGTATTTTCAGCACTAATATCAAATGTTGGCTTTCCTTGATTAGCTTCATAATCCACATTATATAATCCTTCTGGTAATTGTTCTAAAGTATAATATTTTTTTCCATAATAATTAAATCCCTCTATACTTACAACACTTCTAGTTGCAATATTAACAAAAAATTCATTATCTACACCATCTACATTTAATTCTTGTAATGTGTCTGTATCATAATACATATATCCATCAGTACTTGTAATTCCTGAACCCTCTTCTGAAAAAATCTCTTGTAATCTATTATCTGAAAATATACTTATATTCTTGCCTATTTCTTGAATTCCTGGTTTTTCAGTTTGTGTTCCATCTGCATTAGTAACTGTTTTTCCTTTTCCTACATATTCTACAGAACCTACAGTAACTGATTTATCATTTATATAACTATCATACAATTCATTCACTTTTAATTGCATTATTTTCATTTCTGTTGTAAATTTTGTTAACCTAGATGAACGTATTGTACTTATCCCACTTGTTATTCCTATAGATGCTAATATTATTAATACAATAATTGTTATTATTAATGTAATTAATGTTATACCAGAATCATTTTTTTTCATCATTTGTTCCTCCATAACCTTTTGGTCTTTACTATAGACCTTTTTTATACTATTTTTTATTAAATAGTGTTTATTGTCTTTAATTTAACATAAGTTTTTATTTTTTTCAATACGTAAATAAAAGACATTTCTCATTTACCTTAAAATAAATATTTTTGATTTGACAAAGCTAAAAAAGTGTGCTACTATATAGGTACATTAAGCAATGTACTCTAGGTCTGATTGTGTATATTGTTTACTTGTATGTGTACCTGTAATACACATACTTTTTTTATTGTATAGGAATTTTCAGCTTTTATCTTGACCACATATAAGATTTTCCATATATAACAAGGTTAGGCTTATTATATTCGTTCGAGCGAAGCGAAATTTGTCCTTTTAAAAAGTAGGAAAGCACCTGTAATACTTTCCTACTTTCGACTATGTACTGACACATCTAGTCTTTACTCTTTTTGTTTTCTTTTACTTTTGATTGTTTATTGTTTTGCTCTTTTTGTTCTAAAAGCATTTCAACCAATCGTAAAATAAGGTCTGATTGTGTCATCTCGTTTACCCCCTTTCCGTCTTTATGTAAAAGACTGCCTTTTGACATTGAAAGGTTGGTAATATGTTACTATACTTTTCAGTATTATTCAAGCGAACAATATAGAATTTTATAAAATATATTACTCCTTCTATTGTTATCAAACTATCAGTTCCTGGTAATTATTATTTCTGGCTGGGGTGGTAAGATTCGAACTTACGAATGATCGGGTCAGAGCCGATTGCCTTACCACTTGGCGACACCCCAATATACTTTTATATTATATAGTTTATCTTTAAATTTTACAAGTGTTTTTTACAAATTTAGAAAAAAGGTATAAATGTTCAGTAATTAAAAATTCATGAAAGCGAGTTCTTGTATATTTATTTTGGATAAATGACGAATGTGATTGGAGAATTGTTAGAAACTCTTGAATAATTTTATGGAAAATGTTCGCGTCGAGCGTAGCAAGGACTAAGTGAAAGGGTGCCATAAAATTATTTTAGAGTTTCTTATAATTCGTATTGAACCGAGGAATTCATCCAAAATAAATATACAAGAACTCGCTTTACTTTCGGCATTTTCACCTATGAATAATTATAAAAAGGTTACTATTCAATTCATTGTTCAGTCTATTACTCGAATATATATATCTTCAAATAATATATTGAACAATCTATCTAGTAACCTTGCACATATATTAAAAAATTATATTCTCTAATTTCTTTAGCATCATTTGTATCTCGAATATTATTCTCTTTATCATTTTCATAGCACCATTCCCAATTAATACATATTACTTTTTCTTCATTTTTTGAAACTACACCTGTTAAGATATCATCTAATTCCTCTAAAGTATCATATTTTGTTTCATCTCCAGCTAAATAAAATTTTAAATTTAATGGTTTTTCATTTTTGCTTTCAAATTGAATCATATAATTTAGTTTTTTATTACTATCTAATATTATATCAAAATTTCCAGCAGTCCCTGGTGCTATTTTCTCATACACTAGTGTTTTCTGATTTATTGTTTCATATAAATTTATATCTTTAAATTTAGTGTTTTTGAACTCGACATCAAAAGTGAATTGTTTCATACTTAAATTTTCACTATTTAATTTTCTACTATCAGAAATTTCTTGAGTTACATTACTATCATTTTTTGTTAAATTATTGGACTTTTCTTCAGAATTTAAAAGTTGAAAAAATATCAAATCTTCTTGTAAAAAAATATATTTTATTGATTTAAACACAAATATTAACATTATTAATATAATAAAAGTTATAATAATTATTTTCTTCTTTTTCCTCATATTTCACCTATATTTTTAATTGTTCTGAATGTACTTTTATTTGTATTTCTTTTATTATATCTCCAATATTATTTTGATTAGAATCATATTGTACTTTTAACGTATATATTTGTTCTTGTTTTAAATCTTTTTTTAATGTTATTTCTTCCGTTTTATTTTCTGTAAGTTCTATTTCCTCATTTTCTCTATATAAACTATATTTTATTGATTTGTCCAAATTATCATTAAGTATCTCTATATAATATTTTAAATCTACTTGAGATATTTCATCTAAGTTATTATAATTTTTCACTTTGAAATTATATTCTCCTTGATTATTAGCCTCTGTTATAATAATTTCGGAATCTTTTTCTACTTCTAAAATTGGTTTTGCAATTTCTGTATTGCTAGCTATACTACTATTATGTATTGCTTTTCCCATAGCTACTCCTGAAAAAAACACTATAAGTATAACTATTATAATTAGTATAAAAACTATTTCCTTATTATACTTTCTTTCTTTTTTTCCTATTTTTAAGTCTTTTAGTTTTAAATTTTTAGGTCTAATATTTATTTTAAACTTCATTTTATTAGTATCCTCCTTGTGTTTTAACAAATTAATTTTTTTATAAAATTATACACAATATATTTTATATATTAGGAAGCTAGCATAGCTTTCCTAATATATAAATTACTTTACTACTTAGCTATATGAACTAGAAAACAGAACACAATAAAAATACATAGAATATACTTTAGAGCTAAGTAATAACAAATGTATTTCTTTATCTACTAGGAAGTCAACATGACTTTCTTAATAGATAAAATAAAAATTATTTTGCTCAAATCTATAATTTTCTTTACCTTATATTAAATATAATAATTAATTAATCTTTTGTTTTTTCATTTTTTCCATAATTTATACTACAATTTTATTTTTCAATTTTTGATTTCAAAGGTTTATGAAACGAAACTTAATATTTAATTTATATATTTCCATTTATTCATATTCATAATATTCCAAGTTTGTAATAACTTCTATTCAGGTTCTACTTGTATACCTATAACATTTACATCAAATGTATAATTTCTTATTTGTTTTGCAGTTTCAGTGTCAATTATATCATTTTGATTAATTTCTTCTTCTGTTGATCCTGTTTCATATTTCCATTTCCATTCTATTGTAATGGTTCTTGTTTTATTTTCTTCATTTGCATCTATAGTACCAGTTAAATTTTGTTCTAAATCTTGTATTGTACTATATTCATTATTATCATAGACAAACACTAAATTTTGTGGTTTCTCACTTTCATTTAAAAATCTTACTTGATAATTTACTCCAACATCAGAACCAGTTGCATCAAGTATAATATCAAATTTTCCGCTTGTTCCTGGAGCTATTTTATTATCAATTAAAGTTTCATTGTCATATGTTGATAGTAAATCTATCTTTTGTATTTGATCCTCTTTTCCGTTTACTTTAAATACCCAGTTGGCTATTTCTGCTGTACCACTTCCTTTTACTTCCGCCTTATATTTTGCAAAAGCTCTTCCACAGAAAAATGATACTAATATAACTAATAATATCGCAACAATGAGTAATATTTTCTTTTTCTTATTCAAATAGGCATTCCTCCTTTTTATTATAATTTTTAATTTTTTTGAAATTTGATAGATAAATTTTGAAATTAAAAATTTGATTTAAATTATAGAAAAAATGTAATTAGATTATAATTCCATAAAACGTAATTGTCAATTGTTTATGTATAATTTGTTGTTTTTTTCATCGCAAAATTCGACAAAATTCTTTAATTTATAAAACTTGACTTTTGTAAACTCACCTTATATAATACAATCATTCATATTCAAATATTCAAATTATTTAACTTCAATCATTTTGGGGACAGGGTCAATAACTGTCAACATATTCATAGTTTATCCACTAAAATTTTAAAGTTATAAATTATAACAACAAATTTAATATAAAAAGGAGGGATTTTTTGAACAAAAAAATTTTTATTTCATTTATCATTTTTATGGTTTTATTAATAATTCCTGTTTTTTATCAATCTACATTTTGTAAATACATTTTTAATTATTCTTTTATTAGTACCAAAATACAAATTGATAGAAAACCAGAAATAGAAGTCATTTCGACTTCTAATACAAATACTAATTATGAACAATATGCAAATAATACACATACAATTACTTTAACAGTAAAAATAACTGAAAACAATATTGTTACAAACAATTTTAACAGCAATTATATAAAAATCTTGGTAAATAATGAATATGTTTATCCAACTGTAAAAATAAATTTACTTTCTAATAATAATGGTGAATTAATCTATACTATATCTATTTCTAATTTAAATAGTAATGGACTTTTAGATGTTATATTCCAAGAAGGAATTATTCAAGATATTTCTGGTCAGAAAAATGATTTTCAAAAATTCAATACCAATATTTTAATCGACAATCTAGCACCATCTTCTACATGTGAGGAGCTGTCTATTGAAGACAATAAGTCAAACTATGTTATTAATTCTAATGAGGGCCTAAGACCTATTGATAATTGGAATATTTCAAATAATAACACTACTTTATCTAAAGTGTTTCTTTCTCCAATTTTTTATCCTATCTACATAACTGATTATGCTGGTAATAAAGCTCAAGTTTTTGTTGATGTAAATAATGCTAGAAACATAATGTTATATTATTCTAATTATAATAATTATGGTATCTCTCAATTTGATAGTTGTGGCGATATCTCTGGAAAAAAAGCTATTATTGATTCTAGCAATTATAAGTCTGAAATGCTTGTTACCTATTTAGATGGTAACATTGATAAAACTGCTTTACAAACTAGAGTTTTCGATTATACTTATTGGGGTGAAAATACAACTGCAGTTTGTAATTATTCTGAAATAGATTACAAATATGGTTATAGTCCTAGTTCTACTTCATGGTATGATATAAATGGTATAAACACTATTCGTTTTTTAGGTAAGCTTGCTATTCAATTAGGTGGTCAAGGACATAATGAAGCTAATAATTCTTGCTCTAATATTTATAATCCTATTCCTGCAGAAATAGCTAATAAAAATCTATATGGATTATCTGGCATTGCATTTAGACTAAAAAATCAAACTGACTTATCTATAATTTACCAGATTTATGTAGCTAATATTGGTTGGTTAAAAGCCTCTTCTGATGGCGAAGAAACTACATATTCTCATGACAAACCTTTTTCTGCTATTAGAATTAATATAGTTCCAAAATCAGAAAAACAGCAGATTCTTAATTATTGGAATACTTTTATTGGCACTAATTCTTATTAACTCTTATATTTCTATAAACACTCTATTTATTTAAAATAATTAACTTTTATTGACTCCAATAATTCCCCCTAGTACTCCAAAAGCTATTCCTATTACTATCATTACAATTGATTGAATTGTTAAAGTAAAACTTTCATTTAATATGCTTGAAAATAAATATATTAATATTATATATAATCCACCTACAATTCCACCATTTATAAGACCATTCTTTTTAATTTTCATATTGCTTATTGAACTTCCTATTAATATACTTATCGCTGTAATAGTTATAATTGTTGGATTTATTATATCTTCAGAAGCATTTGTATATGTTAAAACAATTGCCAAAATTAATAAGAAGATGAAAGTTATAATTAATGCTATTCCTAATCCTTTCAATATATTTATATAATTTTTATTATTTAATTTATCAGTTTTTTCCATAGACTTTTTATGATATCTAAATATCATAATCTCCTTTCTTAATTATTTTATTTGCTAATAATTTTTCTGTTTAATTTATATTTATATACAAAAAGAAATAGAACTAAAATTCTATTTCTTTTTCTAAATTCTCTATAAATCTTACTATGATATCCTCTCTTTTAAACTCTTTTCCAAATTCTTTTTTTAATGATGTAGCAATTTCTTCTATTTCTTCCGAAAAATCAGTCTCATTGACATTAAAACCTAAACTTATTAATAAATAGTTTATTTTTTCAGATATTGTATTTATCTCTGTAAGTATTCCACATATTTTTTTATTGTTTAGCATTAAATCATTTGGTTTTTTTATCTCTAGTTGATATTTATATAAATCATATATTGTTTTTTTCATACATTCTGCAATCTTTATAGTTAAACCTTCTAATTCGTTTATTTTACAATTAGGTTTTAATATTATTGTCATTGCTATATTTTTTCCTTCTCCTGTATACCATGTCCTTCCTTTTGTTCCTATACCATCAGTTTGGTTTTCAGCAATAATAATCTTTCCTACTGAATCTTTATTTGTTGCTATTTTTTTAGCATATTTGTGTGTTGAATCAATTACTTTGAAATATTCTATATTTTTTCCTACTTTTAGGTTTGTCTCTTTTTCTATAAATTTTAAATCCATGTTCTTTCCTCTGTCTCTTATTTTTTAATAGTTACAATTTAATATTAATATCTAATTTTAAAAAGTACTTCTTTCACATTTGTTGTATCTTATTATATACTTCCTTCCAATTATTCACTCTTGGTATCGTATCATCATTTATATTATTATATTTTGAATTCATTTTTAGAGCTTTTATATCGTTATTTATCATAGTTTTACATACTTCATAATTATCATCAATAAATAATTTTATACTTTCTTCCTTGCAAATTTGTAATTTAGTATTTGATGCATTAAAATATATCTTATCATATTGTACTCCATAATTTTTTAACCAATTAATTGTTATATTTTCCGCATCTGAATTATCACATATTTTAAATCTAGATGTTACAATATAAATTTTATGTCCCTCTTCTTTTAATTTATTTATAACTGAGGAAGCATTTTCTTTTATTTTTACTGTTTTTAACATACTATTTGAATATTTATTAAAAAATATTTCTTTATCTCTTTCATCCCATTTATAAAACTCTTCTAGATAATTATGACTATTTTGTAATTGAAATTTTGTAATTTTTTCTTTTACTACATTTGGATTTTCTTCTTCAAATTTATCTGCATAATATATCCATCGTTCTATTGAATCTGAAATTGTGTCATCTATATCAATTCCTATTTTCATATTTATCTCCATTTTTTATTGTTTTTGTTCTATTATATCATTAAATTGATATAAGTGCAATTATAGAAAAAATATGGATAGTGTCAATTTAGAAGCTGAATTATAATTTATCATATCATGTATCTTGAAAATTTTTCAGGTTCTTCAGATGTTTGGATAGAAGTTTTAAGAATTGAATCTACTAATATACCTTTTACCATACCATCTAAAAATCCAGAAAACATTTATTTCTTGCAAATGAAAGAAAACTAATAATTTGTCCAACAAAAAGAAGAAAAGTAAGGTGTAATATTCATCTTGCTTTTCTTCTTTTTATTTGTTTTATTAAATTTATCTTCCATCTCCAACTGAAGGATGACCAATTTGTCTAGCTTTTACTTTTTCTACTATATATTCCTTTAGATTTTCTAGTTCTTCGTTAAATTTAACTCTAACATTCATTTCTCGCATTGGTAATAAAGAATCTAACATTTGCCCCGTATAACTGCCACGAATTAAATCTTCTTCATTAATATTTTTCCAATATGTATCATGTAATTCATTTCTTAATACTTTTAGATGTATTAATTTGTTTTCACCATTTTTACAAGTTTCATATCTTTTTATCGCTGGTAAAATACGATCTAAAAATCTATCATTTAAAGCACTTCTCTTAAGCTCCTTTTTGTATCCTCTATTATTTTATTATAAATTTTTACAAAAACAATTATGTTGATTACAAATTTCGACACTCATCTTAAATTTTATATGTTATAATGTATTTAAAAAAGAACGGAGGTATATTTTTGGACTTAAATTTATTCGAAAATTTGAAAAAGCATATAGAATCTAATGATGTTA
>CALYAB010000014.1 GCA_944393395.1 uncultured Clostridia bacterium
TGGATTGTAAGGATAGAAGCAGTTGGATTAGGTGGACAACCTGTTTGCTTAGGTGGATATTGGCAGGAAGGATTTGAGAACAAAGATTACAGACATTCTATAATTGAAGATTTTATGGAATATGAAGAAGAGGTAGTAAGAAAAATATTTGCAATAGAGAGAGTATTTGAAAGATTGCAAGGAGACATGAAAGAAATTATAAGGCTCAGGTATTTATTGCCAGGGAATGAACCTAAAGATATAGAAAAAAAACTAAACATATCAAAAGCTACATATTTTAGATTGCAATACCAGGCATTATTATGTTTTGCAAGAGCGTTGGGACATATAAAATAAAAATTGAGACTATTTTGATACTATTCTGAGACTATTTTGTGGATTTTTTGAGAGTGTCAAGGTATAATTTAAGTATAATTAGAAATGTCTTTAAAAGACAAAATAAATAAAGGAATCCTCTTTTGTTTACAAAATTATTTTTCAAGAAGAGTAGATGTTGTTTCAATGTCTGCTCTTTTTAAAATTTGATAAAAGTGTGAAAAAGTGGTATAATAGTAGTGTAAACATCATAAAATATAAAAAATTTATAAAAAAACTTAACAAAAAGTTGATTTTTTTAAAAAACTCTAGTATAATATGAAATACAGATAAGAGAGCTGTGTCGAAGCTTGTCGAATAATCTGTAGCGAACATAATAAAAAATTTATTAAGACGAAGAAAAAACTAGAGTACAGGGAATACTCTAGTTTTTCATATGTACAATTATTACTTAAATAATCTTAAGATTAAATAAATAACAATTAGTACAGCGAACATAATTATTTTATTCACTAAGACTCACCTCCTGACTGATTGGAAAGGTCAGAACAGAGGACAGAAATATTATACTATTGGTTATAAAAATAATCAACAAAAATCGAAAAAATATGTCAAAAAAAATACAAAAGAATTACAAATATATTATAAGAGCTTATCAAACAAGATAGGCTCTTTTTTCATGCTTATTAATATATGCTAGGTAATATTAATATATAGTTCATAGAAGAACTCCTTTTATTTTTTATTTAAAGAACTTTCCTAGCGAGTTCTATATGTGGAAAGATGGCAGAGTGGTTTAATGCAACTGTCTACTAAACAGTAGAACTATTCTATAGTTCCGCAGAAATAAAAGAAAGAATAGAAAAAATCTTTTAAATAAGCAAATTTACAAAAAAGAAAGAAGAGATATACGTTGAAAAATATAATCTTGTATCATAATAATTTATTAAAATTCGGTGGTGTTGATACATTCGTATATAACTTTATAAAGAAGATGAGTAATTATTACAATATAACTTTTTTATACTCGACAGCAGATAGAGAAAATCTTGAAAGAATTAGCAAGATTGTAAAAACAGAAAAATATAACAAAAATAAAAAATATATATGTGATATTTGTATATGTGCATCAGCATGGGGACAATATCCAGAAACAGTGATAGCTAAAAGCGGAAGATATATACAAATGGTACATGCAGATTATATAAAAACTAAAGAAGTAAGTTTTACATATAAGAAATGGCACAAGACAACGGAACATGTTGGAGTAAGTGACCATGTGTGTAAAGTGTTTAAACAATTATATCCAAATGAAAAAATAACAAGAATATATAACATATTAGATAATAAAAAAGAAACAAAATCAATTTTAAAATTAATAAGTGCAACAAGAGTATCTAAAGAAAAACGGATATGAAAGAATGTTAAAGTTAGCACAAGAATTAAAGAAAGCAAATATAAAATTTAGATGGACAATATTTACAGATTTAAATTTATATGGAAAGAAACCATTTGACTTGGAAGAAATAGTCTATATGAAGCCAAGCCATGATTTTATGGATTATATAGTAGAAGCAGATTATGGAGTTCAACTATCAGATACAGAAGGATATAGCTACTTTATTAATGAATGTTTACAATATGGAACACCAGCTATATGTACGAATTTTCCAAGTGCATATGAAAGTATAGAAGATAGCATAAATGGATATATATTAGACATGAATTTAAGCAATTTAGATATAGAAAAGATAGTTAATAATATTCCAAAGGATTTCACATATATAGAAAAAGGCACAGAAAAAGACTGGATTAAATTGTTAAATAAAAAAGCAGAAAGGAAGAAGAAAGAAATGTATAAAATAATAGCAAAACAAAATTACAAAGATAAAAGACCAGAACTAATAGAAGAATATAAAGATAAAGAAATAGAATACAATGCTGATGGAAGTGCAGCAATAAAAGAAGGAGATATTTACATTGTAAATGATACGAACAGAGCAGAGCAAATAAAAGAATCAGGACTTGCAACAGTAATAGAAATAAAACAAGAAGAAACAAAAAAGAATACTACAGAAGCAAAGAAAACAACAAGAAAAACAAGAAAAAAGAAAGAAGAATAAATATGTTATTAAAGTTATGTGCCAGATGTCAGAAAGTAATACAAGCTCCAAACAGATATTGTACTAATTGTCAAAAGATTGTAGAAAAAGAAATAGATAGCAACAAGAAAAGAAATATGAGCAGATATAATAAGAACAGAGATAAGAAATATAAAGCTTTCTATAATAGCAAAGAATGGAGAAAGTTAAGAGATGCATACAAAGAAAAACATTATCTATGTGAAATGTGTCAAGAAGAAGCAAAGAAAGATAATAAGTATAGCATTCAACTAACAGAAGAAGTACATCACAAAGAGCCAATACAAACACCAACAGGTTGGCTAAGAAGATTCGAATGGAGTAACTTGATAGCATTGTGTCATCATCATCATGATATGCAACACAATAGATTCAAGAAGAGGAGAAAGATATAATGGAATTTAAATATAGAGATAAATACAAATCAACAAGAAATAGAATAACTAGATTTAAACATAACTATGATATGAGCGATAAAGAGATAATAGAGTTTTTAGATGATGAAATCTTTCAGTATAGAGAGACGATAGAAAGACAAGAAGAGATTATAAAAGAGTTAAGAGATAAACAGAATCCAATATCAAAAGTACATAAAGAACTATTAAAGAAAGACAAAGAAATAGAAGAGTATAAACAAATATTAAGAAAGATAATAGATGGACAAGACATATTCAGTGTAGCAACACTAAATCAATTAAGAAAAATATATAATTTAAAACCAATAAATTAATAAAAAAATAAGAATAAAGTAAAAATAAAAGCAAACAGAAGAGGATAGGGGGTACGTAAAAAAGTATTGAAGGTATGAATAGAGAACGGTGCGTCCCTCTGTTTTGTACAAAAAAGTCCCCAAATTTCGATTTTAAGGCAGTAAAAAAGAAAAGAGGTGTAATTTTATGGCAGGAAGACCGAGAGAGCCTATAAATTTGATTATGGCTAAAGGAAAGAAACATTTAACAAAGACTGAAATAGAAGAAAGAAGAAAAACAGAAATAACAACAGACCATACAAATGTAAAGCCACCAGATTACTTAAATGAAGAAGAAATAAAAGAATTTTACAGGATATCTAAAATATTATTAGATATAGGAATTATAACTGAGCTAGACGAGGATTGTTTAGCTCATTATTTAGTTTCAAATACTAGCTATATAAAATACACTAAAAAAATAAGAGCATTAGAAGATGAACTATTAAAAGCTAAAAGAACAGACAGAAAAGCAAGATTAAAATCTGAAATAGATACATATTTAACATATCAAGACAAAGCTTTAAAGCAATGTAGAGCGTGTGCAAATGATTTAGGTCTTTCAATATCTTCAAGAGCAAAATT
This sequence comes from uncultured Clostridia bacterium, assembly GCA_944393395.1. Taxonomy (GTDB): domain Bacteria; phylum Bacillota; class Clostridia; order TANB77; family CAG-508; genus CAG-269. Next base: position 3,790 of record CALYAB010000014.1, read on the forward strand.
AGTAATGCCACAACCAAAAGAAGAAAAAAAGGAAAATAAATTTGCAAAATTCAAGGTGGTGGGCTAAATAATAGATAGAGTAACAGAATATGCAAAAAAGACAATAGATGAAGGCAAAATGGGAGAATTACATATTCTAGCATGTAAAAGACATCTTGAAGATTTAAAAAGACAAGGAACTAAAGACTTTCCATACGTGTGGGAACCCAAAAAAGCCGAAAGAATACTACAGTATGCTGAAACTTTAACAATTGGAGAAGGGTTTGAAAAGAAGCAAGTAAAACTGGTTGGAGGACAGATATTTGATTTTGGTTGTCCGTTTGGATGGCTAAAATTAAATGGCAAAAGACGTTTTAGAAGATCATATAAATCTATGGCTAGACAGAATGGAAAATCTTTTGAAAATGGTATAAAAGGTACATATATAGGAGGCTTTAGTGGTTATAATTATGGTAAATTATTCACAGTAGCAACTAAAAAAAGACAAGCTCGAATTGCTTGGGAAGAAATGAAAAAGTTCATTGAAGCAGATGAAGATTTACAAGAATTATTTGATATAAAAGATTATAAATCATTAATAATCGCTAAAGATACACAATGTACAATAGAAGCTTTATCTAGAGAAAGTGGATTAGATGATGGATTTAGAGCAATATTTGCAAGTATTGACGAATATCATCAACATCCAGACGCAAAAACATACAAAGCTATATATAATGGTACTAAAGCACTAGAAGAAACATTGATAAGCATTATAACAACCAGAGGAGATAAACTAAACAGTGCTTGCTTTGAAATGGACCAATATTGTATTAATATTTTAAAAAGAATAGTTACAGCGGACGATTTTTTTGTTGACATATATGCACTAGATGAAAAAGATAATGTTTTTGATCCAGAAAATTTAATAAAAGCAAATCCATATCTTGCATCTACAGAACAAGGATTGGAAAATTTAATAACAGATATGCAAACAGCAAGAGATATGGGAGGAAGCGAGTTAAGAGACTTTATGACAAAGTCTCTTAATTTATGGGTTCAAAATACAGAAGATAGATTTACAAGTCCACAAAAGTGGAAAAAGTGCGAATCAGAACTAGAACTAGAAGACTTAGAAGGCAAAAAATGTTATGTAGGATTAGATTTGTCTAGTGGTGGAGACTTAACAACAATTGCAATTGAAATACCACTACAAGATGAAGAATTTTTCATATTCACACATTCTTTTATGCCACGAGCAAGGATGGATGAACATATAACAACAGATATAGCACCATACGACTTATGGGAACGAGAAGGACTAGTAACAGTAACAGGTGGACAATCTACATATAAAAATGATTATAAATTTATAATTAAATTTTTAAATGATATTATAGAAAAATATGACTTAAACATACAAGCAATAGGATATGACCCACATAATGCTGATGGATTTCTAGCAGATTTAGAAGAATTTGGAGTACCACTTCTAGAGATTAAGCAATCAGCAAGATTCTTACATGACGGAACAGAAGATATGCAACTAAACATTGAATCTAGAAAAATAAAATACAACAAAAAAGAAGAATTACTAAGCTATAGCGTTTCTAATGCAAAAATAGTAAGAAATAGCTTTGGAGAAAAGAAAATAGATAAAGAAAAGGACTCAAAAAATAAAAGAATAGACCCAGTAGATGCCGTAATAGATGCACATATTACTCAAATGAAGTTTAAAGAAGAAGAAACGGTAGATTACAACAAAGAAATGGAAGATTACTTAGAAACAATGGGTTGGAAATAGGAGGAAAAAGTGAAACTTAAAGAACGAATAAAGACAGCGTATAGAGTGCTAACGAATAAATCTAGCAAAGATACAGCAATGCAACAATTAATAGACTTTCTGGGATTACACGATACAAAAGAAAGTGCATTATCTGAAGCTACTTATTTTGCTTGTCTAAAAGTTTTAAGTGAATCAGTAGGAAAGTTACCACTTAAATTATTACAGCATAATGAAGATGGTGGTGTTGTTACTGCAAGAGGACATCCGTTATATTTTGCGTTGCATGATAGACCAAATCCTTACATGACTTCAACAACGTTTTGGTCAACAATGGAGCAAAACAGAAATCATTATGGAGATGCTTATGCATGGATAAAAGGAGCAGGAACAAAAACGTCACTATGGATTTTACCATCAGATAGTGTAGAAATTTGGTATGATGATCAGAAAATTTTAAGTGATATACCAGACATTTATTATATTTATTCATATGGTGGAAAATTGTATAAGTTTTCATCTGAACAGATAATACACTTAAAAACGTCAAGCAGTTTTGATGGAATAAAAGGTATACCAGTTCGAGAACAGTTAAAATCAACAATCAGCGGGAATATAAAATCACAAAAAATGTTAAATCAAATGTATAAAAGTGGATTTACAGCTAAGGCAGTTGTTCAATATACAGCAGACCTATCTGGAGATAATTTAAAAAACTTTAAAAAGATGATAGAAGATTTTGCTGGTAGTGACTTAGATGATGAAGAAGTTAAAAACATAATACCGATTCCAATTGGAACTACTTTGACACCGCTTAACGTTAAGTTAGCAGATAGTCAATTTATAGATATAAAAAAATACAGTGCTTTACAAATAGCATCTGCATTTGGAATAAAACCAAATCAGATAGGAGATTATGAAAAATCTAGTTATGCTAGTTCTGAAGCACAACAATTAAGTTTTTATGTAGATACAATGCTATATATATTGAAGCAATATGAAGAAGAATTAAACTACAAACTTTTATCAAGAGAAGAAATAGAAAAAGGATATTACTTTAAATTTAATGTGGCAGTTATATTAAGAGCAGATTTAAAGACACAAATAGAAACATTAAGCCAAGCAGTATCGAATTTTATATATACACCAAACGAGGCAAGAGCATTATTAGATAAGCCAGCAAAAGCAGGTGGAGACAAACTTCTTGGAAATGGTGCTAGTATTCCTGTTGAACTTGCAGGAACACAATATACAAATTTAGAAGGAAAGGAGGAAGAAAAACAATGGATGGAAAAGACAATAGAGAAGATACTGACAAAATTGTTGAAGAAGGTGTAATTTGCAAGGCTGTAGGAGTTGAAAATCAAGAAGTTACTGAGGAAGAACTAAGAAAGATTAACAAATTTACACTAACTCCTTTAAAAGCGGAAGAAGTATTTACATTTAAATTAATAATGGGAGACAACGGGCTAGATGATAGAAACTATGAGCCATTTAACTTAAATGCTTTAAAAGACTTAAAAAAATTATACATCGGAAAAACAATGATAAAGGATCACAGAAGAACGGCAGATAATCAAATTGCAAGAGTATATGATACAGAATTAGTGCAAGACAGTAGTAAAACACTAAAATCTGGAGAAATTTATACTAAGTTAATTGCAAAATGTTATATGGTTAAAACTGAAAAGAATACAGACTTAATTTCAGAGATTAAGGCAGGAATAAAAAAAGAAGTATCTACAAGTTGTAAGCCAAAACATGCATATTGTTCTATATGTGGATTAGACAATATGAAAAATTATTGCTCACATTGGTGGGGAAAAGAATATGAAACTGCAGAAGGTAAAAAAATATGCTATTTTACTCTAGATGGAGCAAAAGAAGCATATGAAGTATCTTTTGTAGCAGTTCCAGCACAGCCACGAGCAGGAACTACTAAAAATTATGGTGGCAAAGAATTTAAAAAAGAAAAAAATAAAAATAACGAAGAAGCAGAAATTGATTTAAAAATCAAAAATCTAGCTTCTTTTTTATTTACAGAAAAAGAAAAATTGGAGGTATAAAAATTATGAATAAGAAAATGAGAGAATTATTAGCAAAAATTGAAAGTAAACAAGCATTAGCAAAAGAATATACAGAAGGAGAAAACAAAGACTTAAAGAAAGCAAAAGAAATCTTAGATGAAATTGATAAACTTCAAGAAGAATATGAAGTTGAAAAAAGATTATTTGAAAATGAAAAAGAATCTGCAAAATTAAATGAGGAAGACGTAGCAAAAATAGAAAAAAATATAGCAGAGAAAAAGGAAGATAAAGAAGAGGAAGACTCAGTTCAAAAATTTGCAAAACAAATAAGAAATATTGCAAAAGGATTAAATGAAGGAACACCAGCTGACGGTGGATATACAGTTCCAGAAGACATTTCTACAATGGTAGAAGAGAGAAGAGAGGCAAAAGCATCTTTAATTGACTTAGTTAGTGTTGAAACAGTAACTACAAACAAAGGTAGTAGAACATTTAAGAAAAGAAGTCAACAAACAGGATTCACAAAAGTTGGAGAAGGTGGAAAAATCACATCTACAACAACACCACAATTCGAAAGAATGGACTATGTAGTCTCTAAATATGCTGGATATTTACCAATTACAAACGAATTATTGGAAGATACAGACACAAATATTGTCAATATAATCGTTGAATGGCTAGGAGACGAGTCAAGAGTAACAAGAAACAAAATAATCTTAGATTTAATTAAAACTCAAGATGAAGTTGAATTGGATGGATTAGACGACATTAAGAAAGTATTAAATGTAACTTTAGGTAGTGCATTTAAATCTACATCTGTAATCGTTACAAATGATGATGGTTTACAATATTTAGACACATTAAAAGACAATGATGGAAAATATTTATTACAACCAAACCCAGCTAATCCAATGGAAATGAGATTGTCTGCTGGAGCAACAACAGTTCCTGTGAGAGTAATACCAAACGCAGATTTAGCAACAGCTTCTAACAAAATCCCATTTATAATCGGAGACCTAAAGGAAGGTATCAGATTTTTTGATAGAAAACAATTAACTATCAATACTTCTAATGTTGCAGCAATAGGAGAATTAAACGCATTTGAAGAAGATCTAACATTATTCAGAGGTATTGAAAGAGAAGATTGTAAAATCAGAGATGAAGAGGCTTTTATAAACGGATATATTAGTACAACACCAAGTGTTTAGAGGTGAATTAAATGACATATGAAGAGTTAAAAACAACAGAAATAAATCAGTTAATAGTACAAACAGATCTACTTAAATTAGCAAAAGAATGTTTAAGCATAGTTGATAGCTCAACAATGAAAGACAAAGAAATAACTATGCTTATCGAATCTGCTATAAGAGATTTAGAAAGAGTTGAAATAGATGTAAAAGGACATATAGAAGATAATTTAGTAAAAAACACAATTATAATCTATGTTAAAGCTCACTTTGGAGATGGAGACATAGACAAAAGAACAGAATATTTAAAAAGATACAAGACTAATTTAAGAGAATTACAATTTTCGGAAGAATATCAAATAAAGGAGGTAGATAGCAATGCGTGATGTTAGTTGCAAGTTGTTATCTACAACTTATGAAAAGAATGAAAAAGGTGTTTTAATCCCTAACGGAACGACAGAAAGAGAGATACCTATTATAGATGAAGAAGATATATATGCAAATGAATATTATCAAGCAAATCAACAAGGATATAAACCAACTCTAAGATTAGTTATAAGTACTCTAAATTACCAAAATGAAGACGAACTAATATATATGGATACTAAATATTCTATAATTCGTCCTCAAAAGAAAAATGAAGATGAACTTATATTGGTATGTGAAAGGAAAATAAAAAATGTCTAGTTCTATTAAGATTGAAAATCTACAGAGTGAAGTTATGAAATATTTAACAGACTACGTAGAAGATATTGAAGAAGGTGTAAAAGAAACAACAGATAGTATATCTAAAGAAGCTGTTAAAGAAGTAAAACAAAAATCACCTAGAAGACAAGGAACACGAAAAAATCCGTATTGGAAAGGATGGACTAAGAAAAAAGATTCAAAAGGTAGAAAATATACAACTAAGATATACAACAAAACTAATTATCAACTGACACATTTATTGGAAAACGGACATGCTACCAGAAATGGTGGGAGAACTAAAGCACAACCACATATAAGGCCTGTAGAAGAAAAATACAATAAGTTATACGAACAAGAAATAAAAAAAGTAATAACGAGGAGGTCTAAAGCATGACATTAGAAGAACTAAAATCAAGATGTGAAAAAGAAGAAATACAATATGCTTATGGAGTTTTTCAAGAGCCAGTTAGTCCTCCACACTTAGTAGCATTAGAAACAGAAACAGACAACTTTATGGCAGACAACAAAGTATTTAGTAGAAAAGGAAGAATCCAGTTAGATTTAACTATGGATTATATTGATTTTGCTTTAATAGACAAAGTCGAGAATAAAATTTTATACGATGTATGTTGGAATAAAACAGAACAAACTTATTTGTCAAACGAAAAAATTTGGCAGATAAGTTATTTTTTTGAAATTTAAAATTAAGGAGGAAATAAAATGTCAGAAAAAAACAAAGTTAAATTTGGACTTAGCAATGTTCACGTAGCCAAGATGATAAAAGGAGAAGATGGAGCAATCACATATGATACACCAATCAAAATTCCAGGTGCAGTAAACTTAAGTTTAGATGCAGAAGGAGATAATGAACCATTTTATGCTGATAATATTAAATTTTTCGAAAGTTTTGCAAATAATGGATATTCTGGAGAATTAGAGATAGCAAAAATACCAGATGAGTTCTTAAAAGAAATTTTAGGACAAAAAATTGACTCTATCGGTGGTGTTTTAGAAAATGTAAATGATGTTATTACGCCATTTGCTTTTATGTATCAAATAGAAGGAGATGTCACAGGAACTAGATTTTGCTATTACAACACAACAGTATCTAGACCATCAACAGAAGCAGGAACAACAGAAGATACAAAAACACCAAATACAGACACACTATCAATAACAACTTCTGGAAGAGAAGATACAGGTGATGTAAGATACAAATTGGCATTATCTGATACAAATAAAACTGAATATGATAAATTTTTTGATGCTGTTCCAGAACCAAAAGATGAAGAGTCAGTGTAGGGGTTTCCTACGCTGATTTTTTTAAAATAGCAGAAAGGAAAGATATTAATGAGAAAAATTAACATATGTGGAAATGAATATCCAATTGATTGTAATGCTTTAACTTACATTCAATATAGAAAGATGTTTAATCGAGGAATTTTTCAAGATATAGATATAATAGAAAACTTTGTATCTTTACAAGTTTTAATTGCAGATAAAATAAAGAAAGAAAATCCAAAAATAAGCGATTCTGAAATAACAAAACAACTATCACGAACAATGCTTACTAATATAGACGAATATATAGAAGCAGTAACAAGGATTGCTTACATCTGTATTTATACAGCAAACAAAAAAATAGGAAGCTATGAAGAATGGCTTACAAAAATAAAAAGAATAAATACAACAGATAAATGGATTGTTGAGGTAACGGAATTTGCCGTCGACTGCTTTTGTGGACAAGACAGTAATAGAGGAATTGAAGAAACTTAACACATCAGGAGAAAAAAAAGAAATATTTCCAGAGCATGAATTTTTAGCAGCATGCCTAAGGATAGGATTGAGAATAGAAGATTTAAAAATTTTAACATATGTAGATGTGTATAAAATTTTTATATCTTTTTTTAATAGTGAAGAAAAAGAAGAAAATAATGGCGTAAGACAAGCCACACAAGAGGATATAAAAAATATAGTAGCGAGAATGTAGGAGGATAAATATGGCAGGAACAATAAAAGGAATAGTAGTTGAAATAGGGGGAGATACCTCAGGATTACAAAAAGCAATAAGTAAAGTTAATACTGCCACTTCTAGTTTAAGCAAGGAGCTTAGAGGTGTAAACTCTTTACTTAAGTTAGATCCATCTAATACAGAGTTAGTTTCTCAAAAGCAAACTATTTTAGCCAAGAACATTGAAGAAACTAAAAATAAGTTAGATTTATTAAAAAGCACACAAGAGCAAGCAGATAAAGCTATCGCAAATGGTACAGAAATTTCAGAGGAAAACTATAGAAATTTACAAAGAGAAATAATAAATACAGAAAATAAATTAAATCAGTTACAATTACAAGCTTCAAAATGGACGTCAGCAGGAGAAAAGTTAGAAGAGTTTGGAAGTAAAGTAACAAATATATCGAGTAAAATAGATAATTTGGGAAGTACAATGACAACATCTTTAACATTACCAGTTTTAGCAATAGGAACAGCAGCAATAACAACAGGAAATGATTTTGAAGCACAAATGTCAAGAGTGCAAGCAATCGCTGGAGCAACAAAAGATGAGTTAAAATTATTAACTAATCAAGCGATGGAGTTAGGAGCTCAAACAAGTTTTAGCGCAACAGAAGTTGCGGCAGGAATGGAAAATTTAGCAAGTGCAGGTTTTACAACACAAGAAATTATGGAAGCTATGCCAGGTTTATTAGATTTAGCAGCATCTAGTGGGGCGGACTTAGCAACATCTTCTGAAATTGCAGCGAGCGCAATAAGAGGATTTGGATTAGAGGCTAGTAATAGTGCTCATGTGGCAGATGTATTTGCAGAAGCAGCAGCAAGAACAAATGCACAGACTGAAGATATGGGAAATGCGATGAAATATATAGCACCAGTTGCAAACACTATGGGGTTAAAAATAGAAGAAGTAGCTGCTGCAATAGGTATTATGTCTGATGCAGGTATTAAAGGGGAACAAGCCGGAACTACATTAAGAGGAGCATTAACTAGATTAACGAAACCAACAGACAAAATGACTAAAGTTATGAAAAATTTAGGAATAAGCTTTTATGATAATGAAGGTAAAATGAAATCATTAACTGAAATGATTTCTATGTTACAAAGTGCAACTGCAAATTTAACGGATGAGCAAGAACAAAATGCATTAACTACATTGTTTGGAACAGAATCCTTATCTGGAATGATAGCGTTAATCAATAGAGGTTCTGGAGATTTAGCTGATATGACGAAATCGTTTGAGGATTGTGACGGAGCAGCACAAGAAATGGCAAATACTATGTTGGATAATACAAAAGGAGCATTTGAAAGTTTAAGTGGCTCTTTGGAAAGTGCAGGAATAGCAATACAACAAGCACTAGCACCAGAAATTAAAGAATTAGCTAAATGGATTCAGGATTTAGTAGATGATTTTAACGAGCTATCTGATGAAGAAAAACAAAGCATAATAAACAAGGCTTTATTAGTCGCAGCAATAGGACCAACTATAAAAATATTAGGAAAATTAGGAACTGGAATAGGAACAGTCGCAACAGGACTTGGGAAATTTTCTAAAGCAATTGCTATTGCCAAGACTGGAACAGTTTCAGCGGATAGTAGCTTAAATCTTTTAGCATCTTCTATAAAATATTTAATAACACCGACAGGCTTATTGACTACCGCAGCGGTAGGATTAAGTGCAGCCTATGCAGCTAATTATGTGGCTACAGTAAAAGAAAAATCAGCTTTAAGCGGGCTAAGAGAAGAAGTCGAAACTCAAAAAGAAACATGGAAACAATTACAGAGCACAAGAAATGAAACTTTATCAAGCAGTTTAGCAGAAATACAAAGTACACAGAGTTTAGCAGAAGAGTTAAAAAAGATAACCAATGAAAACGGAAAAGTAAAACAGGGATATGAAGATAGGGCTAACGTTATTTTAAATCAATTAAATTCTGCGCTAGGAACAGAATATAGTCTAAATGGGAATATTATAACCCAGTATCAAGATTTAAAAAATACTATAGATGAATTAATAGCTAAAAAGAAAGCAGAGGCAGTTTTAAACGCATATCAGGAAGAATATGGAACAGCAATAAAAGAACAGGCAACGGCAACTGAAACACTAGTAGGATTAAAACAAAAATTAGCAGAAGCTTCAGAACAAATGGCAACAGGCAATGCAAAAGAGAAAAAAGAAGCAGAAATAATGTACAGCAGTATATCACAAAAAATAGGTGAACAGACAGAGTTAATAAGTCAATATGGAAAAACTATACAAGATTATGAGAATTTACAATCTGCTAGTGTATCTGGAAGCGCACAACAAATAAAAGAAGCAACACAAAGTATAACGACTTCGTATGAAGAAGTAAAACAAAAATCACAGCAAACAATCGAAGAACAGATAAGCACTCAAACCGAATATATGAATTTATTAAGAAGCAGTCTATCAGAAGCACAAAAAACAAATGATGAATATCAAGCAAATATTTTAAACTCACAGTTAGAAACAGAAAAGCAAAAACTTGCAAATTTAACAAATAGTTTAGTAGAACAGACCTCTACAATACAAGAATTGACTCCTGCTCAATTAGAAGCTTGGAAGGCAATTGCTGATTCTAGTTATGTAGAGTACTCTAATGGTTTGTCAAGACTTCCCGAATCAGTAAGAGAGCAAATACAAAAATCGACAGGAATAATAGCAATAGATGCTACAATGCAAGATTCAGCAGGAAATAAAGCAACGACAGTAACCAACTTTTTTAGTCAAAATTTAAAATTAGCAGATAAATCACAGACAGCTATAAATGGAGCTACAGACACAGTTAATGCTAATACTTCTTTACCAAATGCTTATGGAGATTTGGGAACTAAGAGTGATGATAAGTTTAAAGAAAATATCAATTATGAAAAAGGAAAGTCTGCCACATCTGACTATATGCTAGGTGCAGAAAAGGGAGGAAATGATAGCAAATGGAGCTTTTGGGATTTATTGTTTGGAATAGGTAGAAGAGGAAATCAAAGTATGAGAGATGGACTAGGTGATGGAAGTCCATCTGTTTTAGCAGAAGATGCTCTAGTGGATTATTTTTTGGGAGCTGATAAAGGAATAAAGAAACAAGGAACTAAAACAATTGGAAACATTCAAGACTATGCTAAAAAAATAAATACAAAGTTTAATAAAACTTTAGGAACGGCAGAATTAGGATTGAACAATAAAATTGGAGCAATAAATTCTAAAATAATAAATGGAACAAAGATGATATACACAACTCCAACGCTTAATATTTATACACAAGGAGAACTAGATATACGAAAAGTTGCAGATGAAGTAAATAAAGTTTTTGGAAGTCAATATTAAAAACATTACATTTTCGACAAATTTCGACATCATTGTTATTTTTTGTGTGTTATACTTTTACAAAAAGACAAAAGGGGGATATGTTTATGAAATGTTCAAAATGTAAAAAAGAATGTTTAGAAAGCGAATTAGAAAATGGTGTTTGTAAAGATTGTATGAATAAAGCACAAAACAATTTAATTAAACCAGTTGTCATCTCTGTTATAATTTCAGTAATTTTAAGCTTATCAATTGTAGCGTGGACAAATAATAGAACTAAACTATCAGATTTTAAAATAGAATCATTTAACATGAATACTGAAACTTCAAATACTTCTTCAAATTACGAAGGAGCTGGAAAAATAACTTGCTCTGATACAAACACAGATTATATTGTGTTATTAGAAGAAATAAACACAACTACGAATGAAATAGATTATGGATATGTTGTTGTCCATAATGGAGAAGGAGAATTTGCTACATATGATTCAACATATTTAGGTACAACAGAAAAGCCAGAATATGAATTTAATATTTTAGGTTTTAGAAGTTTTAAGAAATAATCTAGAACGTTAAAACACATTACAGAAATGTAGTGTGTTTTTGTTTTTTAAAGATAGTTTAAAAGTTATCAAAAATAACCCTTAAAGTGTTTTGAAACAAGCTCTTAAAATCAAATTTAAGGGCTTTTTATTTTGCCTTAATATACTTTTATATGTTAAAAATTGGAGGAAAATCAATGGTTAGAGAATTTAAACTGGTAAACGAAAAAGGACAAGAATATTCATTAATGGATATATACAATCATTGTCTATTAACAGATCCGTCTCGGACTAGGGTATAGTTATACAACAGAATACGAACAATTAGGAAACACATTTGTAACTAATTTAAGAAAATTTGAGCAAGGTCAGATTTCTGGAACCGCAAATTTTTTATGTTATGATAACTATAAAAATTTAGTTGATTTCATAGAAAAGTCTAAAAATTTAAGATTTGCATATAAAATTCCATACCAAAGTGAATCAAAAGAATATTTCAAAGATGTTCAAATACAAAGTTTAACTAAAACTCAAAAACAGACAAACGGAGTAATATCAGAAACCATCACATTTGATTGTCTTTCTCTATGGTATGAAAAGAATACATTCATACATAGCATAGAGCCAAAAAGTAACGAACTTAGATGGGATTTTAGATGGGATAGCAGATTTGCAGATTACAACACAAGAAGTTTGCAATATATAAATAATGGACATGTTGAATCTCCAATTTTAGTAGAAATAAGCGGAGAAGTAGTTAATCCAAAATTACAATTATATGTTGAAGGGGAGCTTTATCAAGAAGTTCCCTTTACTGTTGAGATAGCTGAACATGAAAAACTATTATACGGTACTAAAGAGAATGACTTTTATTTAAATAGACAAAAAACAGATGGAACATTAGAAAGTTTGTTTAGTCTGGAAGTTCTAAATTTTGCAAATGACAATGTAATGAGATTGCCAAAGGACAAGTCTTGTGAAGTAAGACTTATAGCAGATAATGAAATATTAAATGCTAAAGTAACTATATTTGCTTATTATAAAGCTGTATAGGGGGTGCAAAAATGAATGAAATGACGATAAGTTTTAATGGGCAGAATTATACGGCAAAATATAATGAACAAACTGGATATTACGAAGTAAATATAAATGCTCTAGAGACAGGTGGAATATATACAGCAGATATTGAGTTTACTGACTTGTTAGGACAAAGTTATAAAGATACACAAGTAATACAAGTATTTGCAAAAGAAAAGATAAAAATAGAGACAAATAAAGTGTTTATGTGGATTTTTGACTATAAAGATTTTGCAGTTAAAGACATAGTGGAAATAGCAGATTATGAAATTAACATTGATGAAGAAACAAATGCAAATTCTACAATAAAGTTACTAAAGAAAACAACAGCAAAAGCAAGAGATATAGTAGCAATGAAAAAGAATAATAGTGTAGTTTATTGGGGAATTGTAGATAACATACAAAACGAAGATGGAAAACGATTGTATGAATATACTTTGAAATATATAACAAATATGTTCGATGAGAAAGTAGCTTTAGCAAGAAATGTGACAGAAATAGAGGAAAGAACTTATGTAATAAAATCCGCTCTAGACGCAACTAAAGTGTTGGATGTAATGGGACAATCTACAGAAAACGAAGGAAATGTGCAAATATGGGGAAACAATGATACTGTTGCACAAAAGTTTAATGTTATAAAGCAGAGCGATGGAACTTATAAAATACAGAATACAAACAGCGAAAAATATTTGACAGTACAGGCTGGGAACTATCAAAATTCAACAAATATTTTTCAATATTCAAATTTAGGAAACGATCAACAGAAATTTGAAATAATAAGAGCAAGCGACGGATATTTTAGAATACGATGTGCTGGAAATAGCAATTATAGTATAGATGTAGCGGGTGGTAATGTAGCAGAAGGAACTAATGTACAAATTTATAACAATAACACAACACTTGCACAAAAATGGATTTTTCAAAAACTTGAAGAAGAAATAATAAGAAATGAAGGGATAGAAGATTTTATTGCAAAAGCAATAGAGGATAATTTTGTAAACAGTGAAGACACATTAACAAACAGACAGTATCTAGATATAAGAGTAAAAACACATACAAAATTACAAACAACAGTAAGTAATGCTGAAGATAATCTATACAATCTACATACGTGGATGAGTAATTGTACACAGCTATACAATATAAAGTTTACATTTTATATAGAAAACAAGAAATTAGTAATGGAAATAGAAAACAAATCTTTAGATAAAGAATTAATAGATGTTAATGCACAACCTATTTCGAGCTATACAGAAGTTTTTGATACAGACATAGTAAGTAAAGTAGAAGTTTCTACAAATACGCATACATATTACTTGTATTTGCTCAATGATAGAACAACTACAACAGATGCAACAAACGAGAACAGAGCAGAAGGAAGAACAGAGAGAGTATTTACAGCAAATTATGAAGATGCAGAACAAAAAGCTTTAGATCAAATAACAGCTAATAGATATAATCACAACATTACGTTTAAATACTTTAACAGATACATTGAAGTAGGAACACCGATTGCGATAAAAACAAAAGAGTCTTTAATTTACGATACTTATATATCTGCAATAAAGATAACGCAAGAAAAGTTTGTTGAGTATACTTGCGGAAATATAAGAACTAAACTTATTGATAAATTAAAAAAAGAAAGGAGAAACAAATAATGTTAAAAGGACATGTTTTTAAAGAGCAGGTATTTGGAAATCAAATCTTTGCTCTTTTTATTAATACATTTCTAAATAGTGCAAATGGAGTAAGTAACGATTATAAAAACGGAATGCAAGTTACATACAATAATAGTACTTTAACAATACAAAGCGGGGCTGTATGCATACAAGGAAGATTTTTAGAAGAAGATACTAGCACAGACATTGTAGCAGGAACAGATACGGCATATTGTAAACTAGTAATAGAAATAGACTTAGATAAACAAAATACAGAAGAAGAACTTGTACAAGCTACATATAAAATAGTAAAAAGTACATCTGGATATCCGGCTTTAACACAAAGTAATATAGTAGAAAACAATTCGGGTGTTTATCAATTTGAACTGGCTAGGTTTAGAACAAGTTTAAATGGGATAACAGATTTTGAAGACAGAAGGACATTTCTAGATTTTAATAGTATATATGCAAAAATAAAAAGTGATTATGAAGCTGTTTTAGAAGAGCTAGAAGAAGAATTAGCAAATGTTCAAGACGGTTCTGCTTACGTGCTAAAAACACAAATGGAAGGTGTAAAAAAAGGTAAAGTAGTTTATGAAAATGAAGACGGTACAGCCTCTACAATAAATATTACAGAAAATATTTTTGATTATAAAGAAGCAGAAATAGAATATCGAATCGATGTTGATACACAAGATACAACATTCGGTTCTAAAACGATTCCGCTTGTAGAGAGTGGACAAAAAAGCAATCTGAACGACGATTATATAGGAAGTATATACTACTATACTTACGGAACACAATTAACAATAACAAATAATAAGATAGAGTTCTATGGAAATAGAGTTTTAACACAAGGAACAGGAGGCAGATTTACAATATCTAATACGCCAGCTATAAAAATTACAAAAATAACACTTATTAAAGACTTTTAATTTGGAGGGATATTATGCCAAATAAAATAGTAGAAAAGATACTAGAGCCAAGCAAGATATATGTTCGGTTCTAGTTTTTTGTTAAAAATAAAAGCAACAAGATATTTAACGTATGACGAAGTTAAAACAAAAACTTACAATCAAATAAAAGAGAACTTTACGTATAGCGAAATGAAAGGAGAATGAGAATGGCTACAACAGAAAATGGAACATATTACCCAGATGATTACACTAAAAAGGCAGATGTGCCAGGCGACATGAAAAAAATGGCGGAAAGTATAGATGCTAATAAAGTGCAGAAAATCGAAGGGAAAGGACTAAGCACAAATGACTTTACAAATGAGTACAAACAAAAATTAGATGGCTTAGAAAACTATGATGACACAGACATAAAAAAAGATATATCTGACATAAAAGAAGAACAAGAAAATCAAAATGAAAAAATAGAAACTAATACTACAAAAAATAAAGAACAAGACGAGTTAATATCTAAACTAAAAAGTGCATTAATAAACGTAGAAACAGAAGAAGCAAAGAGTTTGCATATAGAAGATGCAAGCGAGGTACCAGCACAGCTAAAAGTAATGGGAAATCAAGAACAAAAGACAAGAGAAGGGTATAATTTATTAGAAAATACAGCTGTAACCCAAACAATAAATGGTATTACTTTTACAGTAAATGATGATGGAACTGTTACTGTAAATGGAACTGCAACAGCACAGGCAGTTTTAAAAATAAATCAAACATTAATTTTAGAAAATGGAAATTATAAATTAAATGGATGTCCAGAAGGAGGCAGTTCTAGTACATATAGATTTAGACTTTATAGAACTAATACAAATGCTATTCCAGATATAGGAAGTGGAGCATTTTTTGAAATAACTGAAAATATAAAGTTTAATTATTTAGACATGGCAATTGAAGAAGGTACTAAAATTTCAAATCTTGTATTTAAACCTATGATTATCAAAGGCACTGAAGAAAAACTTTATGAACCATATGGAGCAATGCCTTCTCCAGATTATTCAAGCGAAATAAAATGTTTAGGAAGTAATAAAAATTTATTTGATGAAGACAATTATATAGAAAACTTAACAATAAATACAGATGGAACATTTAAAGATGATAGTAGTTTTAAAATTATAAAAATACCTGTTAAATCAAATACAGTGTATACACTTTCTAGAAGTGCAGTTGAAGAATCAACAGCAAATATTGTATACGGAACAAGTGACGTTGAGCCTTCCGCAAATGCAACATGTACTTATAAGATTCTACGCTATAATATAACAGAAATACAAATAGAAACAACAGAAAACACAAAATATATATGCATAAGAAAAACAAAAGCAAATACAGACTATAGGCTATTTGTAGATTTTAAAATCGAAGAAGGAGACACAGCAACAAGTTATTCTCCATTTGGACAAGGTAGTACTAAGATAAGTAAGATTAATAATTTAAGTAATTTTTCAACTTTAGCAAATGGATTAAGTTCAGGGACGTATTATGGTCTAACATTTGAAATGCTTAATAAATTTTCTTGTAAAATCTCGGGAAAACCAAGTGCTAATGAGTTAAGATTTGGAAATACATATAACTCAAAAAATATTTTAATTTCTCTTGAACAAGGAAAACATTATAAAGTTAAAAATTCTTTTAATAATGTAAGTGAAATTACTTTAGTAAACTCAAAAAATAATACTTATAGATTAGTTTATGTTGCAAATAAGGGTGAAATTCCTTTGCAAGAAGGAGATGATGGTATTTCTTCTGTAAGACTATATCTAGATACTAATACAACATATGATAATGAAATTGTAACTTGCTTAATTTACACACAAGAAGATGATGACTTTATACCAGAGCAAACAGATTACATATTAAACATACAACAAGAAATGCTAGAAGGAGATTACTTTGTAAAAGAAGCAGATGGCTGGAAAGAAGTGCATAATTATTTACAAAGAAGCATTAAGGAAGATATAATAAATGCTACTATGAGCGGTAGTGGTAGATATATTGTTATAGGATCCATAATAGCAAATACAGCATTAATTCCAAATGCAAATGAAATTCCTAGATTATTTTCTAATATTTCACCAGCTTGCAGTTACAATACTTTAGTAAATACAAATGATATTGATTATGGAATAACAATTTCAACATCTGGTAGTTTATGTATAATAAACAAAGATTGGACCACTTTAGATGAATACAAAAACAAATTAAGTAATGATGACTTTTACTACTATTATTGTTTAGCAACCCCAACAAAACTACCTTGTACTTCCGAACAAAGTGCAGTACTAGACGAACTAAACAATCTAAACTTATTCGACGGCGTAAACAACATAATAACAGCAGAAAATATAGCATTGTTAAAATTAAAATATGTAGCAGATACAAAAACATATGTAGATAAAGAAATATCTGATATAAAAGAACAATTAAATACAATTAATGAATTGTTAAGTACAACAGCAACTAGTTCTTTATTATTAGATAATTTACAGAATGACCTAGAAAGCGAGGTGATGTAACATGAATATAGCAACACTTTTAGAAAATTTAATTACTAAAAAATATTACGAAAACAAAGCAGAAATACAAAACAAACTAGATGTATTTTATGCAATGTCTAAAATTTCTGATGAAGAATACACAACATTAACATTAAAAGTAGAAGAAATGTACAAAACTGTAGAAGATACAGAAAATGTTGAAAATGTAGAAAATACAGAAGAAACTGTTGAAAACACAGAAGAAGCTACAGAAAGTGAGGACTAAGATGGAAAAAGAAGAAAATTTTGAAATACAGGTCCTTACAAGACTGGCAGTAATAGAAAGCAAATTAGATAATTACAAGAAAATAGAAGATATATGTTATAGAGGATATAATAATTCAAAAGAGAATACAAAAGATATAAGTAATTTAAAAGAGAAGGTGGCCAATATAGAAAAAGATGTAGAAGGCATTAAGGACCAACCACGTCAACGTTGGTTTAACCTCATAGGAACGATATTGTCTGTTGTAGTAACAGCAATAGTAACCTTTATGCTAGTAAAAATGGGATTAAAATAGAAGGAGGAAAGTAAGATGACAGTAGAAATGTTTTTAGCGTTACTGCTTGGTTTTTCTGTACTAGCAAGTTTAGTAACAGAAGCAATTAAAAAGTTATTTAGTGCAGACGGAAATATAACAGCTTTTATAGTATCGATTATAGTTGGTTTAGCAGGAACATTAATTTATTATCAGTTGTGTAGCATAGATTTCACATTTAATAATGTAATCTATGCTATTTTAATGGGCTTAGCTTCTAGTCTAGTTTCTCAATTAGGCTATGACAAAATCAAAGAAGCTATACAAAAATTCTTAATTTAGGAGGTGAGAACATGAAAAATATAAAGTACAAAATATTAGCAATAATAGTAGTTATCTTGTGTTGCTTAGGGATTTATTTTGGATTTTCAAACAGAGAAGAAACAACAGAAATAGTAGCAGAAGAAAATATACAAACTTATGAGATGACAGAAGAAGAAATACAAGAATTACCTTCTACAGAAATAAAAGAGCAAACAGAAGAGCAAGAAAATGCACAAGAGCAAGAAGTAGAAGACGAGAGCTTTGAACTACAGGGAGAAATAGCCTACGAAGGGGATAGAGCAAATACCTGGAATGTAGAATTGGGAGACTACATAGGATTAACTTATTATTCTCAAATAGACTCTAGATGGTCTAATCATATGTATAGTTCTGTTGGGAATACTTCTCAAACAATTGGAACATCAGGCTGTGGACCAACCTCAGCAGCTATGGTGGTAACAGCTACAAGAGGAGCTATAACACCAGACAGAATGGGAGACCTATTCGTTCAATATGGTTATAGAAGTTCTAACAACGGAACATATTGGTCAGCTTTTAGAGCAGTAGCAGATGAGTTTGACATTGGATATCAAGAAACGTCTAGTTTAGATACAGCTGTAGATTTAGTAAGAAATAATAACTATGTTATAGTAAGCTGTGGAAATGGTTTGTTCACGACAGGTGGGCATTTTATAGTTATAGTTGGAATAGAAGGCGACACATTAAAAATTTATGATCCATATTTGTATTCTGGAAAATTTGATACAAGCACAAGACGAGGAAAAGTAACAGTTAGTGGAAATACTGTGTATTGCAGTATAAGCAATTTTAGAAACTATGCAAACTATAAAGGATTTTTTGCATACAAACATGACGGCAATGTACAAGAAAACACAGGAACAGTAACAGTTTCTGGTTATACAAGATATGTTAATACTTCTAGCAAAAATCTAAATGTTAGAAGTTCTCCAGGGGGAAGTATAATTGGAAGCTTAAGAAAAGGTACAGCAGTAACAGTAACAGCAACAAATGGTAGCTGGAGCAGAATTACAAGTCCAGTAAGTGGCTGGGTAAGTTCTAATTATTTAGGTTCTTATACAACTTCTAGTTCTACAGCATATGGAACAGGAAAATACAAAGTGACAGGAGTAAGTAGAAATAGTGTATTATGCGTAAGGACAGGACCAAGTACAAGATATAGTAGAAAAACATATAGACAGCTTAGTGCTAACGCTAGAGCTCAAAACAGAGCAAATGGAAACTACTATGCTAACGGATATAAAAACGGTGTAGTATTTACAGTATCTAGAATAAGCGGAAATTGGGGCTTGACACCCTCTGGCTGGGTATGTTTAGATTATTGTACAAAACAATAAATAAAAAAGCTAGATTTTCCTAGTCTAGCTTTATTGACATTTATGTAAAAAAATGGTATAAATAAAAAAGGATATTGAAAGCCTTATCAGTTTCAAAGATAAGCATTTCAAAATCCGTATACTCTATTAAGAGGGGTTCCTATTCCAAGCCCCTCTTTATTTAATCTTCCCAAATATCTGTAACTTTTACTAAAGTTTCTGTATTATCTTCTTTGTTTTTATTTATTACTTTAAATTCTACAACTATATTTTTATCTGTATCCATATAATAAGCGCAAGATGCTTGTTCCATACAATCGTTTTCTGCGTCAAATAGACTTGTTGTACTTCCTGTAATTCTTTCTGCTTCGTTATCCATTTCTACTAAAGTCATTTCCTTATTTAATAATTCTTCCTTTAATTCTTTTATAATTTCTTCCATATTAATCATTTCCTTTCTTTTCTTATCTTAAATATATTATACTATGCATAGTAAATATTGTCAATACTTTTTTTCAAATTTTTTAATTTTTTTTCAAATATTTTTTTGCATTCTCTGTAACCCAGCCAGCAATACTTTTTCCTTCACTTTTTAATTTTTCTCTTAACTCTGTTCCAAGTTCTTTGTCAATATTAGCTCGTATTTGGTCATATTTTTTTAATTGCCATTCTCTTTCTTTCTCGTAATTTCTAGCCATTAAAACCACCTCTCTTGATTTTTTTAATTATATATTATATAATTTATATATGCAAGAGAGGGAACCCCTCTCTCGACTTAGTCAAACAAATGGTGTATAGCCATTATGTCTTGCCAAAGTTGTTTGCGTTTAGCTTGTAGCTCTCTGTTTTTGCGGATAGAAGCTATAAGCTTTTTTAAACTTTTCTTTTGTTGTCTTTTCTTTGCCATATCTATCTACCTCCTTTCTGATTATTATTATACTATACTATGCATAGTATGTCAAGCATTTTTTCAAAAAAATAAAAAAAATTAAAAATCTCTGAAAATAGCTAAAAACCAAGCTATGTAAGTATATTGCTTAAAAATAAAAAAGGCTCAAAACGTAAAATAAAGAGCCATCTTTGTTTAGAAAACTAATAAAGACAAATATTGACAGTTATTAAAAAAAATGTTACAATTATATTACAAAATATTACAAATATGTTAAAAATATGTTAAAAATATGTTAAAATTTTATAAAAAATATTTACTTTTTGTAGTATTTTGTATATATTTCTTATAAGAAATTATTGCTAAAAAGCAAAATTTGACACTTTTCTTTTTACATATATGGTATGGTGTGCATATATAGAAAGGAAGTGTACTTATGAGAAAGATAGGAGGAGTGAATATGAATACAATAGCTCGTTTTACAGGCAAGCTTACTAAAGAGAAAACAGCTAAGAGATATTGTAGCATATGTGAATCTCTTAAAGCAAGCTTGAAAGAAGTAAAACTACATAAAGAAGGAAAAATACATCTAGATACTTGGGATGATTTTTTAGAAGAATTAAAAAAGGACGAGGAGTAGGTTATCAATGTCTTACGATATAAGAGTTACGAATAGATTTAAGAAAGATGCTAAAAAATATAAAAAGAAATATAGAAATATTAGTAATGATTTAGATGAAGTTATTGAAGAGATAAAAACAGGAGAACTAAAAGGAACGGTAATCCCAAACATAAAAATGGCAGACAACGAAAATAACGTAATAAAAGTAAGAGTTGCTAACTCAGATATTCCTTGTGGAGAAAGAGGACGGATATAGACTAATTTATTACGCTGAAAAAAGTAATGGTACAATATATTTATTAACAGTATATTGCAAAAGAGATAAAGAAAATATTTCAAATAAAGAAATTCAAAAAATAATAATAGACGAATGCATATAAAGAGAACTAGCAATAGTTCTTTTTCTTTTCGACAAATTTCTTACGACAAAAAGTAACAAAAATGCTACAATATATGTAGAGGTGATGTATATGAAAGAAATGTATATTAAATCTCTACAAATGATAAAAGAATTAAACATAAAAAACGAGAAAGAATACAATAAACTACTACATAACTACTTAATATTAAATGTAGAAAGCTTAAAATACATAAGCCAAACCAGAAGCTTTAGAAATATAATCAAGATGTCAAAAGAAGTCGCATAGACTTCTTTAAATTTAGCAAAAATGAATATAATAAATTCAAACCAACATATCAAACTAATTTTCGTATAACAAAAATAGTATTTTATAAATAAAAACGCATCTTTCGTAAAAAAGCATGTAATTAATTCGTATTTTATACTAAAATAATACTAAAAGTATCACAAAGGAGAATAAGTAATGAAAGATGTAGTATTAAATGAAGTAAAAAAAGAATTAAATTTGAAAGAAAGAATTGTAGTAAGAATATTTTCAAAGACATTTTACAAGATATATAAAATTGGCATTACTTATGGATTTAACAACAAATAAAAAGTAATGCAATAAGTAATGCAATAGCAGAAATTTTTAATATATAAGCAGAATTTATCAAAAAATTTTAAAATGCTAAAAAGCGCTAAAATTAATGCGTAGAGAGTTACAAAATAAAAAGAAAGCCTTTTAAAAACTCTCTTTTTCGGTTAGGCACACCAAATTTGACATTATAGTAAAATTATGATATTATTATGTAAAATTAAACTAAGTAACCTGTAATAATAATTTATTTAGGAGGAAAAGTTATGGCAAAGAATCGGGAAAAAAGGGAAATAACAACAAAGCGGGCAAAAATATTATCTATAGTGATAGCGATAATAGTTTCAGTTATTAGTCTTATTGCACTAGAAATAATTATTTTTTGTTATTTAAGCGAGGAAATGACTAGAGTAATGCTATGTACGTTTTTGATACCACTGGGAATCGTAGTATTTGCACTGGTAGAAAGCATTTTTTACGATAAGCTATTTAAAGGAACTGAGAGAGAATTTGTGGAAACGAACAGAAAAATAAAAAAAGAAATAAAAAATTCTCTATCCACCAAGACATATACAGAAGTTTACTTTGATTTTGAGTTTTCTTTTGGTTATAGTGACAAAGTAAAAATGCTGAAGAAAATTTTAGAAAACGAAAACATAAAATTCTATGCCAAACTTATTAAAGGAAATAATATAATTCTTGTAGCCAAAGATAAGTATGGTGATGAAGTTTATGAAAGCATAATAACAAATCTTAGCTATTATGCAAAAAACTTTAAAAAGAAATAATATGAGAAAAGATAGAGGTTATATTTGTATAATCTCTATTTTATGTATTATAGTAAAATAAAACCTTTTAGACATATTATCTAGACAAATCAGGTTTTTTATAATAAAATGTAAAAAAATACTTTGTCGAACATAGATAATTTAAATTGGAGGAAACATGGAAGAAAAATTTATGCAAGAAGCTTTAAAAGAAGCAAAAAAAGCATATGATAAATTAGAAGTTCCAGTAGGATGTGTAATTGTAAAAGAAGGGAAAATAATAGCAAGAGGACATAATTTAAAAGAAACAAAAAAAGACACAACAAAACATGCAGAAATGATTGCAATACAAAAGGCCAGCAAAAAATTAGATAGCTGGAGATTAATTGACTGTGAAATGTATATAACATTAGAGCCATGTAGCATGTGTGCAGGAGCAATAATCAATTCAAGAATAAAAAAAATATATATAGGTGCACTAGATGAAAAAACAGGAGCAGCAGGCTCAGTGTTTAATTTATTTCAAGATTATACATTTAATCACAAAGTAGAAGTAGAAACAGGAATACTAAAGGAAGAATGTGAGAAGATTCTTAAAGATTTTTTTAAAGAATTAAGATTAATAAAAAAGCAAAAGGATAAATAGTAATGCAAAGATTCAAATATATTTGAATCTTTATACACGGAACTGTACTATAAAAATAAATTATACCAATATTTGGAGGTTGTAATGTTAGAAAGAATAAAAAGAATAACGGAAACAAAGGCTTTTCATATTTGTATGTTTATTGTAATGATAACAGTAATATTATTTGTAGTAGGTATGTTAGTTTTAAGATATAATGTAGAAGGTGAGACTAATATGCCATTTAAGATAACTAAAATAGCAATTATTAGCTCGCAAGAAGGCATAGATGATGGACAAACAGATACAAGATGGTCATTTGATGTGCATCAAGCAAATGATATATACATATATCTTGACAAAAATGATCAATATGATAAGACAGAAATAATAAAATCAGTAGATGTAGATAATTTCAATGTAGAAGCTAAAAATAAGGAAAATATAAAAATTTATAAGCCAGATACAGAAGAAGAAAAAGTAATATTTAAATATAAAGATGAAAATATTGTAGAAAATTTAGAATATGTAGGAGATGTGGAATCAGATTTAAAAAATCTGAAAGTGTCAAATCAAGGTGGAATTATAGCTTTTAGATGTTCTAATAATAATGTAGCAAAATATAAATCAGATGAAGAAGAAATTGATCATAACCAATTATTGAAAAAGGCAAATGTAAATAATGATGATTTAAAATTAGTTTTAACATTTAATTTTACGGTAAAACTTGAAAGTGGAAAGGAATATCAAGCAGAAATAAAAACAGATTTACCAACAGGTGATGTTATAAATGATGGTAACACATCTGAAGAAATTACAGATTTAAAAGATATAATTTTTAAAAGAATAAATAACTGATTAACTATTAAGAGATAAAAATTTTGAAAGCAAGCGAGTTCTTGTATATTTATTTTTAATAAATTCCTTGGCTCAATACGAATTATAAGAAACTCTAAAATAATTTTATGGCACCCTTTCACTTAGTCCTCGCTTCGCTCGACGCGAACATTTTCCATAAAATTATTCAATAGTTTCTAACAATTCTCCAATCACATTCGTCATTTATTCAAAATAAATATACAAGAACTCGCTTTTATAAATTTTTTTGACTAAAAATAATAAAAATAGCACTTGATTAAATATGAAAATCATTATATAATACAAATGGTATGATATTTAATCTTTGTATGGAGAGTATCCAATAAAGACCTATGAATCTTGTCAGGTCCGGGAGGAAGCAGCAATAAGTAGTTTATCTTTATGTGGTATACTTTCCATAGAGAGATTAAATAATCAGGACCATTTTTTTATAGAATAGGAAAAATCAAGTTTTTCCTATTCTATAAAAAAATAATGTTGCATAGAAAAATTGCATAGCAATTTTTCGCGTCGACAAATCTTTACGCTTCTTTAAGAACTTAAAAAAATATATAGCTAAAATAGAGAAGTAGAGAAAAGTTCTTGCGAAGCGAGATTTGTCCAATAGGAAAAATCAAGTTTTTCTTATTAAATAAAAAATAATGTTTGCAAAAGATATAAAGGATGTGATAATTATGGGGTACACAGCTCTTTATAGAAAATTTAGACCATTAAACTTTTCTGAAATGGTGGGGCAAGAACATATAACAAGAACATTAAAAAATCAAATAATAGCAAATAGAGTAGGACATGCATATCTATTCAATGGTGGAAGAGGAACAGGTAAAACATCAGCTGCCAAAATATTAGCAAGAGCTATTAACTGTTTAAACCCAAAAGATGGAGAGCCATGTAATGAATGTGAAATTTGTAAAGGGGCTATTTCTGGTTCATTGACAGATATTGTTGAAATGGATGCAGCTTCTAATAATAGTGTTGAAGATATTAGAAGTATAAGAGAAGAAGTAAACTTTTTACCTACAAAAGCAAAATATAGAGTATATATAATAGATGAGGTACATATGTTGTCAACAGGGGCATTTAATGCTTTATTAAAAACATTAGAAGAACCGCCAGAACATGTAAAATTTATTTTAGCAACGACAGAGCCTCAAAAGTTACCAGCGACAATATTATCAAGATGTCAAAGGTTTGATTTTAAAAGGATATCAAATACAGATATAATAAAAAGACTAGAAATTGTATGTAAAGAAAGTAATATAGAAATAACAAAAGAAGCATTAAATATAATTGCTACATTATCAGAAGGAGCTATGAGAGATGCTTTATCTATTTTAGAAAGATGTATACAAGATGGAGAAAACAAAATAGATGAAGATAAAATTAAAGATCTAGTAGGAATACCTAAAATGGTATTTATACATGAAATTGTAGATTCAATTATTAAATATGATGTAGACAATGCATTAATGACAGTAAATAAAGTTTTAGAAGATGGAAAAGATATATCTAATTTGTTATGGGAAATCATAAAATACATAAAAGATATATTACTTTATAAGGCAACTAATAAAGTAGAGTTATATAGTGAAGAGGAACAAAAAAAGTTAAAAGAAATCTCAGAAGAGGTAGAAAAAGAAAGATTAATAAACTTGGTATACGAATTTTCAGAACTAGAGAACGAAATGAAATTTTCTACGCAAAAAAATATCATTTTCCAGGCTGGAATTATAAAGCTATGTAGTAAATTGACAGTTAACAATAATGAAGATTTGGAACAAAGAGTTAGTAAAATAGAAAAATATTTAAGAAACAATAGTGTAAACACAAATAACTATAGACAACAAGTAGATACTGGTGTAAAATCAGAAGTAAAAATAGCATATAATACTAATACAAATAATACAAACAATATGATAAAAAATCAAAATAATTCAACAGTTAACAAAGAAACAAAAAATACAATGAAAACATATTCTAGTAAAGCAGAAGAGTATTGGCCACAAATTGTAAGAGAATTAAAGCAAAATGGAAAAATAGTATTATATACAAATTTAATTAATACAAGAGCTAGAGAAATCAATGATATGACAGTTGGAATTGAATTTCCTAATGGTTTAACATCATTTGGAAAGACAGTTTTAGAAAAACAGGAAAATATAAAAGAGTTATCCAATTTAGTATCAATGGCTTCAGGAAAACCAATGAATATAAAATATATTACAAATGTAGGAAATTCAAGACAAGTTACTGAAGAACAGAATATAAAAAATTTAGCAAAAGAATCAGATATACCTTTTAATGTTATAGAATAAAAAATAAGGAGGAGATAAAATGGCAAAAAGAGGTGGATTCCCAGGTGGTATGGGAGGATTTGGAGGAATGAATATTAATAGCTTAATGAAAGAGGCAAAAAAAATGCAAGCAGATATGGAAAAATCTCAAGCAGAGCTAGCAAGCAAAGATTTTGAAGCAACAGCTGGTGGAGGAGCTATATATGTAAAAGTATCTGGACAAAAGGTAATTAAAGAAATAAAAATACAAAAAGATGCTGTAGATCCAGATGATGTAGAAATGCTAGAAGACTTAATATTAACATGCATAAATGAGGCATTAAGAAAAGTGGATAGTGCACAAGCAGATCAATTAGGAAAATTTAATATACCAGGATTGATGTAAGCAAAGCAATAAGGAAGATAGACACGGAGGTACAAAATGTCATTATATTCACCATCAATAGAAAAATTAATAGAAAGTTTTGAAAAATTACCTAGTATTGGGCACAAAACTGCTGCAAGATTAGCTTTTTATATATTAAATAGTTCTGAAGAAGATACTAAAGAATTTGTTAATTCAATATTAGAAGCTAAAAAGAATTTAAAATATTGTAGTAAATGTTATAATATTTCTGATACAGATCCTTGCCCTATTTGTAGTAACCCTAAAAGAGATACGAGTTCAATATGTGTTGTTGAAGATGTAAGAGATATAATTGCTATGGAAAAAACACATGAATTTAAAGGTGTATATCATGTTTTACATGGTTCAATATCTCCGATGAATGGAGTTGGTCCAGATGATATAAAGATAAAAGAGTTATTATCTAGATTAATGGATGGAACAGTAAAAGAAGTAATATTAGCTACAAATCCAAGAGTGGAAGGTGAAGCAACAGCTATGTATTTATCTAAATTGATAAAGCCTTTAGGTATAAAAGTTACAAGAATAGCACATGGAATACCAGTAGGAGGAGATTTGGAATATACTGATGAAATAACTTTAACAAAAGCCTTGGAAGGAAGAAGAGAAATATAGAGTATATTTAAGTTGTTACTATTCACGGCCTAAAACATCTAGGGTTTTGTGATATATATTATATTCTTCGCTATCCCAACACTTTACATACTGTAGATAAATTAATTCTTCCAAAGTCATCATTGATTTATTAACAGTATGTAGTGTGTCGGTCCCCCCCGACCCCCGCATAGAATATAATATATATCACATTATCCAGTGATGACTGTGAACTGTAACAAATAGTTACTACTAATCAAATCAATTTTTGAAAAATACTTGATAATTATAATAATACATGTTATAGTTATTAACACAATTATTTATAATTCAGGAGCTAAAATTAATTTTCAAAAATATTAATTTAAAATTATATCAAAAATAAAATTTATATATAATATTTTATTACGTAAAAATTTATTAATTTTCAAACACAAAATAATATTAATTTATATAATCAAATATTTTTATATCATATTTTTAAATCTAATTATTTCAATTTTCAAATTACTAAAAGTCAAATTTATTTTTTAGTTTACTATGTATTTAAAATTCCAAAATGTATAAATATTGCAAAAGATAAATGTAAAACAAGTTTTTAATTGTAAAAGCAATTTAATTATAAATAATTATAATCTAAAATAAAAAGGAGGAATTATATGCATCAAAAAGAAAGTGAAAATGTAAAAAAAATCAAAGGAAGAAAATTGTTATCCCCAAAATTAGATGTAATATTTCAAGCATTATTTGGAGAAGTAGGAAACGAAAGAATAACAAAAAAATTTTTAGAGGCAATATTAGACAGAAAATTAGAAGAAATAGATTTAAGTGGAAATATTGTACTAAGAAGAGAAA
The DNA here is from genome assembly GCA_944393395.1 of uncultured Clostridia bacterium. Taxonomy (GTDB): domain Bacteria; phylum Bacillota; class Clostridia; order TANB77; family CAG-508; genus CAG-269. The sequence continues at coordinate 32,589 of CALYAB010000014.1, forward strand.
ACATAGAAGATAAAATGGGAGTATTAGATGTTTTAGTAAAAATCAATAAAAATGAATACTGTAATGTAGAGGTGCAATTAATAGAAAAAGACAAATTATTGGAAAGAATACTATATTATTGGGCGAGAATATATACAAAAAATTTAAAATCAGGAAACGATTATATAAATTTAAAAAAGACAATAGAAGTACTAATTGTAAATTTTGAAATAAAAGAATTAAAAGAGTTAGAATATCATAGTAAATGGAAAATAATAGAAGAAAAAGATCGAAAATTGATATTGACAGAAGATTTAGAGTTACATATAATTGAGATACCAAAGATATATAGAACAGAAGGAAAAGAAGAAGAATTAACAAAATGGATATATTTTATAGAAAATCCTGAAAGTGAGAAGGTGGGGGAATATATGAAAGAGAATAAAGAAATGAAAGAAGCAAAAGAAAAATTAGAAGTAATGAGTGAAGATGAAAGAATGCAAATATTAGCAGAATTAAAAGAAAAAGCGATAAGAGATGAGAAAGCAACAGAAAGATATGGAATGAAAGTTGGAATGGAGAGGGGCTTAAAAAGAGGAAGAAGAGAAAATTCAAAAGAAATAGCGAAAAGAATGAAAGAAAAAGGATTTGATATTAAGGATATACAAGAACTAACAAAATTAACGCAAAAAGAGATTGAAGGATTATAGAAGTAAAATATTTTATATTCAAAAGAGATCTAATTTTTCATAAAATATAAAAAATTCCTTAAGTTAGATACTTAAAGAATAAAAACTAAAAATATAATACCAGTAAAACATAGTAATGTCAATAGATAGAAGAAATAT
>CALYAB010000015.1 GCA_944393395.1 uncultured Clostridia bacterium
ATTATTTTAGAGTTTCTTATAATTCGTATTGAGCCGAGCAATTTAATGAAAATATTATAATTACAATGATTCTGGATAATTAATTGGCAACGCCCATTAACTAGTAACTCTAATATAGCCAATTTCTTAAAATCTATTGTACTATTAGCTGTTTTCATGGTATAATTATATATAGGTAAATATATACAAAAAAGAAGTGACTATCATAAAATAATTAAGAGGTATTTTTATGAAGAAATTAGTAAAATATTTTGATAACCAAGAATTTTCAAATATAATTGAAGAACTAGTAACTAATGAAACCGTGCAAGAAATGAAAAAATATAGGCAACATTATGAAACAACTTGTTTTGACCACTGTTATATGGTTTCATATTACTGTTATTTAATATGCAAAAAATATAACTTAGACTATGTTTCTGCAACAAGAGCAGCAATGTTACATGACTTGTTTTTATATGATTGGCGAGTTAGACAACCTGATAGAAAGGGATTGCATGCCTTTACACATGGTAAAAAAGCTTGTGAAAATGCAAGTAAATTATTTGATTTAAGTCAAAAGGAAAAAGATATGATTATCACTCACATGTGGCCTGTAACAATGAAGTTTCCAACATCTATCGAAGGTTTTATTTTAACTTTTGTCGATAAATATTGTGCCACTTCAGAAACCTTTGAAGTTATTAAATCTAAAATGTTTATGAAAAAAGCTTTTCGTTATGCTTATGTGTTTTTTAGTTTGTTACTAATTAGATTTTAAATATATTTATTTTTTTAAAGGAGACATTATTTGTCTCCCTTTTTATTAAAAAAATGCCACTTAACTATTCTCTTTTTGCACATTTTGTAATATAATTGCAATGTATAGAAAATATAAATATATTTTTTATCTACTCTAAAAAAATCAGGTGATTTCTATGAAAAAAATTTTATTTAAAGGCTGTGGAACAGCTATCAGTACACCTTTTGATGAAAATGGTGTAAATCTAAAAGAATTTGAAAAGCTTGTTAATTATCAAATTAAAAATGGTGTAGATGCCATTATAGTATGTGGAACTACAGGAGAATCTTCTACGATGACTGAAGAAGAAAAAGATGCCACAATTTCATGTGCTGTAAAAACTTCTAATGGCAGAGTTCCTATTATTGCAGGTACTGGTGGTAATAACACATTAAAAGTTATTGAAAACTCAAAAAAAGCAGAATCTTTGGGTGTTGATGGACTTTTAATTGTTACTCCTTACTACAATAAATGCACACAAAAAGGATTAATAGAACATTATAAAATTATTGCTAAAAATGTATCTTTACCAATAATTTTATATAGTGTTCCTAGTAGGACAGGTGTTAATATCTTACCAGAGACATGTTTAGAATTATCTAAAATTGATAATATTGTAGCTATAAAAGAAGCTAGTGGAAATCTATCTCAGGTTGCTGAAATTGCTCATCTATGTAGTGATAATCTAAATATTTATTCAGGAAATGATGACCAAGTATTACCTGTATTATCATTAGGTGGATTAGGTGTTATCTCTGTTTTATCAAATGTAAAACCTAAATACACACATGAAATGGTTCAAAACTTTTTTGATGGAAATATTGATAAAGCCACAAAAATGCAATTAGATGCTTTACCATTGATTAATTCTTTATTCTCTGAAGTTAATCCAATCCCTGTAAAATCTGCATTAAATCATATTGGATTTGATTTTGGAACACCTAGACTTCCACTTACAAAAATGTCTAGTGATAAAGAAAAAATTTTAATTCAAGAATTAAACAAACTAAATTAATAGAACAATAGCGGACATTCTTAAACATTTTCTCTGTTTATAACATTTTAAAGTCCGCATCTATTGTTCGTGCGCCAATTTTACTTTAGTAAAATTGTGTGCAATTGTTAGAGCGAAGCGACGTTCTTGTATAGGAAAAACTTGATTTTCCTATACAAGAAAAAAATATGGAGGTATAAAATAGAATGTTAAACGTATTAGTTAATGGTTGTAATGGAAAAATGGGAAATGTGGTTTGTGACCTTATTAATGAAAATGAAAATATGCAAGTTGTTGCTGGTTTTGATAGAGTACGTTATTCAGACTCACAATTTCCGATTTTTACAGATATTGCTGAAATAACTATAAAACCAGATGTAATTATTGATTTTTCTCTTCCTATTGCAACTTTAAATATATTAGAATATGCAAAAACAAACAAAATACCAATGGTTATCGCAACTACTGGATTTACAGATGAAGAAACAAAAATAATTGAAGAAGCAAGTAAAATAATTCCTATCTTTAAATCTGCCAATATGTCTTATGATATTATGATTATGAAAAAAATAGTTTCTTGGCTTGCACCACTTTTAAAAAATACAGATATCGAAATTATTGAAGCACATCATAATAGAAAGGTGGACAGCCCTAGTGGTACTGCACAAATGCTAGCAGATAGTATTAATGATGCTTTAGATAACAAACTTCATTGTGAATATAATAGACATGATAAACATGAAAAAAGAGATAAAAATGAGATTGGTATGTCTTCAATTAGAGGTGGCAATATTGTTGGAAAACACTCTGTTCAATTTATTGGTAATTTTGAGACTTTTGAAATTAAACATACCAGCTATTCTAGAAATGTATTTGCTGAAGGTTCTCTAAAAGCTGCGGAATTTATTGTGAACGAGCAACCTGGTATGTATGCTATGGAAGATATGTTTGACTAATGACATTTTAGGAAATATCAAGTTTTTCCTAGAACAAATCGGAAAGCATTAAACATTTTTCTAATTTTACTTTTTATATAGCTTTCCGTAAATTTGTTCTACACCAATTTTATGTAAGTGAAACTTTATGCATTTTCATAAAGATAATATAATCTATTTCGCAAAAAATTAGTGCAAAAATAGCAATAATAAAAAATGTTAACAACCATATTGACATTTTGTCCTTTATACTTTTTTTGCTTTTACAAAAAAATATAATACTACCTATAATGAAGATAATCCATAATAATGCTGTTTTTAAAAAAAACACATAAAAAGCCGAATCATCATATTCATAAAATAGAATCCATACATTTATAAAAATTAATAACACAAGTATAATAGTAATAATTTTTCTTTTTGTTGTATTTTTACTTTTTTTGAAATATATGATTAAACCAATAATTAACGCTAAAGGCATAAGATATATTTTTGCTATAAACCATATTCTGCTACTAAGTGGTAATACACCATCATACACATCTCTATTAACATTACTTGGTTCTACCCCTGTTTCTGCTATTGCTTGTACTATTTTTCCCGGTAGCAACATTATTGCAATTGCAATTGACATAATCATTTTTTTAACTTTTTTCATTCGCTTCATTTGATATCCCCCTATTTTCCATAAATCATATTATTTATTTTTAATTTATAATTGTAAATATATAATACCAAGTTAGTATTATTAGGATGACAATAATAAATAATATAAAAATAATTCTTTGTTTTGTTTCTTTTTCTATCTCTTTACTTTTCTTAAAAAATATAATGCTACCTACAATGAATACAAAAATAATAGATATAGGAAATATATATGTTTTTATTGTTTTCCATATTGACTCTATAAAACTTTCTTCTGGTTTTGGTGGACCATATAATCCAAAACAATCTCGAGGAGTAATTGCTTGTACTGTTTTTCCCAGTAGCAACATTATTGCAATCGCTACTGACATAATCATTTTTTTAACTTTTTTCATTCGCTTCATTTGATATCCCCCTATTTTCCATAAATCATATTATATGGACATTTATTTTGTTCATTATTTTCAAAATCCCAAGTGTGATATGCTCCTCCTAAGCAATATTCCCAATATTCACACTTTTCACATTTATCGCTTTTTGTTCTATCTTTATTTCTAAATTCTTTATATTTATTATCCCATACATCTTTAAAATTATCTGTTCTAATATTTCCTTGTACTAATCTCTTTACCCTAGGAACATTAGGACATACAAATAAATCTCCATTATATAAAATGCTGGCAACATTTATTCCTGTTCTACAATAAAAATAATATTTTCTAACTTCTTTTTCATAATCTAATCCTAAAAATCCTGGACAACCATATGTCAATTCTAATTTTTTATTCTTCTTTTTAGATTTTATAAAATCTAATAATTTTTTTATTTCTTTACCATCTAATAACAAATCATCATTTTCATTTGCTCTTCCAATTGGATCCATAGATGCTAATCTCCAAGAATCCAATCCTAATCCTAGCATAACTTGATATAGTTCTTCTATTTGGTTTATATTATCTTTATGAAATACAGTTGTTACTTGTATATGTTTTACAAAACCTGCTTTTCTTAAATTTTTAATATTTTTAATGATTTTTTGATAAGAATTTGGAACTCCTCTAAATTTATTATGTGTTTCTTCTAAGCCGTCAATACTAATAGATATCGTCTCCATATTTGCTCTTTTCAATTTTTGAATATTTTCTTCTGTTAATAATATTCCATTTGTTGTCATTCCCCAATGAAATCCTAATTCATTGGTGGCATATTCCATAACTTCACATAAGTCTTTTCTAACTAATGGCTCTCCACCTGTTACATTTATTAGTATCTTACTTGCATCCATATCATTTGCAATTTGTTTAAATGCATTTTTTATCTCTTCAGTTGTTAATTCACCATCATATTTTCTCTTTTCGGCACTACTTCCACAATGCTTACAATTTGCATTACAAGTTAATGTACACTCCCAAAACAAGTCTACCAATTCATGTTTTTCCATATCTTGCTCTTTATATTTTTGCATTAAATATAATTCACCTAATTTAAATATTTCCTTAAACATTTTTAACACCTTTTATTTTCATATATTTTAATCTCTTTTTATTTCTGCCAAAATTCTATCATAACAAAAAATAAAAGGCAAGAAAAAAAGTTATATTTGAATCAAATATAACTTTTTTTATCTTTTACATTATGCTTTTTTATCTTCTTCAGTTGCTGGTTTTTCTTCAGCCTTAGCTTCTTCTACTTTCTCAGCTTTTTCTTCTTTTTTAGGTTCTTCTACTTCTTTAACCTCTTCCACAACTTCTTCTGAAACTGTATCAACTGTTTCTTGAACAGCAACATTTTCTGTTTCAACAGCTGGTGCTTCTTCTGGTGCTTCTTCTACAGCTGGTTCTTCAGATAAATCTTCTTTTATGATGATTTCTCTATCTTCTATTCTTGCACCAATTTGCTCTTTAGTTTTAGCAGCTTTACCTACTCTGTCTCTCAAATAATATAATTTAGCTCTTCTTGCTTTACCTACTCTTACTAATTCTACTTTTTCAACTAGTGGTGAGTGTACTAAAAATGTTTTTTCAACTCCTACACCGTAAGATGTTTTTCTTACTGTAAATGTTTGGTTTACTCCTCCACCTTGTACTTTTATAATAATTCCTTCAAATACTTGGATTCTTTCTTTGTTTCCTTCTTTTATTCTTACGTGTACTCTTACTGTATTACCAACTTTTAATTCTGGTATTTTATTTTTCAATTGTTCATGCTCAATTGATTTTATAATATCCATTTTAGAATTTCCTCCTTTTCTTTTTATTGTCAGGGTACACACCTTACCTTTAGGTCTATCCACTTGGGTTAAGGTATATCTTCTCCCTATTTTAATATATCTGGTCTTTTTTTCTTTGTTATTTCTAAAGACTTCTCTTTTCGCCATTTATCTATATTCTCATGATGACCTGAAAGTAATACTTCTGGAACTTTCATTCCTTCAAATTCTTCTGGTCTTGTATATTGTGGATATTCTAAAAGTCCATTTGAAAAGCTTTCCTCTTTTATAGATTCTTCTTTTAAAACACCTTTTACATATCTACTAACACTATCAATCAAAACCATTGCTGGAATTTCTCCTCCTGTTAGTACATAATCACCTATTGATATTTCTTCATCCACAATTTTATCAAGAACTCTTTGGTCAATTCCTTCATAATGACCACAAAGTATAATTAAATGACTTTCTTTTGATAATTCTTCTACCTTTTTTTGGTTTAATTCTTTTCCCTGTGGTGACATATATATCACTTTTGCATTTTTATCCTTTATAGATTTATATGCATCATATACAACATCTGGCTTCATAACCATACCAGCACCGCCACCATATGGAGTATCATCTACTTTTTTATGCTTGTCTTTTGAAAAATCTCTAATATTTATTAAATTAATATCTATTAGTTTCTTTTCTATTGCTTTTCCAATAATACTTTGATTTAATATTTCAAACATTTCTGGAAAAAGTGTTAAAACATCAAATTTCATAAAATACTCCTTTTATACTAATCCAGGAAGTAAATGTACTATTACCTTTTTGTTTTCAATATCAATCTTTTTTATTACATCTTGTATCGCTGGTAAAAGAATTTGCTTTCCTTCTTCATTTTTCACAACATATATATCATTACTTCCAGTATTAAATATGTCCTCTAAAGTTCCTAGCAAAATTTGTTCATCAGTATATACTTCTAGCCCTAATAAATCTACTACATAATATCTTCCTTCTTCTAATTCTTCTGCTGAATTCCTAGAAATTGTCAGATAGCTATTTCGTAATCTTTCTGCCTGTTCTATATTTTCTATACCTTCAAATTTTATTAATACCATATTTTTATGATATTTAACTTCTTCAATTTCATATTCTTTTTTATTACTGTTTTTTTCGATATATACTTTTTTTAAACTATCAAATCTTTTAATATCATCTGTAAATGGTTTTACTTTTACCATTCCTTTTATTCCAAATGTATTAACTATTTGACCAATTTCTAAATTAGGTAGCATATAGTTAAACTCCCTTTACTCCATAAATTCCACTGTTGCTTTTTTATGTTCCTTATTTGCAACAGCTTTCATTACATTTCTAATAGAATGCGCAATTCTTCCTTGTCTTCCTATTACTTTGCCCATATCTTTTTGAGCAACTTTTACTTCAAATGTAACTGACTTTCCATTATCTATCTCATTTATCTCGATAGCTTCTTTGTCATCTACTAGATTTGAAATAATTATTTTTAAAAATTCTTTCATAATTGCATCCTTCCTATCTTTACTTAAACAAATCAAAAGCGAGTATTATTGGTTGGTTTGGTACCTATGCTTTTTCAATTAAATCTTTAACTGTATCTGTTGGTTTTGCACCATTTTTTATCCATTTTTCTACTTTTTCTTTGTCTAATACGATTGTAGCTGGATCTGTCATTGGATCATATGTTCCTATTTGCTCTATTATTTTTCCATCTCTTGGTGCTCTTGAATCAGCAACTACGATATGATAGAATGGAGCTTTTTTCTTTCCTTGTCTTTGTAATCTTATTTTTACCATTTTTGGTTCACCTCCTGAAAATTTTCATATATTTATATAAATTTAAAAATTTAATAACACTTTAAAACTTAAAATTCTTTAATGTATTTTCATCAATTCCATTTAGTAACTTTTTCATTCCACCTTTGTTGTTTTTCATCTGTTTCATCATTTTTTGGGTCATTTCAAAAGACTTAATAAATTTGTTAATGTCTTGTACTGTTGTTCCACTTCCGCTTTGCTATTCTTTGCCTTCTACTTGCATTTAATAATTTTGTATTTCTTTTTTCTTCTTTGGTCATTGAACAAATAATAGCTTCAATTTTAACAAATTCTTTATCATCAACTTTTAAATCCTTTATTTGATTAAAACCTGGTATTAGTTTTAATAATGATGAAAATGATCCCATCTTCTTTACTTGTCTTATTTGGGCTAAATAATCATCTAAATCTAGTTCTTTTTTCTTCATTTGTTTTTCAAGCTTTTCAGCTTGTTCCATATCAAATGATTCTTCAGCCTTTTCTATAACAGCTAAAATGTCTCCCATTCCTAAAATTCTTTGAGCCATTCTATCTGGATGAAATACTTCTATATCACTTAATTTTTCTCCAGTTGCTGCAAATTTTATCGGCTTACCTGTTACTTTTTTTACCGAAAGTGCTGCACCACCTCTTGTATCACCATCTAATTTAGTAAGTACAATTCCATCTATTCCTACTTTATCACTAAAATTTTGTGCAACATTAACAGCATCTTGACCTGTCATACTATCTACTACAAGTAATATTTCATGAGGCTTTATATTTGCTTTTAGTTTCTTTAATTCTTCCATTAATTCCTCATCTATATGTAATCTACCTGCTGTATCTAATATTACAACATCATTTAATTTTGACATTGCAACAGACATCGCTTGTCTTGCTATATGTACTACATCTTTTGAATTTTCATTTGCAAAAACTGGCATATTTAATTGAGCTCCAACAACTTGTAATTGTTTTATAGCTGCTGGTCTATATACATCACACGCAACAAGTAATGGCTTTTTACCTTGTTTTCTAAGTAAATTTGCTAGTTTTCCCGCTGTGGTTGTTTTACCTGAACCTTGAAGTCCAACTAACATGATAATAGTTGGTGGATTTGGTGTGAAATTAATTTGGCTTGTTTGTCCTCCTAATAATTCTACCAATTCATCTTTTACTATTTTTACAACTTGTTGCCCTGGAGTTAAAGATTTTAGAACATCTTGCCCTAAAGCTTTTTCTTGAATAGTTGATATAAATTCTTTAACAATTTTATAGTTAACGTCGGCTTCCAATAACGCAAGCTTTACCTCTCTTAACATTTCTTTTAAATCTGATTCGGTAATTCTTGCTTTTCCTCTAATTTTTCTTGTTATTTCTTGTAATCTAGAAGATAATCCTTCAAAAGCCATATTTTTCAACTCCATTCATATTAAACTAGGCATTTTAGCTCTTTTTTTATGTGTTCTAATACAACTGCTACTTGTTCATCAGAATATTCTTTTTGAATTTTATTTAATTCTGATAGCACTTGTTCAATCTTTTTTTCGTGTTTCAACATCCTTTTCATAAACATTAGCTTTTCTTCATATTCAAAAAGCTTCTTTTCCCCCTTTTTAATGATATCTCTAACAGCTTGTCTTGTTATGTTATTGTTTTCTGCAATCTCTGACAAAGATAAGTCATTATTATAATAGTCATCTATGAATTCAAATTGCTTTTCAGTTAATAATTTTCCATATAAGTCAGATAAAATACTGATTTTAACATTTTTCTCCATATATAACTACTCCTTTAAAATGTAATGCTAATATACTTTACACCATTTTTTTGCATTTGTCAATAGTTTCAGCAAATAAAATTTAATAGCAATATATAAAAAGGTTACAGTTCACAGCCAAAAATTTAAAGATTTGTGATATATATTATATTCTAAGCGGGGGTCGGGGGGGACCGACACAATACATACTGTTAATAAATCAATGATGACTTTGGAAGAATTGATTTATCTACAGTATGTATTGTGTTGGGATAGCGCAGAATATAATATATATCACAAAATCTAATAATAGTTGTGAATTGTAAGATAAAAAGATATGCTAGAATGAGAAAATTTTCCCATTCTAGCATATCTTAACTTAGTCAATAATATAATCATCTCTATTCGCTGACAACAATCTTTTTAATGATTCTGCATGAGAAGCATCAATATAAACTGTTTTCAGTAATGGATACATTTGAGTCAGGCTTTCTTGTGAAGATACCAAAACTAGTCCATCAGAATGTTTATATCCCATTCTAGCAGCAAAATATTTAAATACAATATCTTTGCATGTGTAAATATCTTTACACTCTGAAATAACATTAACGCAAAAATGTTTCTTAATTCCTGAAAAATCAGCAACATTCCTTAAAAAAGAAGACTTTGGCCATACATCTAAATCAACTGCGTGCTGAGTATAATATTTTCTAAAAATCTGATATTCTTTATTACTTAACATAGCTTTGACTTTTTCTGTACCATTAATAATTGTACCTTCAAATGGTGCAGATACAAAGATAAAAATGGCTTTTCTTGTAATCATTCTCGCCATGTTTGCTATGCATACACCTGCTTTTGAATGCCCAATTATTACTATATTGTCATAACTATACATATTTTCGTTTATGTAATATGACAAATCTCTTCCCGCATCTTCTAATCCTTTACATTCAAATGGGAAATACATCATTATAATGTCTCCATCTAAAGTTCTTTTATATTCTCTTTTATTTGGAACTTTAAGATATGGATCCCATTTGTATGGAATGTTTAACTCATCTATGCTTAATGAGCTTCCTTCACATATTATGAAGGCCGTTTTGCTTTTTTGTTCAATACTTGATGTTCTTAAAAGCAAGACATTTTGAGACTTAAACAAAACTGTTTTGATATCCAAATATTCATTTACCTTTTTCCGCATACTATACCTCCTATTATTGAAACACATCTACTAAAAATCATAATCAATACTATCATATTGTTTATGATTTTTCAATATCTGTGTTTCAAATAATATTAGTAACCATAATTATAATATCCTCCATTAATAAAGCCATTAGTCCTTCTATTAGATATAGTTACAAATTTAATAGAATAAATGTCACAAAATGTTGTTGTATCACTTTCCAAAGAACGCAATAATATGTAACTAGCTCCAACATCTTCTAATATTCCTATTCTATCAACCAAATTATTTGTTCCAATCAAAAATTCTACTCTCATTAACTTTCCTATTTGTTCTCTTAAAAATGCTGGTGTATAAATAGAATTTGTTAAAATTTCTGGTGAATCTTGATTTATAGAAACATTTCTATTTTCTCTTTTGTCTTGTTTTTCTTCTCCTCCCATAATCAAAACTCCTTTACTTTATTATTTCAACATATTTGCTTTCAAAAAATATCTTATTTCTATAAATTAAAGATATTTTCATTTTATATAGAAGATTTTTCTTATGTTTGTGAATACTGGCTAGTAGGTCGATAAAAACAATGTTCACCAAGTCTTGTATGAAAAGTCCCTGAACCATTTCTTGGAAAAATGTTCTCGCAACTTGGTTTGAATGGATTTAAATACCATAAACATTCTCCTATTTCATTTAATCTGTTTCCTGATAAAACCCAATCTGCTATATAATAATGTTCTTCTGTTGGATTCATATTATAGATGTTTTGCGGATTATATCGATTAAATAGTGTTTCAGTAGCACAATCAAATTGACCTGGTTGAAATATAATATTTCTTATGTTACCTCCTTGCGATATTCTTGCATATTCTCCTTCTGATACATTTACTCTATTTAGAATAACTGATGCAACTGCCTTCATCCCATTATCTCCCTCTCCTCCGAGCTTCACATTGAACAATTCTTGCTATCAATTCTCTATCTGAATATGCCATAATTATTTCACCTCTAATAATAAAGTATATGCTATATTTTTAAAGAAGTTACTATTTTTTTGACCGCTTTGGTGTGTCCCCAACGTTTAACAATAGTGGACTTTCTTAAACATTTTCGCTGTTCATAACATTTTAAAATCCGCGTCTATTGTTCGCGTGCCAATTTTACGTTAGTAAAATTGTGTGCAATGTGTTTTTATATATTAGAAAGTCAGAATAACTTTCCTAATATATAAAAAAATAGAGTTTAAAACTCTATTTTCTTAATTCCGCTCCTAATGTTTTTTCTAATTCTGCAATAATATTTTCCATCATAATATTTACTTCTTCATCACTTAATGTTTTTTTCTTATCTCTAAATATTAAACTATATGCTACACTCTTTTTGTTTTCTCCTAATTTTTCATTTCTATATATATCAAATAATTTTGCTTGTTCTAATAATTTTTTAGCTTTTTTCATAATTACTTTTTCTATCTGTGCAACTTCAATCTTTTCATCTACTATTATTGCTATATCTCTTTCTACTGCTGGGAATTTTGGAACTTCTACATATTTTTTATTATTTCTTGAGTATTTTTCTAATTTTGTTATATTAATCTCAGCTAAATATACTCTTTTTTCAATATCATAATTATTTAACACTATTGGATGTACTTCTCCTAATGTTGCTATTATATCTTTTCCTACTTTTATATTTGCACATCTTCCTGGATGATATGATTTGTTGTTTGTCTCTTTTTCTACATCATACCTATTTATATATGTAGCTTCTAAAACATTTTCTACAATTCCTTTTAATATATAGAAATCTATATTATCTCCATACATTCCAATTGTTAATATATTTTCTTGTAAAGGTACTTCTCCCTTTTCAACTTCTCCATTAATGTTTTTATAATTTCTTGATATATCAAATAATTTTACGTTTTGATTTTTCTTGTTTGCATTATTTGCTAATATTTGCAACATACTTGGTATTGTTGATGGTCTCATTAATTTATATTCATCACTTAATGGATTTTTAATAGTAATTGCTGTTTTCTTTAATTCATTACTAATATTAGATTTTTCTAAATCTTTTTCACTTAAAAATCCATATGTATAAATTTCTGATAATCCACTATTTACTAATACTTCTTTTATATTTTGTTCTAATTTTTGTTCTTTATTTCTTAAGCCTAATGTTGTATCACATTTTATTAAAGTAGATTCTAATTTATCATATCCATAAAATCTTAATACTTCTTCTGATAAATCTGCTAATTGCTCTATATCTAGTCTGAAATATGGAGCTGTTGCAATATCATCTTCCACTTTTATTTCTAGTTTATTTAATATGTCTATCATTTCTTCTTTAGATATATTAGTTCCTAATAAACTGTTTATTCTATCAGCATCTAATTTTATTTTATTTACTTTTTGTTTTGTAGGATACACATCTACTTTTCCATCTATTACTTCTCCTGCTTTTAGAATTTCAACTAGTTCTACAGCTCTATTTACAGCTCTTAATGCATTTTCTGGTGATAATCCTTTCTCAAATCTTGAAGATGCCTCTGTTCTTAAACCAACTTTCTTGGCTGTTTTTCTAACAGCTCCTCCATAAAATACAGCTGACTCGAATACTACCGTTTCTGTGTCATTTTCAATTTCTGAATTTAATCCTCCCATAACCCCTGCAATTGCAACTGCTTTTTTATCATCTGCAATAACTAAGTCATTTTCATCTAAAATTCTTTCTTGTTCATCTAAAGTTGTAATTTTCTCGTTATTTTTTGCTCTTCTTACTGTTATATGTTTTCCATCAATTGAATTTATATCAAATGCATGCATTGGTTGTCCCATCTCTAGCATAACATAATTTGTGATATCTACTATATTGTTAATACTTCTAACACCACAAGCATTTAATCTTTTTATCATCCATTTAGGTGATGGACCTATTTTTACATTTTTTACAACTCTTGCAATATATCTATAACATAAATCTGGTGCTGTAATATCAACTTTTAATCCTTCTATTTCTTTTTTGTCTTCAACTTTTAATTCATCTATATTTTTTCTAGGGTTTTTAAATTTCTTACCTAATGACACAGCAGTTTCTCTTCCTAATCCTTCTATTGATAAACAATCTGGTCTATTTGGTGTTATTTCAAAATCAATGATATCTTCTTTTAATTCTAAGATATCTACTATATCTTTACCAAGATCCTTTTCTAAACTTTTATCTAATATCATTATTCCATGTTCAATTTGTCCTGGATATTGATTAATATCTAAATCTAATTCTCCCACAGAACACATCATTCCACAAGAATCAATTCCTCTTAACTTACCAGTTTTTATTTTTACCCCTCCTGGTAATTCTGCTCCGTCTTTTGCTATTGGAACAATATCTCCTTCTTTAATATTGTCTGCTCCTGTTACTATTTGAAGTTTTTCTGTTCCAACATCTACTTTTGTTACTACTAATTTATCAGCATCTGGATGTTTTTTTATCTCTAAAATCTTTCCAACAACAACATTTTTTATATCATTTCCTTTTTGCTCTATTGTTTCTACTTTAGAACCTGTCATTGTTAATATATCACCTAATTTTATAGTATCTACATCGATATCACTATATTCTTCTAACCATTCTCTACTTGCTTTCATTTTTTATTTCATTCCTTTCTCTAGGTGCAAATCTGGTCAAAAATTCTTTTTTAACCTATTTTCCCTTCTTATGTTACATATTTCTTTTTATCTAGATAATCCACCATATCTTTTTTGATACTTTCTAGCTGATTGATAGTTATTATATGATGGTACTACTCTTCCTGGTTTATTACTACTGCTGTACTTTATATCATGACTAGCTGGAGACAAATTGCGACCTGGCCCCATCTGTCTACGGTCAATTTCTCCCATAAATTTATCTCTTTTAGTTTCAAAAGTTGAATTTCCTGTAATTTGCTCCTCTGTTTTCGCTTTCGTTTTTGCTCTTGCCTCAGCTCTTGCTGTTGCAAATTCTGCGTGCATTTCACTTTCAGGTTTAACCCAAAATCCAGTATTTGATGAATTTACTGGCACAGCCATATAATGTTCATATCCTGGTTTTTGCAATAGCTCCATTGCTTTTTTTAATGTATATATTTTTTCTTCTTTTTTTCTAAATAATCCCATTTTACACTCCCTAATTAATTAAATTTTTAATCAATATAGTTTTTTATGTCTAAAATTGTTTCAAAAATCTTATATCATTTTCAAACAATAATCTCATGTCTTCTATTCCGTATTTTGCCATTGCAATTCTTTCTACTCCAAATCCAAAAGCAAATCCAGAATAAACTTCTGGGTCAATACCACAATTTTTTAGAACATTTGGATGAACTTCTCCACAACCTAATAATTCTATCCATCCTTCTCCTTTACATACTCTACAACCTTTTCCTCCACACACAAAGCATGACACATCAGCTTCTGCTGATGGCTCTGTAAATGGGAAATGGTGTGGTCTAAATCTTATTTTTGTATTTTCCCCTAAACATTTTTGAGCAAACATTTCTAATGTTCCTTTTAAATCTGCCATTGAAATATTTTTATCTACCACTAATCCTTCAACTTGGTGGAATACTGGTGAATGTGTGGCATCTACGCTATCTGATCTATATACTGCTCCTGGGCATATAATTTTTATTGGTGGTTTTTGATTTTCCATAACTCTTGCTTGAACAGGAGATGTTTGACTTCTTAAAACAATATCATCTGTTATATAAAATGTGTCTTGAACATCTCTTGCCGGATGATCTGGCGGTGTATTTAACTTATCAAAATTATATATTGCCTTTTCCACTTCTGGCCCATCAGCAATTTGATATCCCATTCCTAAAAATATTTCTTCTACTTCTTCTATTGTTCTTGTTATTGGATGTAAAGTTCCTAAATCTACTTTTTTACTTGGCTCTGTTACATCTATGCTTTCACTTTCTAATCTTTTTAAAAGTTCTTGATTTTTAAATTCTTTTTCTTTTTCTTGAATTAAATTTACTATTTCTTCTCTTAATTCATTTACTAAACTACCTATTATTGGTCTTTCTTCAGGAGATACTGTTCCCATACCTCTTAATATTATGGTTAATTCTCCTTTTTTACCTAAATATTTTACTCTTAACTCATTTAAATCTTTTAAATTTTTACAATTTGTAATTTCTTCTATAGAATTTTTTTTGATTTCTGCAATTTTGTCTTTCATTTTCGCACATTCCTTTCTCTATATTGGTTTATATTCACCAGTTTTTTTATATTCTCCATATTTTCTATTTAATAAAGATGTTCTTTTTTTGCTGATTTTTTGATTTTTCTCTGTAAGAAGTAGCACTTTCCTATTTTTTTTCTTTTCTTTAAAATCACTAATATATTTGATTTTATCTGTAAAATTAATTTTTAAAATATATACTCCCCATTGATTTAAAAATAAATTTGGTTCGATTTTTTTATTTGGAAATTCTAATTTTGCTTCTTCTATATTTTTTATTAATTGTTCTTTTGTAAAAGTTTTTGAATCGAAATAATATTCAATACATTTTCCTTCATTATTCATATTTATCAACATCCTTTTATTAAATTTTATTAAAAACTTAAAAATATTTGCCATTACTAGCGTAAAGATTTGTCGACGCAAAAAATTGCTGTGCAATTTTTCTGTGCAACGTTGTTTTTTGTGTAATAGGAAAAACTTAATTTTTCCTATTACACAAAAAACCATTTCTTCCTATTTTATTGTTAGGACGAAATGGCTATTTTCCGTGGTACCACCTAATTTTATTAGTATATTTTTTTACTAACCTCATTATAGTTTTAACGGTCCAACCGCCTTTTTCTACTGTTTGTTCAAAAAAGGACCTAAAAAGTGAAATTTCTATATACTATATTTAATGGTTTCCAGCCAATGACCATTTTCTCTCGTAAATATTTAAAATATATATACTTTGCTTTTTAATTGGTTTTACTTTATTTTCCTCACATGTAATATTTTATCATAAAATAGCCTTCATTTCAAGCCCTTTTTTGAATTTTTATAAATAAATTGTTACTAATTGAAAAAAACAATTTTAATATCTATTTTATTTTAAAAAATTCTATGATATAATTTATTTGTTGTATATAATATAGCAGAAAAGGAGTAATTATGGAAACTAATAAAGAAAATTTAATTGAAAATTTAAAAATTGCTTTTATTTATGGAAAGAACGCTGTGGATGGTGTAAATAAAGATGGTCAGATTGAAAAAATATATAAAGATGAAATCGATACAGCTCATTATTTTTATATGAAAGAATTTTTAGAAACTCATTTTTTAGATTCTAAAACATTACAAAACCTCAAAGATAAACATGATGTAAATAGTATTTTCTTTGAAATACAACAACTTGGTCATATTGTATTTGCTGAAAATACATCTACACCAAATCTAAAAACAGGATTACTTTACATTCCAACTTCAATATCTGATAAGCAATGCCACTCTTTAGATTTATTTAGACAAAAATTAGCAAAGGAAAATTATACAGTCACACTACTTTCTAATTTATTTAGAACAGAAGATGGTGTTTTAATGGGAACTCAAAAAATTGGAAGTCCTGATATATTAAAAAATCTTACTGAAATTGATCAAGAAAGATAGCTTTGTAGATTGCTATCTTTCTTTCAAATTGTAATCCTAGTATGAACAATACTGTATTTCAATAATTAATTCTCTTTTTTTCGTAATTTTAGTTACTAGATAATGGTTTAGTAACTAATTTCATGATATCTGTTGTTACAATTCAGACTATTACCTCTTTATTAATGACAATGGTAATTCCAGTCCATTATTCTCCAACAATTCTTTATCCTCTAAAATTTCTTCAGTTCTTCCATCTTTCACTATCTTCCCTTCTGCTACTAAAATTGTTCTATCACAAGTATCATAAATTAAATCTAAATCATGTGATGTTACAATTTTAGTTGTTTTTAAAGAGTTTAAAATCTCAATAAATCTTCTTCTGTTTTTAGGGTCAAGCGTAACAGTTGGCTCATCAAAAATTAATATTTCTGGGTTCATTGATAACACTGTTGCTATTGAAGCTAATTTTTTCTGTCCTCCGGACAAGCGATATATCTGTCTATCTTTTAATTCTGCAATTCCCACACTCTCTAATGCTTTTATTGTTCTTTCATGTACTTTTTCTTCAGAATAACCATAATTTTTAGGTGCAAATGCAACATCTTCATATATAGTTGGCATAAATAGTTGAGCTTCACTATCTTGAAATACATAACCTATTTTTCGCCTTATCTCTGATAGATTTTTCTTTTCTACTTTTAAATCATTAATAAGTATTTCTCCTTGAAATTGTAGTTCTAATCCTACCAATAATTTTAAAATAGTAGATTTCCCTGCACCATTTGCACCTATTATCCCAACACTTTCATCTTTATTTATTTTTAAATCAATGTTTGAAAGTGTATCTTTATTACTACTACTATATTTAAAGTTTACATTCTTTACTTCTATCATTTTCTTTTTGCTCCTCTATACAAATAAGTTTCCAACTAACTCAAAAATTGGTATCCATCTAATAGTTACTAATAAAACCATACCTATAATTAAATATAATGCATCTCTTTTAGTAATTTTTTGCGTTTTTACAAAAAATGTTTCTGGATTAAATCCTCTAAGCTCCATTGATTCATAAACCATTTGAGCTTTATCTATACTTCTAATCATAAGACTTCCTATCATGCTTCCCCATGCTTTAAAATTTACTCCATTTTGTTTTGGTGCTCTCATTTGATAAGCTGTCCATATCCTTTCTACTTCTTTGAAAAAGACAATGATATATCTATAAATTAGCATAATAACTGTAAAAAATCCTTTTAATATTAATGTTAACATTGAAATTATACCAGTCGTAACTGGTATAATTCCTATATAAAAAATAACATTTCTGTCTAAAATAGGGTTAGCAATTCCTAATATAATAAGCAATAAAAATACAATTTTCAATCTCTCTATAACTCTACGTATAGATATTTCACCAAGTAAACTAATGAACCATAAATATATGCTCATCGTCAAAGTTGTTATTAAATCATATTTATTAATTGAGGTTAACAATACTATATATATTATTGTAATTATTAGTTTTACTAGTGGATGAATTTTATTTAAAAATTTATTATTATTTGCTTTATTATCAATAAAATGTACTTCCTTAATTGCATTAGATATTTTACTCATTTACTTTTGCTTCCTTTTTTCTAGTTAATTTAATAACTTGACCTATAACGATTAAAAATACTACTGTAACTATACCTCCAACTATTCCTGATACTGATGTTCCAATAGTTGATTCTGTATCTTTAAGTGTATAATCTGGCAAGATTGATGTTGCATCTTGGATTCCTTGTACTGTTTCATATACTGAATCGTTTTCTCCTTCAATTTCTGTACTACCTGTAATCTTCTCTATTGACCATTCTAGTCCGTCTGGATTAGCTGATGCTAAAAGTGAAATCCCTCCACCTATTATCACAAATAAACAAGCAAGGATTGCAATTGTTTTTTTATAAGAAAATCTATTTGCTTTTACTGTACTTTCATTTTTATTATTATTCCATAACATTTCTGGTCTTGCTTCATATACAAAGCACAATACTGTTGCTGTAATTAAGCCTTCTATTAATCCTATTGCTAGATGTATCGGTTGCATAAAAGTTACAAATGTTCCAAATGGTAACTCTGTAACCCCAGATAACAATGTTTCAATTACTACAGAAAACGCTCCCATTTGTAATGTTAAAATTGAACCTAATATAGATGCAAAAGCTATCTTTTTCTTTGACATTCCTTTTTTCATTACAAGTTTCCATATTAAAGAGCCTATAAAGCACCCATAAAATGCCATATTCCACACATTTCCACCAAGTGCTAAAAGTCCTCCATCAGCAAAAAATAGGCATTGTATTAGTAAAACACCTATCATACTTAAAAAACCTGCATAAGGTCCAAGTATTGCTGATAATAATAATCCTCCACATAAATGTCCTGATGATCCTGTTCCTGGTATTGTAAAATTAACCATTTGTGTTGCAAATACAAATGCTCCCATTACTCCCATTGTAGGTATTTTTTTGTTTAAATTTTCTTCTTTTCTTAATTTATGTATTGAATAAGCTGTTGCAAGTCCAGTTGCCACATACATTGTAGCTCCAACTGCTGGACTTACCATAGCATCTGCCATATGCATAATAAATCCTCCTTATAGTTATATTCTTAATAAACTTACTATTCTATATTCAGCAAATAATTAATCTGCTTTTAATTCATCAAGTTTATACAACTCTTTTAATGGAATATTATTTTTTTCTGCTAATTCTTTCATGCTTTCATATTCAGGATAAATATATATTTCACCATTATTAATTACTTTTTTTACTCTTAAAATTCCGTATTTTGTATCTATCTCTTCAAATTCTCTTCCTAATTCTGTACGAGATTCAAAACGATACCTTATTCCTACTGTAGTTGTTTCTCTAAACATTATGTTCTGTAATTTAAACATGTCTTCTTTCTTACACATAACTGTTAATCTATATGCTGGCCTGTTTTTCTTCATAAATATTGGTGTATAAAATACATCTAATGCACCATTTTGAAATAATTTTTCTTGAGTATATCCTAACACTTCTCCACTACAATCATCAATATTTGTTTCCATTACTACAAAATTTTCATTTTGCTCTTGTATATCTCCATAATATACTTTTAAAACATTTGGTATTTTTAAATCTTTTGATCCTGTTCCCCAACCTATTTTCTCTGTTACCATAGCAGGTAAAGTTATAAAATCTGTTGCAAGTTCTGCTATAATTGCTGCTCCAGTTGGTGTAACTAATTCTGTATCTATATCTATTTGTCTAAATTTAACGTTTGAATTTGCAAATATTTCACTTGTAGCTGGTACTGGTACAGACATCGTACCATGTGCACACTCTATAAATCCATATCCATCATTAACAATACTTGAAATTATTTTATCTGGATTTATTTTATTTATAAGAATAGCTGTACCTACAATATCTATAATAGAATCTATTGCTCCTACTTCATGAAAATGTACTTCTTCTAATGGCTTATTATGAACTTTTGATTCTGCTTTTGCTACTCTTAAGAAAATTCTTTTAGCTAATTCTTTACTCTTTTCATCTATCGAACTATTATCAATTACTGAATATACATCATTTAAGTTTCTATGTTCATGATGGTGTTCTATATGTTGATGTTCTAAAATAACATCAACATATGTTCCTGTAATTCCATTTTTTACTTTTTTAGAAATTTCTATTTTATAACCATCAATATTTAATTTTTTTATTTCATTCAAAAAGTAGTTTTCATCTCCTACTATTTCTAGCAATGCTCCGAATAGTCATATTCCCGCTAATTCCACTAGAGCAATCAAAATATAGTGTTTTCATATAATTTGTTCTCCTTTAAATTTAGATATTAATTATTTCATATTCTCTATTTCCAAGACCTAGTTTGTTTGCTGCTTCTACTGTATGAATTCCATGTCTTGAATCCATTCTTTCTATTAAAGCCTTTTTTCCTTCATCTTCTGCATTTACTACTGCATCATAACATGCTTGATCTAAAGCTACTGGATCTATTGATGCAAATATTCCTAAATCTGCCATTTCTGGTGCATGTGGGTTTGAATCACAATCGCAATCAACTGATAAATTGTTTGCAACATTTATATATACCATATTTTCTTTTCCTATATAATTTATAACACCTTCACAAGCATCTGCCATTGACTCTAAGAAATGATCTTGCTCTGGCAAATTATCCCATAACTCTGCTGGATTTTTTGTTTTTCCTGCTGTATGAATCCATGCTTTTCCATTTGAAGAACCTATTCCTATTGAAATATTTTTTAGTGCTCCTCCAAATCCTCCCATTGCATGTCCTTTGAAATGTGATAATACAAGCATTGAGTCATAATTTTTAAGATGTTCTCCTACATAGTTTTCTTTCAAATGAAATCCATTTTCTACTGGTATTGGCATATCTCCTTCTTCATCCATAATATCTACTTTTGCTATATCTAAAAATCCATGATCTTTTATTGTTTCCCAATGGTCTTTTGTTGTATTTCTCTTTCCTGCATAAGCAGTATTACATTCTACAATTGTTCCATTAACTTTGTGAACTAAATCCTTTATTAAATTTGGATTTAAAAAATAATGTCCTCCTGCTTCTCCTGTTGATAATTTTACAGCAACTTTTCCTTTTAATTCTTGTCCCAATGTTTCATACATTTTGATTAAGCTTTCTGGAGTAATCTCCTTTGTAAAATAAACCTTTGATTTTGCCATTTTTCATCATTCCTTTCATATATTATTCTTTCCAATTTCATTATATATTATATATATCACTTAGACTTAACTCCAAGTCAATGTTTTTATAATTATTTTTTATTATTTTACTGTTCAAGAAAAAAGAAGCGCTGTTTCTAGCACTCCTCTTTATATCGAAACTTAACAAATTATTGTTTAAAAGTTTAACCTATTTCTTACTAGCATTAATATAACTTCTGAGCTCCATAGCCAGATTTTCATAAATTTGAGCTTTTATTTCTAGGTCTAGTTTTCTTAAAGACTCTTCAGTAGGTTTTTCTTCTAGTGGTATTTTTACTATACGTACTTCTCCATTGCTTTTTTCCATCATTTTTTTTATCATTCTGTTAATATTCATAAGTCTACCTCCTAACTTAACAACTTTGTTTATTAGTTACATCTATATAAACTGGATATTACCAGATGAATTTATGATGATAATTTACCATAACTCCTACTTAATGTCAAGAAATTAAAATTTTTTTCAAATTTGGGTAGAATTTTTGCTTCATATATGTTTTCTTCATTGACAATGTATTACTTTATATATTTATATTATAGGGTTACAAAAGTAAAAATGAAAATAAGTTATTAGATATAGTAATATTAAGTATTTTATGGTATAATACAAAAGTAGTAAAAAAAGGGTTAGGAGGTTTTTATATGTCTAATGAAGAAAATTATATAATTGAAAATGAAACAACTGATACTGCAAAAAAACAAGAGTATTGGAATACTGGTATTGGATTAAATAAAGTTGATAATTTAGAGCCTTCTAAATATTTATTAGACCTATCTCAAAAAAATATTAATGGGGAATTAAAGTATAGCGAAGTCGAAAACTTATTAAAAACGTATTATGAAACACAAAATTCTAATGACATAAATATTCAAAGAGAAAAAGAATGTGATTTAGTTTCCTTAAGAATAGCACAGCTTTTAGAAGATAATAGTTTTGGTTTTAGTCCTATTACTTTAAAGAATATCCATAAATACCTATTTAAAGATATTTATGATTTTGCAGGTAATTATAGAAATTATAATATTACAAAAAAAGAGGACATCCTTAATGGAGACACTGTTAAATATGTAAATTATCAAGATATAGAAAGCTATTTTGATTATGATTTTAAGGAAGAAAAAGAATTTGATTATTCAAAACTAAATAAAGATGAATTGATAAAACATATTGCAAAATTCACTTCAAGTATTTGGCAAGTACATCCATTTGGAGAAGGTAACACAAGAACAACCGCAGTATTTATTGAAAAATATCTAAACAATATGGGATTTGATGTTAATAATGATATATTTAAAGAACACAGTTTATACTTTAGAAACGCTTTAGTTAGAAGTAATTATGGAAATATTCCAAAAGGAATTTATCCTACATTTGATTATTTGGTAATGTTTTTTGAGAATCTATTACAAAGTAAAAATAATGAACTTGAAAATAGAGAATTATATATTAAAGAATTGTTTAAAAATGATAATTTGTAAACAATTTAAAGAGGGATTAATATGTCAGATTGGAAAGAAATGGCTAAACGATTAAGAAAAGATAAAGAAAATCTACCTCCGAAAAGGTAGATTTTTATTACATTTGTCCACCTACACATTTATTTGTCGCAAGTAGGGTTGCGAGTAGCATTTGCTCACCTGTGCATTTATATTTCGCCAACAGGGTGGCAGTTCACATTTGATTTGGACAAAGATACTTCAAAAGTATCTTTACTAGTATATTCATTATATATTTATTTTATTTACAAAATCAATACTTTTCCCAAATTTTCATAATTTCATATGGGTGATGTGTTAAGCATCACTATCCTGCTTTCGTTTTTAACAAAAAAATCACAAAATTTTAAAGATATTTACCTTGAAATATTTTTAGTTTAATAAACAATGCGTCTTAAAAATAAGTCAAATTTGTGTGATAACACATTCACTCTAACCACGACTTATTTTTATAAAGTATATCTGGAATGATACAGAATCTTTATTAAATTAATTAAAATAGAAATTTAGATAGGCGTATTTTTTAGTTTTATAATTTAATGCTTTTTCAATATCTGTTTTTGCTATATTTGAAATCTTATTTATTCGTATAAACTCATTTCCTCTTCTTACCAAAGGATTAATATATCTTATTTTTATTTTATCTATGTTAACACAATATTTATCATTTACTTTACTATCAGCTTCATTTACTTCTGTAGCATTTTTCCATAATTCAAAACATTTAGATATATTGTCTATATTACAATTTTCTATTTTTTGTATAACTTCTTTTTCTGAAAGATTATATAAGTCATTTATGCTTATTAGATGATTTTCAGACATTTTTTTCATAATATCAGCTAGAAATTGCATTGAAAACTTAGTTTTACTTCTTATATACATGGAAGACAATATACTCATTGTATGTACAAATTTTTCTGCTATTTCTTTATTTTTAAATCCAAGTTCTTCCATTCCTTTCTCATTTCTTTGAACTTCTATATCTTTATAGATTTCTTCTATTTCCTTTAATCCCCATATTTTCTCAGTTGCACCTAAACCATTTGAAAGAGTATATTCTAATCTATCTGCTGCTAATTGTGGTGTATCGTTGTCTGCAATAGGATATATATGATAATTATTAACTTCCTCTATTTGAATCTTATCTCTTTCTAATAATTTCATTATTTCTCTAGAATCTTTTATAATTTTAGTAGTCAATTCTTCTGTAGATTCTTGTGTTTCATAATCTTTATTCATAAAATCAATACAATGCTTAAAAACTGGTGTTGCTATATCATGAAAAAGTCCAGCTAGAGTTTGTTTCTTATCTTTTGTAAAATGCCAAATTATTAAGCTAACTGCTACACTGTGGTCTAAACTTGAATACCACATTGAGTTATACATTTTAGAATATATTGTTCCACAAGATACACTAATTCCATTTTGCTTTTGCATTTCAGGAGTATCTATATAATCTTGTAAAAAGTCAGGTATTTCATCTGACAGTATGTTAAAATATTGTTTTATAGTTTCATCTAAATTTTCAAAATAATTATTCATCTCTTAATCCTCTCTTTTTTGTACATTATATAGCAAAATATTGTAATTTACAATACCTAATCCCCATCCCCTGAACTAATTTTATGACACAAGAAAATTCCTAATAACTATTTGCTAAATTTTCAAATGATAGTCAAGTTTATTTTCTAAATCAACAAGCTTATTACCTTTAATAAATCTTTCATCATTTTTATAATTTATATTTTTACATATATTTCTTTAATATAGAACTATTAGAAATTCTTAAAAACGAAGGAGAACAATATCTAAACTTATTTAAAAACAATATTTAAAAAACAAAACTCCCATATTATCAAAATATAGGAGTTTCTTTTTAATTACAACCGCAATTATTATTGTTATTCATATAATATTTCTTTTCTGCTAGTTTGTCTTGAACACCTCTTAGTGCCTCTCCAAATCTTTGAAAATGTACTATTTCTCTTTCTCTCAAATATCTTAATGGATCTAATACATCTGGGTTATCTCTACATAAGTCAATTAACTTTTCATAAGTAGCTCTTGCTTTTTGTTCTGCCGCTAAGTCTTCTTGTAAGTTTGCGATTGGATCTCCTTTACAAGCTAATACTCCTGCATTAAATGGGAAGCCTGCTGCTACTTGTGGATATACATCTACACCATGGTCTGTATAATATGCGCTTAATCCTGCTTTTTCAATTTCTTCAATACTTGCTCCTTTTGCTAATTGGTGTACAATAGTTCCTACCATTTCTAAGTAAGCTAATTCTTCTGTACCATGCTGTTGTCAATTAAAAAATTTATGACTATTGGCTACGAAATAGTATATAAAAAGTTCACCAAGTGAATTAAAGTACACTTAGTGAACTTTTTATTTATTAAACTTTATATTCAGCGCTTTTTTCTTCTAATAATTTAAAATCACAACTTAAATCTTTATAAAATTTAGCCATCTTACTTTTACTATTTTTAGTAACTATACTATAAATCTTTTCTGCTTTTTCCATAATTTTTGCTTTATTTTCGGGTTTGTTTATGTAAGAATATTGTTCTGAAAGTAGTCTTTTATACCCATAACTTTTGCTTTTTATATCTAATAAATAGACACTTTCTTGTGGTACTGGTATCATATCTGAAAATCTAATTATACCCAAATCATTTTTTGTTTTAGTATTTCTAATTTTAAAAAAAGTTAAATTATCTTTATATGTTTTATGTTTTGGTTTTGGAGAAAATAAAGGTGCAAAATAATAATATTCTTCAACAACAATTACAACTCCTATGTATGGTCTTTTTTGATTTTTATTGTAAGCAATATGTTTGTCAAACTGACTTAAATAATCAATATAATTATTATCTATAATATAAAAATTTAATTTTCCTAACTTTATTTTCTTATTGTCTTTCATAAATTCCTCCATTTATAAGTATAGGGGATACTTTTATAGTACCCCCTAATTTTTCTGGAAACTCGTTTATAGTTTAACCTAAAGGCTCGTTTCTAACC
This sequence comes from uncultured Clostridia bacterium, assembly GCA_944393395.1. Taxonomy (GTDB): domain Bacteria; phylum Bacillota; class Clostridia; order TANB77; family CAG-508; genus CAG-269. The sequence goes on from CALYAB010000015.1 coordinate 26,318, forward strand.
TAATGTTCAATAGGATATTCGTTTATAGGATTCGCATCCTAAAGGCTCATATCTAACCTAATGTTTAAATTTGCACTCGTTTATGAAATTAATCAAAGGCTTGTGCAACCTAGTTTATTTGATAAATTAATTTATCAATATTAGTATATTCATTATACTTCATTTTATTTACAAAATCAAGTGTTTTTATCTATTTTTAAATTTTATATTTACAACAAATTTCTAGTGCAGTTAAAATATGTTTTTTTATCAAAAGTAGTTATCGAGGATTTCTCGGTAACTGAATTTTCATCTAACTCATTATCTTTAAAAATATTTTTTAAATGCAAAGATAATATTATCTACACTACAATCAAAAACTTTTGCCATTCCTTTTTGAGTTAGCCACAATACTTCTACTATCAGTTTATTAAACATATACCTGTAACTACTAATATAATTCCCAATATCTGTTTTAATGTAGGCTTTTTATTCTTATCTTTAAAAAACATTGAAATCATTACTACAACTATTATTGATGTGGGTCTTACGTAAGAACTTAATGTTACAGAATTGCTTGATAAGTAATTACTTAAATACAATGAGCAAAATCCAAATATTTGTTGGACTAATACCCATTTTATAGTATTTCTGTGTTCTTTATAATATTTAAAACTATATCCTTTTGAAAACATAATAGTTAAAAATAGATTTAATATTAAAATAAATACTGCATTAGACCAATATTGTAAAATAAAGTGTGTTACATAACTCATTAATAAAGAGGTTGATATTCTTATCAATAAATATTTTTGCAAATTTTTGATTTTGATTTTAGAATTCGCTATTACAAATACACCAATAACTGTTAATAATATTGATAGAATTGATATTATACCTAAATTTTCTATCCCTAAAATAACGTCTATTATAAAAGCTATTATAATACTTAAAGTTAAGTATGCTGAATCTTCATAAGGATTCAAATATTTTAAACATCCTACTATTGTATGCTGCTTTTTATATCTTAAAAACATTGCAAGAAAAAGTAAAATTATAGGAATAATTCCAAATTCAAATTTTAATTGATTTGTAAAATACTCTATAATTAGCATAATAATTGAAAATGGTATCATAGTTACACACATATAATAAAAATAATCTTTTCTACTTATTCCTATATTTACTAAATGTTTGTCTAAGTACTGACCTATTGCCCCAAATATTCCTGCTAGAACTACCACATATATAAGTACCAATTCGTTTCCTCCTATTTATAATTTATATTTTTACATATATTTCTTTAATATATAAATACAATATCATATTTTCTTAAATCTTCATAGTGTTTTACCATTTTTTACAAAATATATTTAACCTTACATTGGTACAAGAAAAAAGAATTTGACATACTAGAGAAAGAACTATTAGAAATTCTTAAAAACGAAGGAAAACAATATCTAAACTTATTTAAAAATAATATTTAAAAAACAAAACTCCCATATTATCAAAATATAGGAGTTTATTTTTAATTACAACCACAATTATTATTATTATTCATATAATATTTCTTTTCTGCTAGTTTATCTTGAACACCTCTTAGTGCCTCTCCAAATCTTTGGAAATGTACTATTTCTCTTTCTCTCAAATATCTTAATGGATCTAATACATCTGGGTTATCTCTACATAAGTCAATTAACTTTTCATATGTGGCTCTTGCTTTTTGTTCTGCCGCTAAGTCTTCTTGTAAGTTTGCGATTGGATCTCCTTTGCAAGCTAATACTCCTGCATTAAATGGGAAGCCTGCTGCTGCTTGTGGGTATACATCTAGACCATGGTCTGTGTAATATGCACTTAATCCTGCTTTTTCTATTTCTTCAATACTTGCTCCTTTTGTTAATTGGTGTACAATAGTTCCTACCATTTCTAAGTGAGCTAATTCTTCAGTACCGTATATCATTTAATATTGCCTTTGAATTTTGATCTGGCATACCAAATCTTTGTGACAAATATCTAAGTGATGCAGCTAATTCTCCATCAGGTCCACCATATTGTGATATAATTACTTTTGCAAGTCTTGGATCTGTACATTTTATATTAATTGGATATTGTAACATTTTATTATATGTCCACATTAGTAATTCCCCCTTTCCCATGGCCAAGGTTCTTCAAGCCATCTCCATTTATTACAAGGATATTTTATAGTTAATGGTCCAAACACCTTTTGGTATTTATCTTTTAATTCTTTAAGTTCCTTACAATATTTTCTATGCAAACAAAGTGCTTTCTGATCTGTTGGATGTGTATCTAAATATAATGCTAATTCATTTATTGCAAACTCATAACATCTTATTTGCTCAGCCATTTCTCTTCTTTCATCACAATCTACAGTGTTTTGTTCATCTTGCATTTGATTGCAACACATCATTTCATTATCTTCTTGATTTTGACATCCACAATTTCTATATTCATTTATTGACATTTATTGCACCCCTTTCCTATTTCATTGGTCATTGCAATATAGTTTATTTCCTCCATTGATTGACCTGGTGAATATGGGCTTACTAATTCTGGAAAAATTGTTCCCATTTTTAGTCCTACACATGGTTTAAATGTTCTATCCATATATTGAATAGGTACATAACTTTGAGCTAACATCGGATTATCTGGAAATACATTTTGTTCTTCGTCAAATCCACAATCACAACTGTTAGAATTTTCTTCATATGACATTACATTACTACATTTATTTTCCATTATTTCATTTTGTAATCCACATGAATTATTTCCATAATTATTGTTCATACAATAACATCTTCTTCTAAACATATTAAAATTCCTCCTTTTGTTACATTATATGTAGGTTAACAAAAAAGGTTGACTTATATTTTAGATATTTAATATGGCATTTTTATTTTATTTATGATATATTGTATTAAAGAGCGATTTAGCAAAATTACTTCTAATACAAAAATAATTTAATTACAAATTAAGAAAGGATAGATAAAATATGGATATTAATTTATTAATTGATACTGCAAAAAAAGCAAGAGAACATTCCTATTCACCATATTCAAATTATAGAGTAGGATGTGCTTTACTTACTAAAAGTGGTAAAATATTTTCTGGTTGCAATATTGAAAACGATGGAATCATGTCTATTTGTGCTGAGAGAGTAGCTTTTTCAAAAGCTATTTCAGAAGGAGAAAAAGATTTTAAATGTCTTTTAGTTTTAGGCGGAAAAGAAGCCCTTGAGTATACTTCACCTTGCGGATATTGTAGGCAATTTATGTCTGAATTTTGTGATAAAGATTTCGAAATTTATATGTATTATGGAGATAATAAAATTGAAAAAAGAACATTAAATGAACTATTACCATATAGTTTTAATTTATAAATATATATTCTATTACTTTTCTAAGAAACATAAAGATTTTATATTTTCTATATAATTAAAAACGACATGTTTAAGTATTTTAATATTTTAAATACTAACATGTCGTTTTTTATTGTATGGGAAAAATCGGCTTTTATCTTGACCTCATATAAGATTTTTCCTAAATTATATAACAGCAACTCCACCAATAAACTTACTTTCTGCTGCATCTGGTAAAATTTTTGGTCCTCCTGCAAGAACTATCTTATCACCTTTTTCTAAATATTTCTCGTCTTTTAATCTTTGAACTCCTTTTTGTATTGTAGCTTCAACTGTTTTTTCATCCTTTATAAAGATTGGTTTTACTCCCCAAGTAACAGCTAATTGATAATATGTTGATTCATTATCTGTTATTGCAAATATAGGGCATCCTGGTCCCATTCCAGAAATATATCTTACTGAATTACCAGTATGAGTATATGCTACAATTGCATCAGCTTTTACTTGTTGTGTTGTTACACATGTTGTATATGCAATGTTTTTCTCTGTATCTTCTGGTTCGATTTTTTTAGAATCTTTTTTATTAAATCTTTTCCAATAATTAACTGTACTTTCTATAGATTTTGATATTTTTACCATTGTTTCAACACATTCTACAGGATATTTACCCATAGCACATTCTCCAGAAAGCATTATACAACTTGTCATATCATATACGGCATTTGCAACGTCACTTACTTCTGCTCTTGTTGGTCTTGGATTTGAAGTCATTGATTCTAACATTTGTGTAGCTGTTATTACTGGTTTTCCTACTTTATTACATCTTTTTATAAAATGTTTTTGAACAATTGGTACTTCTTCCATTGGTATTTCAACACCCATATCTCCACGTGCTACCATTATACCATCTGATATCTTTAATATTTCTTCAAAGTTATCTATACCTTCTTTACTTTCTATTTTTGATATAACTTTTATATGTTCTCCACCATTTGCTTTTAATAAATCTTTTATTTCTTGTACATCTGATGCTCTTCTTACAAATGATGCTGCTATAAAGTCAAATCCTGCTTTTATTCCATTTTTTATATCATCTATATCTTTTTGAGCTAAAGCTGGTAAATTAAGCTTTAATCCTGGAACATTCATTGTTTTTCTACTACCTAATCTACCTGTATTCATTGCTTTACATTTAATATCTTTGTCTACAATTTCTACTACTTTAAATTCTAGTGCACCGTCATCAACTAATATTGTAGCTCCTGGTTCTACATCTTGATATAAATTTTTATAACTTATTGTTGTTTTTGTTTCATTTCCTATAATGTCATCATAAACAAATGTAAAGTCTTGTCCTTCATGGATTGTTACTTTTTCATCTCCTGTTTCAAGTTTTCCTGTTCTTATTTCAGGGCCTTTTGTGTCTAATAATAATGCAACTGGTTTATTTAATTTTTCTCTTACTCTTTTTATTGTTTCTATTTTTTCTGCATTTTCTTCATAACCACCATGTGAAAAATTTATTCTTGCTACATTTAATCCAGCCTTAACTAAATTTGTAAAAACTTCTTCACTCTCACTTGCTGGTCCGATTGTTCCGATAATTCTTGTTTTTCTTATTCTTTCTTTCATTTTTATTCCTCCTTACTTTCTTAAACACTATCGACTATTATATCATACTATAATAATATTTTTCAATATTTTTTGCCATTTTTTTATTTTTTATTCATTACGGTCACAATTCACAATTATTTATTAAATAACCAAAAGCTATATTATAGAAGTATTAATAAATTTCAATTATAGCATGTAAAACCTTATCATCTTCACTCCTTATTGCTACTATATTTTTTTCATTTCCTTTCACATACTTACATTTCACTGTCTCTCCTAGTTTTATTTCTTTCTTGTAATGAATCTTAACATGATTAAATGGCCTCTTTTCATATTCTTTTCCTGGTAAACTCTCATATGCTAAATATAAATAATACAAATTATGCATATGTCCTATTACATCTATATCCCTTCTTCTAACAGTATAGCTTATCTCACTTTCATATTCTTTTGGTTCTTTTGGTTTTTCAATTTTATCTTCTTTAAATACTTTTTTTCCAATCTCTGAATGATATTTATCTGCCATTTCTTTTTCAACTCTAGCTATTTTTCCTGTTTTACTGTCTACTAACAACCATTTTGAAGTTGCAATTGCACACAAATTATTTTTTTCATCATAAACCTCAAAATCACGATAAGCATAAAATTTTTCTATTCTTCTAGACCAAGTATGTATATCTAGAACTTGTCCATAAACTGGTCTTTTTATTACTTCTAGCTCCCAATCTAATAATAACCAACTTAAATGTGTTTCTTCAATTGTATTTATTCCATAACCTACACTATCAGAATGATATGCTGCTACATCTTCCAAATATTCTAGTATCGCAATATTGCTCACTTCATTTTTAGCCCAGACATCTTTTAATCCCACTTTGAACTTTTCTTTATATATCATTTTCTCCTCCTCGTTTTTTAGTAGTTATATTCTTTAAGGACACTCCAAATTG